>JBBARF010000017.1:0-41253 GCA_040399925.1 Bacteriovoracaceae bacterium
CAAACTGCCTCACTAAAATGGTGTTAGTGCATTCTCTAGCAGTCTTTGATTATAAAAAAACATAAAGATATCTAAGTGATCCTGAAGCCTTTGAGGCTCCTTGGTCGTACACCAAGTCTTTCGAATAAGTCGGTTCACGTTTGCTCGCAAAGTCGCGCAAGTGTGATTCATAATAAAGAGCGGATCAAATCCCACTTTTTTAAGCTCCCCCTGTCCCACAACACAACCCCGCTCACTTTTAAATTGGTGGTGCTTAGCTTTTGGAAGAAAGGCCGAAATAAAACGTGGATAACTTGTGTGTTCATCTGACTTAACCAAAACTTCCGAAACCAGTAGTGGCGCGATTCTTTTAAACATCCGATTGAGTCCTTGGGAGTGCTCATCTTTTCGAGCGCCATACTTTTTCACAGCATGTCTAGCGAGATGCCCAAACGCTGGTATTTGAGACACTTCTAAGGCAAGTATCGTTCTTCTGTTTTCATCCACTGCGATTGAAATCGAGAGTGGTTTGAGCTTTGAATTCTCTTTGGTGATCAGATCATCGATCTGGATATTGTGAATTCGACCATTGAGTGAGTTAAGATGCCTGTCATTCAATCTTCTGCATCGAGAAGCAAGGAACGGAAGTTTTTTTTCGACTGTTCCCCGACTCACACCCAAAAGATGAGCGGATCTTCTTAATGAGACTCCTGATGAAATGAGCTTTAAAAGTGGGGAGTTTATCCTACGTTTTTTTTGATAATACGTGGGTGTAAAAGTCGCTGAAGAAAATCTCGCGCCACAATTTTTGCAGCGAAACCTTTGGATGAATTTGGAATCTTCATGCCGCTTAAATTTACCGTCTTTGATGATAAAGTCAGGGCATGCGCAGGAGAAGTTTGGGCAATTGTTTTTCATCTCATCCTGACTGCAAGAATTGAGGCGAGATTAGAAACGATAATTAATTGAATTTAAAGAGTCGTAACGCTTTAAGGAAAACAGATTGATCAACGAGTGGGTATCGAGTTCTATTTTACAACACCAATTAAGCGAGGCAGTTTGGAAAAAATTAAACAAGGTGCATGTTAAACGAGGTGTCAAATCAGACACCTGAAGTCGGGTAAGTTACTAAAGACTTTTTTATAAAAACAAAATAAAATGATGTTTAGCAATTTCATTTTAAAGGGCATCTTATGTACGGCATGGTTAATCAGGCGATCAAATCGATGGTCATCGAGAATCACGGTGAAAAGATGTGGGACTTAGTCCTTCAAAAAATTAACCTTAAGATTCAAGATTTCGCGTCTTTTGAGCAATACGATGACAAAGTCACAGGAGATTTAATCGGAGCTATTTCCCAATTAACGACTATTATGCCGGAAGAACTCCTCGAAGCTTTTGGCATCTATTGGGTCGATTACGCCAAAAATTCAGAGTACAAATCAATCCTGGAATCCTTTGCAGATTCACCGATTGGACTAATTGAATCCTTGGATAGTCTTCATAGCCGCCTTCAGCTTCTTTTTTCCGGGCTCTCGGCTCCCAGTTTTTGGGTAGAACATAAGGGACCTAATAAGGTCATTGTTCATTACGCTACAGTGCGGATGCAGATGCCTCTAGAATACTTTGTCATCGGGCTCCTGAAGGGCGTTTTCAAAATGTTTAATCAGTCTTGCCACGTTACTTTGTTGCCTGGAGATGAGGGTGAGAAAGCAAAATTTGTAGTTAGATATTAAAGCACCAATGATTGACTTCGAATCTTTCAGTAATTTCTGGTTTCTTGTCGATAGCAACCGCATCGTATCGATGTGCTCGCAAAGCTTAGAGGCGAGCCTGGGCACCGGTGTGTCTTTGCTTGAAGTCGTGAGTTTTTCTCAACCGAAGATTAGCCGCGATAGAGACTTTTTCGAGCAGGTTAAAGGTACTGTTATCAACTTCTCGATTGGCGATATACCTTATCCATTTCGTGCCACAGCTCACCGCTTCGGTGAAACGGTCCTTTTTGTGTGCTGGCCTTTTCTAACCAAAATTGGAGACATACATGCTCATGGTCTAGGCAATTTAATGGCCCATCCAGGATGCATTATCACGGACGTCCTCATTCTCAAAGATGTCCTCTCGAAGCAACAGACAAAGATCAAGAGCCTAGAACTAGAACAGGTGGAGAAGAAGCTGGCACAACAGATCCGTATCAACCAACATCAAGCAAAACTTGCATCTATTGGCACGCTTGCTGCTGGGATTGGTCACGAGATTAACAATCCTCTTGCTATCATGGTTGGGAATCTTTCATTACTGCAGATGCATCTGAAAGATGACAATAAAACCAATACTGTCACTGAGAAATACTTTCTAAAGATTGAAAAAGCCATTGATCGCATCACCGGAATAATTAAAGGTCTCCGATCACTCTCCAGAACGGATGAAGTTCAGTTTAATGAATTCTCCCTAACAGAACTAATCCTTGAAACGGAAGATATGATTCGAGGCATCTATGATGGGGAGGGTATAGACCTTTCTTCACAAGTTGAACCTGGTCTGATTTTTTTTGGAAACAGAGGGAGACTTCAGCAAGTTCTTTTGAATCTCCTCAGTAACGCGAAGGATTCGCTTGAGAACAGACCGGTAAAGCAGATCCATCTTTTTTGTAAGCTTATAAACGGGAGCATTGAAATTTCAGTAAAAGACACAGGGGCCGGCGTTGCTCCTGAACTTCAATTAAAAATTTTCGAGCCTTTTTTTACAACCAAATCTGTGAATAAGGGGACGGGCATCGGACTTGCGCTCAGCTATTCTATTGTCAAAGAACACGGCGGCGAAATTCTTATTTCAAGCCAAGTGGATAACGGGTCTTTGTTCACTGTAATTTTGCCAGCCATCAAAGAAGCAAAAGGTCCGTCTTCCCAACCTGAAAACGCTTCGGCACTCATAACTGATTCCCCGAAACGTTTTTCAGGCACTGTCTTGATTGTGGACGATGAAGAAGATCTTCTTGAAATCTACAAGTATATTTTGGAAGGCTATGGCCTTAATGTTTTGATAGCTTGTAATGGTCTTGAGGGGTTCGAGATTTTTTCAAAGCATATTCATCAAATAGATCTTGTTATTTCTGACATGAAGATGCCGATTCTTGATGGCCTGGGTCTCATCAGTAAAGTCAAAAACACCAACTATCAGGGGCCCATCTATTTGGTCACAGGGGGTGTCAACATGGACATCTCAAACATCCGAGATAAAGTCGATGGAGTCCTCTCAAAACCTTTAAAACAAGAGACCATTTACAATCTACTCAGTAAAGTTTTCACAAAGAAAGTGTGAGCTTCTTTATACAATCTATAATAAATTTCTGTTTTGAGTCTAAAAAAATTATGGATGTGTACAACAAAAGATAAAGTGCGTTTAAGAGATCATGGCGCTGTACCAGTATAGTTAGGTATGGTTATGTAGTTTCGGATTTACTAAATCTCAAAATGAAACATGTTTGCTTAAGATCTGGGGATAATTCCAAAGTCCCACCCATTTCCTGCATCAAGTTTTTTGAAATGCTCAGACCTAGGCCTGTTCCTTTCCCAACATCTTTTGTCGTGAAGAAAGGCTGAAACAACTTTTCCCGCACCTTCGCAGGAATGCCAGTTCCTGAATCTTTAATCTTTAAAAGGACCTCTCGTTCAAGCTCTTCTGTTGAAAACGAAATGAACCTGTTTTCTTCAGGCTGCGTCTGCAATTCATCAATTCCGTTGTTCATCAGATTAATCAAGATCTGAGAAAGGTGAGAAAAGTTGGCGTTCACATTAATCTTCTTATCCAAACCTGACAAATCGAGAACGATCGATAAATTTTGTAATCTTTCAGACGACAAGTTCAAAACATCTTCAATGACACTGAATAAATTTATTTTTGTTGGTGCACTCTGATCTGCTTGTTTTGAAATCTTACGCATGGATGTTACAATGAGAGCAATCCGTTTTGCCATTTCGTTAATCTTAGAAATGGTTTTTGATATTTCTAAATCAGTTGCCTCACCATTATTTATTAATGACGTAATGATTTCTGCACGCCCAATAATAACCGCCAATGGGTTATTAATCTCATGGGCCAGCCCTGCTGCCATTTCACCAAGGGAGGCAAGTCTAGAAGACTGAATTGTTACTAATCTCTCTTTCTCGAGATTCTGGGTAACAACTTCCAATCTTTCTAGGTTCTTTTGATACCGCCGGTAGATTGCAAATAAAAGGAAGAAAAAGAAGAGGACTCCAAGAAAACTAATTCCACTAGAGAGATACCCAAAAAAAACTTGACGCCTTATGGCCTTGTTCTTTTTGACCAGGTAATCCTCCACTAAGGTCTGAACATCTCCTTTTAAGTCTGTGAACATATTCTCTTCGGGAGATGTTTTTAAATCACTACTCAGATATTTTTGAAACTTGCTATAACTGGATGAACGAGCAAACTTTGACGGCACTTCAGGAAAATCATTGGTCAACAACAAGAGCTCTTTTAGTGAATCTTCAAGAACCAGTGCCCGAAAAGATACCTTTTCACGATTCAGCTCTCCATCTGAAAGAAGCAATTCTGTCTCATTAATCACTCTGGTGGCGGCACTTGACAATTGTAGCGTTGGAATATCATTCATCTGAAAAGAGGTCAGAAGTTGAGACGTTCTGAATTGAGAATAGAGGCCAAAACCCAGAACCAAGAAAAGGAAAATAAGACTGAAAATGGTTAATGATTTAGGGAAAACTTTTATTTTATTTGTCATTAATACACAAAAGCCCACATTAAGGAATAGATATCAAAGTTTCCTCCAGGGGATCCATTGGTGAAGGAACTGGCGCTCGAAGGTCCGACAGAGGTTGAAACTGTTCTTTCTTTATAGTTGATATGCTCAAAACCTGCCTTGAGGATATTGTTATAATCTAAACGGTAATTCAGATTGAACGCATAGGTACTGGTCTTGGTAGGTGATAAATGAGAAGCGATATTTAAATCAGTGGAAAATGTTGCAACTGGGATCCATCTTTCATTAATCTCTTTACCAACACTTACATAAGCGTCTTCAGTCCTTTCTAAAACCGCATTTCTGCTACTCAAAACAGAATATTCTGACATGACAAAAAATTGCTTCGGACGGTATTGAAAACCTGTAGAATAACTATTGATGCCTTCAAGCCTAAAGCTTTGCTTAAATCCCACAGTTGTGCTTTCAGCCCCTGGCATTGGATTTGTAACATCCGTTTGAACATTTAACTGACCTTCAGCACGCAAGGCATTCACAAAAGCATTAAAATCTTTTGCTTTGAAATTTAAACGAGCACCAACCAGGTTACTAATCGAGGTATCATACTGAACATCTCCATTCACAAAATCATTCTTGGTATCGCCACCATAGAGATGAATTCCCAAATGGTCCCCAAAGTTTTTTTCCAGACTCAAACCCGAAAATGAATAAATAGGAGCTCTTCCATAAACTTCACGCGGTGCTGTGATCCAAGGTAGAAGTGCCTGAATTTGAATATTCTCGGAATGGAGATAAAGAGGTAGACGCTGTCTGCCCACTCTGACAACCAGATCAGTGGCGATATGATATCTCAACTGTAATAAATCGACCCCGAGAGTAGAATTGTTGAGATAGATAAATTGTGCGAGTGCCTGGAATTTATCATTTAAGTTAGCATCAAAGCTAAAGCCGGCAGTCGTTAGTGGTGTGATAGTAACTTTGTTTTTAATTCCATCGAATCCAATCTCATTATTATCGATGGTGGCTTTAGACGCCTTAATACTTCCAAAATAATGGATGTTCTGTGCTATTGCACTAAAAGACATTAGAGAGAAAAGTGTTCCAAGAAAAAAATACATGTTGTTTCCCACATGAAGACATTGTCATCATCCAAGACTTCTCATTACAATCTAAGCTTATTCTAGTTAAAAGAAAATTGAATTATGAAGATATCTCTTTTTGTCACAATATTTTTTTTCACTTCGCTCTATGCTCAGGTATCTGCGGCGGTTGTTTTTGTCGTAGTAAATAAATCAAACATCGCGACTATTACTCAGCAAAAGGTCTTGAAAATCCTTAAAGCTGAAAGCCTTACTTGGGAAAATGGTAGCTCTGTCGTTCTACTTATTGATGATTTACAGGGGATTGACCCTGAAGCTTTTGATGAAGTCTTGGATATGTCAAAATCACAATTCATAGAGTATTGGCGGATTAAATTTTTTTCTGGACGGGCGTTGATCCCCAAGCAAGTTAAGAATATCGCAAATGCACTCAGCATTTTGTCCGATAATAAAAATGGAATTTATATCAGTATTGGCAAAGAAGCGACAAAAGAGCTCGCTGATAACCCAGATCTAAAAATAATTAATTTTAATTTTTAATTTTTAATTCTTGGACCTCTCTTCCATCAGAAGATTCGTTGTATCGTCTAATCTCTTTGCTATCGTTTCAAACAACGCCTTGAACCATCTTGGTTGAGTCGAAAGAACAGCTTCAAATTTTTCTTTTGGGATTGAAATCAGCTTGCTATCAGTCATGGCAACGACAGAAGCCGTTCGGTTTTTGTGCAAGAGAAAACCGATTTCTCCGATCATCTCCCCGGCCACAATCGTCGTTATGATGATCTCAGATCCATTCACGCCCTTCTTAAAGACTTTAAGCGTTCCTTCCTTCAAAAAAAATAGATCCGTGCCACTTTCGCCTTCCTTAATGACATAATCACCACTTTTGAAGCTGACTATGTTTCCTTCTGCCGCTCGTTTATCGGTTGGTTTCTTTTCCAGGAGTCGGTTAACTTTATCCATAACAACTTCTGGGCTAAAGGGTTTATTAAGAATCTCAATATTCGCCAATAATTCAAGCTCCGTGCGATACTCTTCTGCTGAGGCACTGATGAGAATAATCGGTGTCGATTTACTATTGTTGCCGGACTTCATCATTTTTTGAGCTTCTGTCGCCTGTATATATTGAACGAATTTGATCCCATCTTTTTTGGGCATTTTGATGTCAGTTAAAATAATATCAAATGTCTCGTTGTTATATTTAAACGATCCATCCACACCATCTGTTGCAGTAACAACCTTTAGGCCTGCTGTCGTTAAAATATCTGCAAGCATTTCTAGCAGATCTCTGTCGTCATCAACGATGAGTGCTTTGTATTTATTTTTTTTTGGATCTTCCATTTTTTGATTTCCTTTTTCGGTTTTGATTTTACCTCAAGATTAAAATAATATCGAACGTAAACCGTAGGGTCGATAATGTTCTTTCAAAATTATTTGGATATAGCTGACCGAATGTCCTTGTGATTTAACGCCTGCAATGAATCTAGCTTTTAAAATTCCAAATCGTATAAAAGTAATTAATTAATTAAGAAAATATTTAAAAACAATCGGCGCCTTGCTAAATTTCAGAGTTTTACGCAATAAATTAACGAAAACTTAATTCATTATCCCGCCTTCCGAAGATTAAATATGCTATAATACTAATCTACCGAAACAAGGGTTGATAGTATGGAAGTTGTGCAAAAAAAAATTCTTTTAATCGATGATGAACTAGATCTTCTGGAGATTTTGAGTGCGCTTCTGCTGAAGGAGAACTTTCAAGTTGATATGGCGCTATGAGCAGAAGTCGGCTTAGAGAAATTGTCTGAAAATCATTATGATATTGTTGTTTGTGATTTTGTCATGCCAAAGATTGATGGGATTAAACTCTTGACGATGGTTAGAGAGATGAAGAGCTTTGTGCCTTTTATTTTCTTTTCAGGCAATGCCGTTGAAAGTCATGAAATAAAGATGGTGAATCTTGGGGCCTATCAACTTTTACCAAAGACGGACATAATGAAGTTGCCAGTTATATTGAAGAATATTCTTAAGCATAATGAAGAAATCAAAGCAATGAATAAAGACGGAAATCAAATGAGTATTGATTTTTTAAATATTCTCCATTCGACTGAGAAATGATTAATTTCTTATCTATCCCGTCGTCAACATCCCACAAGCAATCCCTGTGACTGTCTCTCTTAAGAGAATATGATCTTGTCTTTCAAGCGCAATCTTCTGAATTACGTTGAGCGGATGAATCATGCTGGATCTGAAAAATATACTTTCTGAAAGCCACGGCCTAAACCACGTTAGATTCTTCTCTTCAGAAATCTCCTCAAAGAATTTTATAGACTGCTCATACTCCTGAACAATTTTCTCTCTCCAGAAATTTTTTTCATCTTGGGAGAGATCGGATGAGCCGAGATGAAAATTCCAAACGCCGAGTTCGGTTCTCGCGAATGTGAAGCCTAGATTTTTGATATATGTTTGCATGAGGGGACTCGATTGATAATAAGAACGCAGTTGTTCTTTATCGGTCTTTGAGAGTTTCTTCCACGCCGTTCCAGTTCCCCACCAAACAGGGAGAAGAAGTCGTGTTTGCGTCCAACAGAGAATCCAAGGAATGGCCCTGAGACTCAATTCTTCTGGAGATTGACGTTTAGTGGGTCTCGAACCAATTCGTAGGAGATTCAAGTATTGGTAGGGCGTCGCTTTTTTTGTAAGTTGATGAAATGAAGGATCACTCACTAAGCGGCGGTACTCGGCCTGAACTGATTCTCCAAAGATATTCAAAGTTTTAGGATGCTTCGGTTCTTTTGGTTTAACCACAGCATAGGATTCTATCACTTTTCCGACTTGCGATCGCATGATGAGATGGTTCGAGAAGTTTCGTTGAACCATCTCTCCTTGAATTGTCACTTTAAAGATATCCAGCGCACTTTGGGGCCACCAAGAGATTTGCTCTTGGACTGTTCCGCCACCGCGGCTGGTACTTCCACCCGAACCATGAAAGAAAACGGGTTTGAGATTTATGCTTTTGAGAAATGTTTCAATTTTAAAAAGGGCACTCTCAACCATCAGTCTTGAAGGCAGTACTCCATTCTCTTTACTTGAATCTGAATAGCCGACCATGATTTCAAAACGTGAGCCCCAGACTTTTTTATGGATTTCGATAAAGTCATGCTTTTTCATGGCTTCAGTTAAAATGTTAATTGAGTCGATGAGGCCTTTTTCGTTTTCAAAGAGGGGAACAATCGGAATACCTAGGTTGCCAAGATTTTTCTCAGTCACTTTCACTGCGGCCAGATAATCTTCACTGGTCATACACATGCTGATGATAAAGCCCCGCACATACCACTTCGGTTCATACCCGCGGGATATTTCTTTTAGCTTCCTGAGCATCATAGCGATGGGCTCACTAGGATGGTTGACCGCCTTGTGGATCATGCCGCTGTCTTCGCGGATCTCAAGAGGAAGGACCAGAGCTGGATAGAGCCACAAGAGGGTTTTGATTTCGATCATAAGCGGAGAGGCGAGATGGAAGGATTCGGTCTCAGTTAAAAAGATATCAAATTCTTTACGGATGCGAGCGATGTGCTTTCCATCTGATGCAGCTATTCTTTTGAGACTCTTGAGAATGGATTTGATTTTAACAAGTTTCTGATGAATTGTTTTTGAATCATGCAAAAGAGAGAGCTCGAGTTCAAAGGCATGGAGCTTTAAATGGATAAAGGCTAGAAGTCTGGTACGAGACTCCTGCAGACTTTGAACCATGGTCACGGCACCCACCTTCGGATGCCCGTCTTTGTCGCCGCCGACCCAAGTTCTAAAACTGATGACGACGCCATTTTGAGCGAGAGCGATCTGCTCACCGAGAATTTCCGGAGCGAGAACGGTTTGAAAAACCTGCTCCATTTCATCTTTCACCTGAGGCCGCTTATTGTTGGCGATATCGATTCGAACAGCAATTCGCATAAGGTGAAGCAGACGATTTTCAATAACTATAAAGTCTGATTCCAGAGCTTCTATAAGAAGTTTCTCAACTTGAGTCATGAGTGTTAAATAGTGAGCACTTCTTGATTCTGTCGGATGAGAAGTAAAGACGTAGATAATGGCTTCAGGTGCTACGGTTTGTGGAACTTGGTACTTGGCAAGCCTGTGCGAACGAAAGGCGGTCTCGCAGGCATTGATGAGCTCTAGCATCAGAGAAAAAGATTTAGCGATCAAGCGTAGGTCTTCTTCCGGCTTTTCTTTGAGAGTTTTGTACGCCTTCACTAGTGCGTTTTCGACAATCGCGGCTTCTTGTCCGCGACATTTTTTCATTTGAAGGCGAAGTGATTCTATTTCTTCAAAATGAGACTGACCGTGAATTTCAATCACGGCAAGGCCAAGAGATTTTACAGATTTTGAGATGAGGTGCTTGAGTACTTCTTGAATCAATGGAGCCTCCCTGCTTGGATGCATTTAGTCTAGATACTTTCATACTTCCCTAAAATACTATCACAAATGGGACGGGTCTAAGTTATGTGTCTCTCCGAGACTAGGAGTCACCGCATTACGGACCCCGACTGATTCAATTTTATTTAAAGCTACTTAACATTCCTTTCCATCCTGCCTAAACTGGACTGATGATTGCAAACCTACAAAACAGTATATTCGGAGAAATGTTTCATAATAGTTTTGACTCGACGTGGGTCGTTAATCTTAAAAAATCTCAACTTGAATACGCTAACAAAACAACGGAAACCATTTTAGGCCACTCACTTCAAAAGTTTTTTGATGATTCTAACTTCTGGCTCTCTATAGTTCATCCAGACGATAAATCCTTGGCCCTAAACTCAAATCAGGAATGTTTTGAGAAGGGAACCTCCACAGCACGCTATCGTATGATCCATCTTGATGGGCACTCCGTTTGGTTATTGGTTAGGCTTAAGTTGATTAAAGATGATGATGGTAAACCGTTTCGTTTAATTGGCTCATCCATGGACGTGACTGAAGCGACTTTGAATGAACAAAAACTCAAAGACAGTGGAGAGCTCTTTCAATCTCTCGCGATTTTTGCTCCGATCGGGATTTATAAAACAGACCTGATGGGAAAATGTAATTACGTTAATAAAGTCTGGATGGAGATCTCGGGTCAAGCGGATAATGAGGCTTTTGGTGATGGTTGGAGTAAGGCGATTCATCCGGATGATGTCGAAAAAGTTTTTAAGGAATGGAATAGTGCCATTGAAAATAATAAAAATTTTCATTCTGAATTCCGTTTTCTCAATCTCAAAGAGGGTGTTCGTTACGTTTCTTCCCGTGCAGCCCCCATTTTGTCTGCTGATGGGGCTACAGTTGGCTTTGTGGGTTCAGTTGAAGATATCACCGATCGAATCAATGCAGAAGCCACATTGAACTTACAACGGCAGAAATTAGTTTCTTCAGCGAAGATGTCTTCCTTAGGTGAGATGGCCAGTGGAATTGCCCATGAAATTAATAACCCCTTGACGATTATCGCTGGGACTTGTTCCCGTCTTAAACGTGAGTTGGGCAATAGTCCAGCAGTTAGAGATGTGGATAAGATTGAATCGACAGTTTTTAGGATTTCTAAGATCATCAAAGGGCTTAAATCTTTTTCCCGCAACGGTGAAAAAGATATCCTTGAAATGACTTCAATTGGCCTCTTGATAAATGAGACCCTTGATTTATGCCGCCAGCGTTTTAAAAATCATGAAATCCAACTGAATGTGAATTTTAACAATCTCGAAGAAGTTGACATCGAAGTCAGGCCAACACAAATCCTCCAAGTCTTGCTGAATCTTTTGGGAAATGCTTTTGATGCGGTCGAAGCATTCTCAGAGAGATGGGTCGATATTTCCGTCCAACAAATAAATTCCTGCATAAGGATTATGGTGACTGATAGCGGGACCGGAATACCGGCCGATATAGCCGACAAGATCATGAATCCTTTCTTTACGACAAAAGATGTTGGTAAAGGGACAGGTTTAGGTTTGAGTATCTCCAAAGGGATCATGGAAGAAAATGGGGGCAAACTTTATTATGATAGCACTGCCAAGAACACCCGCTTTGTGATTGAATTTCCCTTTCGTAAACCGAATTAAGCCTATTAATGCGATTTTTGCGATGCACGTTCCTTTATGTTGGAAATACTTTCGCGACTTACCTCACTACTGTTCCTCACGTTTTTTCTAATTTTCAATAGAATCTCATCAGTATTAGGTGTTGATAATAGGCAGAGACAATTTATTCCAAGCGAGCATTCCTCCATCCATGTTGTAACTGTTTTCAAATCCCTCTGCTAAGGCTTGCGCTGTAGCTCTGCCAGAGCGTGCACCAGATCGACAGATAAATATAATTGGTGATTGTTTGTTGGCCAATGCCAAAAAACTATCTAGCTCTGGACCCAGTGTCATTAAGCGTGTTCCCTCTATATGCCCCAGTTCTCCTACATACTCATCTGGCATCCGCACATCAACGAGGATCACATCCTTCAATTCACAAACGTCATTTGGCATAAAAGTTGGAAGGTCATTTTTCAAAAAGCTTGTTGCAAACATAATGACTCCTAAAGTTTTCCTGACCGCAGATCTGTACTAATAGGAAGTTTTAAATAAGATTTGCCATTTTTTTCTCGCTCAGGGAGTTGTCCTGCAGCGATGTTGACTTGAATACTTGGGAGCAGTAGCCGTGGCGCTTGCAAGGTTTTATCTCTGGCCGTTCTAAAATCAACATATTCTTTTTCACTGGTTTGATTGGTGAGTTGAATATTCTTTTTCTTACTTTCACCAATGGTTGTTTGGTAACGCATCTCTCGACCATTAGGCATGTAGTCATGCCCCACATAGACTCGCGTCTCGTCTGGTAATGAATAGAGTGTTTTAGTTACTGAGTGATATAAATCGGTGGCACTGCCTTTGGGGAAGTCACAACGGCCCGTTCCGTAATCCGGCATAAAGAGGGCATCACCGGTGAAGGCTGCATCTTCAAAAAGATAGGTCATGCAAGCTGGTGTATGGCCGGGAGTCGAGAGGGCCTTCATCTTCAAGCTTCCAAAACTTACCTGATCGTTATCTTTGAAGAGTCGATCAAATTGAGATCCGTCTACTTTAAGATTGGGGAGATTAAAGTGAGTCTTGAAAACCTCTTGTACGATCTTGATCTTTTCACCAATCCCTAAAATGGCTTCAGGGAAGAGTTGTTTTAGAATTTGTGAACTAGAAAGATGATCAGCGTGGGCATGGGTTTCAAGAATTCCCCTCACGAGGAGATGATTGTCAACAATGAAGGTGATAACGGCCTGGAGGCCCAAGTCTCTCACTTTCCCAGAAGGAGGATCAAAATCTAATACTGGATCAATGATCACCGTGTCTTTAGTGCTTTCATCGATTACCAGATACGTGATCGTAGAAGTGTCAGTATCAAAAAAATGCTGGATCTTCATATGAACTCCCATTTTAGCCTTGTCATGAATCATACACCCTTAAAACAAATATTCAATTGATTAATTGAATAAAGAGGAGTAAGATCTTGATCAGGAGATATTATGGACAGCAAACTTAAAGTACTGAAAACACGCCAAGAAGATATTTTTGTTTCTCTCGCTTCTCTCTCAGGGGCGATGTCGTCTCCAGTCCGGATACGACTAGTACACTTTCTATCTCAAGCACCACTAACAGTTGATGTCTTGGCAAACAAAGTAGATGAAAGTATCGCCAACACCTCCATGCATTTACGAAAGATGCTGGGTGAGGGCCTGGTTAGTGTAGAGACTCATGGGCAGAAGCGTATGTATTTCCTTGCGACGGCGATGTTCGCTTTTTGGGAACATTACCAAGATTTTGCTCAAGAGCTTGATCCTTCCCTCGTGTTAGAAACTCATGATCTGTATGGCGATATTAATTGGACGCTCTCTTTGGATGAAACCAAAGAGATGGTGGACTCTGGAGAAGTTGTCCTGCTAGATGTGAGACCTCAGGATGAGACAATCGCTGCAGATGATTCAGACTTAATTCTTCATATTCCACAGGCCGAACTTAAATCGAGTCTAAAAAAAATTCCCAAAAAAAAGAAAATTCTCGTTTTTTGTCGTGGAAGAATTTGCGCTCTCTCGGCGTTTTCAACGAATTATTTAAGAGAAAATGGATTCAAGGCCTACCGCTTGGATATTTCTTGGAATGCGATCAAAGGGGTCATTCATGATTAATGCACTTTTGGGTGGGATCCTGATTGGATTGGCCGCCAGTCTAATGATGTTATTTAACGGTAGGGTCACTGGAATAAGTGGAATCCTTGCAGGGATAGTCAAACCAAATAAGACTGACGTCGGATGGAGAGTGTCATTTATTGGTGGACTATTTTTGGGTGGACTTGTCCTGACGTTCTTGCGACCTGAAGCTTTCGTCCAACAATCCTCTGCTCAGTGGGGGGATTATATTTTCGCAGGATTAATGGTCGGATTTGGTACCTTGCTTGGCAATGGCTGCACCTCTGGGCATGGTGTGTGCGGGATCTCTCGCTTGTCTGTGCGCTCTATTATAGCAACTGTGACATTTATTGCGTTCGGTATGCTCAGTCTTCTGGTGTTTAAATTCTTGAGAGGTTCTCTTTGAAAAATGTGATCTCATTAATTGTTGGTTTTATCTTTGCGCTTGGACTTGGGCTAAGTGGGATGACACAAGTTCATGTCGTTCGTGGTTTTTTGGATATCACAGGAGACTGGAATATGAATCTTCTGGGAGTCATGATTGGAGCGATTTTTATTCACTCTCTGCTTTTTTTTCTTATCAAAAAACGCTCGTCTCCAATACTGGATTCGAAGTTTCATCTTCCAACAAATAAAGATCTCGATTTGAAATTAATAATAGGTGCAGCGATATTTGGTGTAGGTTGGGGTTGGGCAGGTATCTGTCCTGGGCCTGGGCTGGTTGCTTCGATGAGTTGGAACAAAAATATTCTCCTCTTCGTTCTTGCAATGCTTTTGGGTATGGGCCTATTTAAAGTTGTTGAGCCAAGACTACGAAAGTAATAATGAGGGGCGAAAAATGATTTATC
Organism: Bacteriovoracaceae bacterium; assembly: GCA_040399925.1. Taxonomy (GTDB): domain Bacteria; phylum Bdellovibrionota; class Bacteriovoracia; order Bacteriovoracales; family Bacteriovoracaceae; genus Peredibacter. The sequence goes on from JBBARF010000017.1 coordinate 14,854, forward strand.
TTTTCTGTGGAATCATTATTGGCAGCGTAATGGGTTTGACAGGAGCAGGTGGGGCACTTGTTGCTATCCCATTATTCATTCAGTTTTTAGGAATGGACCTCAAAGAGGCTTCGGTCTATTCTCTCCTCGCCGTTGTCGTGGCCTCTATCCTAAACTATGTTTCACAAAGAAAGGCGACTCAGTATCGAACAGGTTTTTTCATTGTTACTGCATCGGCTTTAGGAAGCTTCTTGATGGCCCCCTTTAAAGAAAACTTACCCACCATCTATATAGCGATTATCTTATCTTCAGTTTCTCTTTATGCTCTTTATAGTGTTTGGAAACCGGTAAGAAAATCTTCCGAAGATCATGCGACTGTTAAAAATAATTTGTATCTCGCTCTAACGGTCGGTCTTATTCTTGGAGCGCTAACAACGTTCACAGGCCTTGGAGGCGGAGTCCTGATGCTTCCACTCTTTTTAACATTTTTTTACTATTCACAGTCTCAGGCCGTTGCGACGAGCCTCTTTGCTGTGGGTTTGTCATCGCTTGCGTCTTTGCTTGTCCAGGTTTCTCATGGAACACGCTTTGAAGTGGGAATGGATTTATTCTTTCTCGTTCTCGGGATATTAGTCTCAGTCTTTATCCTAAAACAATTATTGACGGGACTCTCGGAACAAACTGTGGCAAGGACAAGACAGATTATCTTTACCATCGTCGTGGTCCTAGCGATGGTCAAAATATTTTAATCTCCTTTTTTCCACTGTAGCTTAAAATGGACAGGTACAGTGTTCTCAATCTTCATTGTGAAAAGAGAAGGTCGTTCTATTTTATGGGCTTCTAGATCTAAAACAAGATCAGTTTTCTGCATTCCCGAAACATCATTGACTAGAGTCATGGTGTATTGTTTTTTTATGCCGTGAAAGTCGACCTCCGCAGAAATAACCAATTTGGCTTGATTCCACTCTTTGAGGTTAAATTCTCCCTTGGCAATAGCAACGGGATATTTTGAAGATTCGAGAGTTGTTTGCATATTCAAATCACGATTACTGTCGCTGGATAAAAAGGTGTCAACTTTAATGGCAAGAAGAAATTGGCAAAGCTGCTCTTTACATTGAACTTTACCTTTAACTTCTCTGCTTGTGCCTTCCACTTTTTTAAACGTATGTTTAACGGTGTAGGTCGCTTCACCACTAACCAGATTATAATCTTCTGCATAGGCGATGAGGGAGAAACTTATCAGGACTAAAGTTATGATGGATTTCATCTTGGTCTCCTAGAATTCAATAACCATTAAAGAGGCCGAAAGGGCGAATGAACCGTAAAGAATTCCAGCAAAGGTCGTATGTTGTTTTTCTAAACTTCCATGCTTTTTCCCTTCATCTTCATGCTTTCTATACATGTAGCCCAAGATGGGAGTGATGATCATGGCCGGAAAATGAATCCAGGCCAGAGCTTTGTGCCATTTAATTCTTCCTCTATCGATGACCCCTGAAGGTTTAGGTGCAGTCAGAGAATAATAGGCAGTCGTAAAATATAAAGCAGCTGTGGTGATCCCTAGATACATATGAACATTGCTATCCAGAGCAGTGTTTCCTGTAAGCAAAGTCGCAGTCATTGCTCCCAACGTTGTTAAGCCTAAAACTTCGTGTGTTTTGAGTTTAGATTTTCTTTCCTTCATCTCAAATTGTAGTTTTGGATCTTGTCTTTCAACTGCTACCGTATCAGGCATACCTAAATCTTTTAGTGAGAGCTGTGCATACGCTGAAGAGATAAAGTGAGTTATAACAAAACATGATAAAAATAGTATTTTCAAGGTTATTCCTTTTATTCATTTAAAGTTATTGTGTCCTTTAACATAAAGTAAAATCAATTTTGATAAGCAAACGATTGTTTGGACTCACTAATTTCTGGATAGATCATGAATATTATTTAAGCTTAAGATTTTTAAGAGACGGAGATTAAAGACTTCCCAAAAGTGGAACAGCCTGATCTCGTCTTAGATAAAGGGAGAAATCTTATTTTAACATGAAGTTTTCTTAAGATTAAATCGGGAAAAGACAATTGCTGGCCTGATAGTTAAAAAATCTGGCCAGCGAGATGCTTTGTTTAAAAGTTCAGAGTTACTTTTTGTTTTGTGATCGTTTCAATTTCATAACCATTATCACGACTTACTCTATAAAGTGACTTCTTGAAAAGACAGTTTCCAGTAGGTCTGATCGTTTTGATACGGAAAAGTCCTGTTTTCTGATAAGCACATACAATGCGACCAGTTTCAGTCTCAAGAAATACTTCCTGAGAAGTGGCATCAAAACTTAAGCCTTTAATCTGTTTTCTTTCTAGTATTGAGTTGGCCTCTGGATCAGCTGGGTAATAAGTGAGCTGGACCCAAGCGCGACCTAGAGATTCATTGATTTGGAAATCACCTTGAGCAAAAGTTTCACCGTAAGAATAAACGGTATCGCTTAGAACGATTTCTCCAGAGTGAGCAAGAGAGCTGAGAATAAGACATGTGGCCAAAATTAGCTTTTTCATTTTTTTTTCCTTTTATGGGTTGCGAACGTAGTACCACAAGAAAAAAAAATGTCGTGTTAAGCTCATGTTAGAGATCTGTCAAGACGGCTCAAATGTATTTGATTCCATAAAGATATAGACCACTTGGACTCGCAACTTTCCAGATTCTTTTTTCCCGTCTAGGACCCTTTAACTGAAAAATAAATTCATCCCTCGTTAATTTTCCACTACCAACCATCCAGAGGGCACTCACCAGATGTCTGATCATTTGTTTTAAAAATCCATTTCCCTCGATGCGAAGTTGATAGCAACTTGTTTGCTGGCTTGGGATTTTAAAGAGCTCTGATTCCTCAAAGATGCTGTGAGGATTGATTTCTGTTAACTCACAAAAAGTAATATCCCGAATGGTGCTCTTGACATTACTTCCGGCCGAGCAAAAATTCTGGAAGTCATGTGTCCCTAAGATTTCACCCAAGCATCTTTTCATGAGTTCAATATCAAGCGGCAGGGAAAAGTTTGCAATGAACCTTCGATCAAGATCTTCGACATTTCTGATATTGGTAAAATAGTAACGATATTCTTTTGAGATTGGATCGTTGGCCGGTTTGAATTCACTTGGACACACTTCTAGTTCCAGACAACGGATCTGTGCAGGCAGAGCATGATTGAGGGGGCCTAGAGTAGAGGAGCATTCAAAGGGATTCTCAGAAGTAATCTTCACCACCTGCTTGAGCGCATGAACCCCTGTATCCGTGCGAGATGCACCCATAGTGGTGATCTTTCCCTGAATCAGAGATGTTATCGCCTGATTGAAATCATTTTGAATGGAGGGAATATCTTTTTGCCATTGGAAACCAGCGTAACCGGTCCCGTCGTATTGAAGAGTTGCTTTGTAGTAGTACTTCGTTATTTTGAGTTCGGAGAGTTCTTTCATACATGCAGGGCCTCAAGCTTAGTTTTATTCTTCATTTTTAGCTCGAAAAAATTCTCGTATTCTTATCGATAGATAAACATATCGCTTCCAGCGGTAAATCATTTTCATCTTCCCCAAAAGGATCTTCAATCTCAACTCCTATCTCTTCAATCCCAAAATAGACATAGGATAAAAAGAGAGTATCTAGGATGGCGGCCCACTTCCAGTCAAAGAGATCAACCAGCGCAAAGGGCAGAGTGAAGCAGTAAATAACCAGAGCTCGGCGCAGATGAACCACATACGCAAATGGTAGAGGTGTGCGGTGAATGCGTTCGCAACCACCGATATAATCCACTAGGAGCTGAATGTTTTGATCCAGAGAGGCCTGAGCATAATCTGTGATGTGTCCTTGCATCTTCGCTTTTTGTAAGAGCATGCTTATTTTATTGGCCGCATACAAGGCGGGATGACCTGACTCGAAGGCTTTTTTCACTTCGGCCGGATCAAGTTCCTGGGCCACTGGGCCTAAACTTACGCGGTCTCTTAAAATATGCATGGCCCCGTAAGTGTAGGCGATGGTCCAGAGAGAAATTTCTTTTCTTATATCTGGAGCGTTGATTAAAAAAGCCTCAGAAGAGCGAATCAGGTTACGAGTTTCGTTAACGATACCGCCCCAAAGCTTTCTTCCTTCCCAGAAACGATCATACGAGGCGTTGGTTCTAAAAACGAGTAACAGACCCAAGGCCACACCAACGAGTGTATGGATAACAGGAGGGATTCCGATTGGTGCAACATAAAGGTGAAAGGCTACAACACCGGCCGACCACATTGTACAAAGTATAACCCGCCCAGAGATCTCTTTGACCAGTGAGCCCTTATAGTCAAAGAAATGGTCCATCCAGCGGTGTGGGTCGTAATTAATCATAGGTGAATTCTAGGGATCAGCGACTGGATTGTAAATCTTCTGATTAATTATTTTTAATTTCACCAAAAGTTAAATCCAACATGGCCCGGAGTTGCTGTCGCGGGAACTCCAAGCTTTTCAACTTTAAGCGCATGAACGGTTTAGATGTAGTTTGGTTTTCTGCCCACTGGCGGACATGAACCAACGAACAGAGAAAGAATAAGAAAGTTCGTTGTATGACTTACACTGGATCTGAATTAAGCATTGGTGACAGTAAAGTAGTTCTCAAGACAACAGAGCTCAAGCTGAGGAAAACTGTACTGAAGCTATGTGTGAAGAATTTGGAGGAGACGAATGTCCGATGGACGGCGATTTCTACGAAGGCCTTCAGATTTGTGTAACAGAGGGTGAGTTTGAATCAGTTCTTATAGATTATAATGTTAAGAACCCAAGAAAAAAAGTTAAATGCAAAGATATGAAATTTGAAGGCCCCTCGGGGCTTTTTTTATTTCTCTGACCAGACACCTAATTCATTTCCACTTGGATCTTTAAAATGAAATCTCTGCCCACCAGGAAAAGAGAATATCTCCTGAGTAATAAATCCATCTGCCGCTATAATTTTCTTTAAACTATCTCGCAGATCACTTGAGTAGAGAATCACCAGAGGACCTCCGCGGGTGACTGTTGTCTCAAGCTTTAGTCCACCGATCTCGCCATTTTCTTTTTGAATACCCGAGTAAGTTGATCCATGGTCATTAAATTTCCAGCCGAAGGCTTTAGTATAAAAGGTCTTTGCCTTTTCCATGTCAGTTACGGCAAATTCGATATAATCAATCGTATGATGAGTGTGAGGACCGCTGGACATATGTTCTCCCTGATAGGATCAAGGATAGTGCAGATTATTTCAATCTGCACCCCCAAAATTTAGTGAACGCCCTCGAGAATTGTTAACTGATTCTTTTTAACATAGTCAAGCATCTCACTCGAAGGATCAGAACCGATGGCATCCTTATAAAGTTTTTTAAGGAAAGGTTCAGATCTGAGACCCCAAACTTCAGACAGACTTAACTGATAATCTGCATTGGCCTGAAAGGCCTTGGGATCTCGGTAATAGAGGGCAAGAGTTAATAGTCTTCCTGTTTCAGTGACATCTTTCATATTAATTTTATCAACTGAATTATTGAGAGAATAAGCAAGAGTCAATTTATAGCTCATGAGTGAATCTTCCCATAGCTTCTTCTGATCTCTTTTAAGCATCGCCACCCGTGAGTTATTTACATCACTCGAGGTTGTCGTGGTTCCACTAAACATGGTTTGGCAAAACGCGACACAGTTCCGATTACTGGCCGAAGTCGTTACTGCATTTCTAGGAAGCATGGGAACTGTGGTTACTGGATATTGACGATGGTACGCCTTCCCTCGAGTAATAACCGTTAGAAGCGAATACGGATCAGTGGCATTATTTCTCCAGGAGAGTTTCTCAAAAATTTCCGTACTCTTTTCCAAAAGGATCTTTTCATTATCTAGTGTCCCTTCAATTGTCAGACTAACAAGAAAGTCACCGCGGTACTTACCTTCCAAGCTCGGAGGAGTGATAATAATACCCCCATTCTGAGCAGGACGGTATTTAATGGCAATATCACCCTCAGCAGAAGTTCGTTCCTTAACTAACTGGGAATCAAATTGTTTGTTATAAGCAAATCCGAAAAGCATCACATCTTTCTTCAATTCAAGGTTGTAACAAAATTTCGCCCGCTCTGGATTTAGCAGCGCTCTTTGAGTTGCCTCAACTCCGATCTTTTCTTTTAGAAAAGTAATGGGCATCGGAATTTGAACGTTAAGGCCATTCGTACCGACACAACTTTCTATGAACACTAAAAGCTCATCGTTTTTAATCAGTTCAAGTAAATCGTTTTCGTATCTTAGATCTTTAATGTTTTCCAGAAGAGTCTGTAACGTAGTCAGAGTTAAATTGAAATCCCTTACCACTACATTGTCATGGGCCGAAGCCGCAGGATTTTCAACACGTGGCTCTCCTCGTTTTGCTAGTTCGCGATTGAGACTGTCTTTGAATGCCTGAAGTTGATTCTTGTGATATTGTAGGGGACCGTTTTGATCCAATTGAGCTCGTTCATTTAAAACCTGAGAGTGGACAACGTTAAGGGCCACTTGATGTCTTTCTTTTAATTTAGCAATATATTCTGGGCTAGACTTGAGTTTTGTTTGGAACTTTCTGAACTTGTTTTCCATGTTTTTCGATTTCTGGAAAACTTCATGCTCCAATTGCTTCCGGTACCGTGATTTTTCCTGATATTGGAGTTTCATAATGTTCAAACTATCTGAGGCATCTTGCAATAAAAGCGGGTTAGGGAGTCCAACCAGTTCTCTCTCATGACTAAAATTTGAAAAGTCATTGGCCAGATCATTGACCTGAAAAGCAAAATTATTTCTGGCTTCAAATTGATAAGAAATGGTTTTGCTTGTCATTAAACTTGTAGAGATCTCATTTTCAATCCAAAGACTCATTCTATCGAGGCATCTTCCTAATTCATCTGGCTTTAGAGTTATATCAGCAGTGACCCGACCTACACATGTATAGATAACATCCAGGTAGCGATCGTAAATTCTATTTTCAATACTTTCATTCACCACATGCAAAGAAAGATCTCTTATCGATTTATTAATTTCAACGAGTGCGCGTGCACTGTAATCAACAAGTTCAGTTAGACTCGCGATCTGAGAACTAATGCGGTTTAATTCTTTAAGTATATTTCTTTCCATGACAAAGAGTGTTTCATCTATACGGTCAAATCGCTTGTCGATATGTTTTTGAACGGCTTCTATTTGTTCAGAGATCGCTTTGAGTTGAGCAAAGATCGCCTTGAAACCACTATTACTTTCCTTTTGATTTTTACTGGCGCTATAAAGTTGGACTGCACCCATGGCGATCATCCCATAACCACCCATAGCGGCGCCAGCACTCGCACCAGCTCCCAATGATTGCAAGGCGACAGCTCCCATCGCAATGTTCGATATTCCCGAAACGGCGGCGTTCATTCGGTTGGCCTCTTCCGGGTTGATCAATGAATATAGGGCAACCATACCTTGGGCAAATTGAGTATAATTCTGAATATCAACTTTAGAGAGTCTGGCCTGAGAATCCAACTGAGTCTTCAATTCTTCCTGTTGACCTTTAAGTTCTCTGATTTTGATTTTGTTTTCGAGCGGATTTTTACTCAGCTCATCTATTTGAAGTTGGACTTCGCTTATTTTGTCGTTCACTCCCTTCAATTGGACCATGAATTTTCCAAAGTCAATATTTCCTAATCTCTCTGAGAGTTCTTTTTCTATTGCCTGAATTCGTTGATCCACTTGGGCCGATTTCTTTTGACCGATCATTAAGATTGCCTGCTCGGAGAGAAATTTGATTTCGGCCATACGACTCTTTATTAGTTGACGCTCTTCGGGTCTAAATCTTTTGTCATTTAAAAGATTGTTAAGTGCGAGATAATGATCAACCGAGGCTTCAAAAATTTTCATCACGGCTTCTGGATTGGCTACATTCCTGGAAAAATCTACAGAAGACATATATTCATTTAAGTAAGCATTTAATCGTTCGTTTGTTTCAAATGGAATTTCATAGCCACCTGCTGTTTCAACCAGCGTTGTTCGAATCACATTGGCAAACGGGATCATATCTACGGCGGCGACCATAACACGACCGGAAGACTCGATGGCTTCACGATTGTAGAGTTCAGATGAGAGTCGGGATAGACATGTACCCGGCATTGTACTTGAATAAGTAGTGCCTGATCTCTGTGTCGTACAATCGGCCTGCGCAAAGCTAGGGGCAATCAATGTCGCGAGGAAGATGTGACCAAAAAGTTTTCTCATAAAAGCTCCTGAATAATTATTATCCGAAGTATATAGAGAGAATGGTCGTCTTAAGGATCGATTATGGATGAATTTCCGAATGATCTCAGATTTAAAGCCAAGTTATTAAATTAATTGATTTTTTAAGCTGTGTTGAAAGTTTGGACAGCTTATAATTTCTTTATATATGCTAGGCTGTCCCGACCCGATGCGCATAGGATTTCTCTATACCCACATAGATTTAATCGATTTTACTCAGGTCCGGAACTCCGGTCTAATTATGAATTATCTAATTGATTAACGAGATGAAAACTCTTAGGGTTTAAAATCTATCTTTTAAAGGAGATTCCTGATGTTGAAGAAAACTTTTCCGGCGCTCATGTTACTCGCACTGACCGTCAACTCAGTCGTTTACGCCGATGATAAAAAAGACGTTGAAAATCGTTCAAATGTTTCAAACCAATTTTGGTGGCCTGAAAGACTTGATCTTTCTCCGCTCAGACAGCACGCAGCTGAATCCAGTCCGCTTGATAAAAAATTTGATTATGCTAAAGAATTTCAAAAGCTAGATCTTAAAGCTGTCAAAAAAGACATTGAAGTTTTGATGAAAAAATCTCAAGACTGGTGGCCCGCAGATTATGGTCACTACGGTCCATTCTTTATTCGTATGGCGTGGCATAGTGCTGGTACTTACCGCGTGAGTGATGGACGAGGGGGAGCAGCTGGAGGACAGCAGCGTTTTGAACCACTTAACAGCTGGCCTGATAACGCCAACCTCGATAAGGCGCGCCGTTTGGTGTGGCCGATTAAACAAAAATACGGCAACAAAATTTCGTGGGCCGATTTGATGGTTCTCACTGGCAACGTTGCACTTGAATCAATGGGCTTTAAAACTTTTGGATTCGCGGGTGGACGCACGGATGATTGGGAAGCCGATCTGGTGTATTGGGGGCCAGAGAAGAAGTTTATGGCCGACCAGCGCTACCATGGTGACAGAAAATTACAAAAGACTCTTGCGGCCGTACAGATGGGTCTGATCTATGTCAATCCTGAAGGACCAAACGGAAATCCTGATCCACTTCTTGCTGCTAAAGACATCCGTGAGACTTTCGGGCGTATGGCGATGAATGATGAAGAGACTGTGGCACTGATTGCAGGTGGACATACTTTCGGTAAAGCTCATGGTGCTCATAGACCTGATAAGTGCGTTGGTGCTGAACCAGCAGCTGCAGGAATTGAAGAGCAGGGTATGGGTTGGAAAAATAAATGTGGAACGGGAGTTGGTAAGGACACGGTCACGAGTGGACTCGAAGGGGCGTGGTCAATTAATCCTACTCAATGGACTCACCAGTACTTCGGAAATCTTTTTGGTTTCGACTGGGTTAAAACAAAATCACCAGCTGGTGCCACTCAGTGGATTCCTACAGATAAGGATGCAGCGGACTTGGTTCCGGATGCTCATGTCAAAGATAAAAAACACGCTCCTATTATGTTCACAACGGATATAGCTCTCAAGATGGATCCTAGTTATGGGGCGATTTCTAAACGTTTCCTCGATGATTCAACTGCTTTTGAGATTGCCTTTGCTAAAGCTTGGTACAAACTCACTCATCGTGATATGGGCCCTCGCTCGCGTTACCTTGGCACTGAAATTCCTAAGGAAGTTCTCTCTTGGCAAGATCCAATCCCTGCTGTTAACCACAAGCTCATTGGAGCAAGTGATGTTGCCTCTCTGAAAAATAAAATTCTTAAATCAGGTCTAACGGTTTCTGAACTTGTTCGTACTGCTTGGGCATCAGCTGCTTCATACCGTGGAACAGATATGCGTGGTGGAGCAAACGGTGCTCGTCTTCGCTTGGCACCTCAGAAAGATTGGGCGGTAAATAATCCAGAAGAAATTTCTAAGGTTCTCGCTAAACTTGAAGGTATCCAAAAAGATTTTAACAAGTCTGGAAAAAAAGTATCTCTCGCCGACGTGATTGTTCTTGGTGGTGTTACAGCTGTTGAACAGGCGGCAAAAGCAGCAGGAAGTAATGTGAAGGTTCCTTTTACTCCAGGTCGTATGGATGCTACTCAGGAAGCGACCGATGTTGATTCGTTCGGTTACCTTGAACCACAAGCCGATGCTTTCAGAAACTACTACAGCGATTCAGCGACAATGATCCCAACTGAAATGCTGATTGATCGCGCGAATCTTTTGACTCTTTCTGTTCCTCAAATGACTGTTCTGGTTGGAGGCATGCGTGTGCTTGATGCAAATGTTGGGAGTACTAAGCACGGAGTTTTCACTTCGAAGCCAGGAACACTTACCAATGATTTCTTTGTTAACTTGCTCGATATGTCGACTAAGTGGCAGAAGTCCCCTAAAGCAGAGGGTATGTATGAGGGCCTGGATCGTAAGTCGGGTGTAGTTAAATGGACGGCAACACCGGTTGATCTGATCTTTGGTTCGCACTCAGAACTTCGCTCTATTGCAGAAGTGTATGCTTCTGAAGATGGAAAGAAGAAGTTTGTGGATGACTTTGTTGTTGCTTGGAATAAAGTGATGATGCTTGATCGTTTCGACGTAAAATAAAAAGTTAGTTGTGAGGCCCATTCTCTGGGCCTCACTTATTTTAGTACCAAGCTCTGGTTTCAAACCCTTGCTTCACAGTCTTCCCGTCTTTTACATACGATACATCCAGCTTCGTATAGTCTTCATCATAACCGTGATAAAATTTGAATTTAAAATTAGTGAAAGTTTCAGTACAGTTGGCAGTTAAAGAAACATCGTATGCACCCTTTCTGAAAATTCCAGGCTCCTTGATGATGTTTAAGTTCATCCGCACGCGCGAACAACCCAAAGCTTCTTCTGCGTAATTATCAAAAGATTCCTGTGCCCAGCTGACCTGATCTTGAAGGATCTCGGTGTACTGACCGTATTCGATATTTTTAAAACCGACATTGATGTTGGTGGCGTGAGCAAAAGATAGGAAAGAGATGAAAGTGAGCAATAACAAGACTGGTGCTCTCATAAGTAGGTCTCCTGTTGGTTGAGGTTGTTAACCTATAACCCCCATACAACTTCAGCAACTGGGCCTGTAAGAAGTGACCCGAGGTCAGCTTTCCCTCACGCGGAAGTAGGTTTTGGTCTCAACTTTAAACACCTCAGAACAAATGGCCATGGAGACTTTTTTAACCCAAGGCTTAACTAGCTCCGCTTTTTTTAGGGCCACCTTGGTCCTTCATAAATTAATCCAGCTATTTAGTCTTGGCACGGCTCTGGTAATGATATTGGCAAGACTAACTAATACGGAGTTTTTTGCTTTCTCGCTAATGGCCAAGGCCGGTGAGAACGAAGCTCTGACTTATAATGATGGTGTAGTGGTGAAGAAGGTAGAGATGACGGTTAAGCTTCCGACAAGTATGAGTAAATTATTTAAGAAGGTGAAGTAGACCACACTGATTTTGCAATCAGCATGGTCTTAATTGGAACTAGTAGCGTTTGTTCTCACGTGGCGCCATCGGCTTAGCTTCAGTAACATTCATCTGACGTCCGTCAAACTCAGTACCGTTAAGAGCTTGAATAGCGTTAGCTGCTTCAGCACTTGTAGACATCTCAACAAAGCCGAAACCTTTGCTGCGATTTGTATCTCTATCCATGATCACTTTAGCAGAACTTACAGTTCCGAATTGTGAGAATTTAGTAGAAAGTGATTGGTCGTTGATTGAATAACCTAAGTTACCAACATAAATTTTCTGACTCATTTGAGCCTCCGATAATGAAGCCACATAGGCGTGACTTTTTTGTCACCTTACCGGTTATACCCTTGATGCACCATCGCAAGTTTATCTATTCGTTGGAATGCTCGTATTACAATGGGTTGGGATGTCTTTAGGTCTCATTAACGCCCATTGTTCTCGATCCTTAGGTTATCTTAATTCAGTTGATTGCCCCTAAGAAACAAGTCATCATTAATCTATGAATAAAAAATTAAAGATCTTTCTTCCGGCGATGATTATTGCTGTCGTCGTCGGTCGCCTGGTTCTTTTCAACAGGCCTTCGCAAAATCCACCTCATACATAATCAGTTATCCCATTAGAAGATATGAGTGATCAAAATAAGGCCGATAGCCTAATCATTTCATTTTCAGTTAACATTTATTGAATTCATTTGATTAGGATCTTTATGCTTAATTCACTAATTAAGTTCTCTTTAAGACACCGGCTGACAGTCATAGTCTTTGCGGTGTTCGTTATAATTTATGGTGGATGGATTGCCTTTAAGCTTCCCATTGATGTCTTTCCTGATCTCAACCGTCCGATTGTAACAGTTTTGACTGACTCTCATGGGCTTGCACCTGAAGAAGTTGAGACGCTGATTACCCTTCCGATTGAAACTGCTCTAAATGGTACTCCCGATGTGGTTCGTATCAGATCATCCAGTGCGATTGGGATCTCTATTGTTTATGTAGAGTTTGAATGGGGTACTGATATCTTTCGGAACCGCCAACTAGTGGCGGAGAGACTTCAATTAGCTAAAGATCGATTACCTCCCAATATCACTCCCGTCATGACTCCTACTTCTTCTATCATGGGGGAGATTATGTTTGTGGGAGTGACTTCTCATGATGGAAAAATGTCACCTATGGATCTTCGGTCTCTAGCGGACTGGACCATACGTCCGCGACTTATGACAGTCTCTGACATTAGTCAGGTCATTGTGATGGGGGGAGATTTAAAGCAGTACCAGATTTTAGTTTCAGGCGAAAAACTTCAGAAGATGGGGATCGCCTTAGAAGATCTAAAACATGCCTTAACTGAAATCTCTGAAAATACCACCGGCGGATTTTTGGATATTGGTGGAAAAGAATTTTTGATCCGTCCTTTGGGACGCGTGCAGTCTATTGAAGATATTTCTAATTCCTATGTTGGTCTTCACTTAGGCCGGCCCGTTCTCTTAAAAGAAGTGGCCGAGATAAAGATTGGTTCTGCTGTTAAAAGAGGAAACGGAAGTGTGAATGGGAAAAGGGCCGTTATCCTGACCATTCAGAAGCAACCTTCAGGTAATACCATTGAACTCACCAAAGATATCGAACAAGAACTTAAGGCCCTAGAAAAATCACTGCCAGATGGGGTGAAGATTGAAACAGATCTGTTTAAGCAGTCGCGTTTTATTGAAAACTCCGTTTCCAATGTAGAAGAAGCCCTCAGAGATGGGGCGATCATGGTAGCGATTATTCTCTTTTTGTTTTTATTAAATATTCGCACTACGATTATTACTTTAACTGCGATCCCCTTATCCTTTGTGATCACGGCCATTGTATTTAAGTATTTTGGTTTAAGTGTGAACACCATGACCCTAGGTGGTCTGGCGGTGGCGATTGGCGAGCTGGTAGATGATGCCATTGTGGATGTGGAAAATGTCTACAGACGCTTAAGGGAAAATAAACTTAAAACAATACCCCTTCATCCCATGACGGTTATTTATCGCGCCTCTTCAGAAGTTCGAAACTCTATTGTGTTTTCAACCATTATTGTGGTGTTGGTATTTGTCCCTCTGTTTGCGCTAGACGGAATTGAAGGACGCTTGTTTGCTCCTTTAGGCATTGCTTATATTATATCTCTCCTTGCCTCACTTCTTGTTTCCTTGACTGTGACTCCGGCTCTTTGTAGTTATCTCTTACCTAACTCAAAGGCCATGGAGCATGCGCAAGATGGAAGAATGGTTCGTGCGCTGAAGAATTTTGTAGAAAAGATTATTCGAAAAAATTTAGGCCATCACCGTCTTATTTTGGGAGGGGCGACAATTTTGGTGATCGCAGCACTGGCGCTTTTGCCACTCATGGGAAGAAACTTTTTGCCTGATTTTAATGAAGGTTCGGCGACCATTGGTATTGCTTCTGCTCCTGGAATTTCTCTGGATGCTTCAGATGAAATTGGAATGAATCTAGAAAAAGCCTTTCTGACCGTGCCGGAGGTTAAAAATACTGTCCGCCGTGTGGGGCGCGCGGAAATGGATGAGCATGCCGAAGGTGTGCACTGGAATGAAATTGATGTAGATTTTAAAGAAGGGGGCCGCTCGCGTGAAATCGTTTTGGCCGACATCCGAAAAAAAATTGAGACCACCGCACCGGAAGTTTTTATGAATATCGGTCAGCCGATTTCTCACCGTCTGGATCATCTCCTTTCTGGAGTCAGGGCGCAGATCGCGATTAAAGTTTTTGGCCCAGATCTGTCTATCTTAAGAAGACTGGGTGGTGAAATCTTTGAAGAAATAAAAGATATTAAAGGTGTGGTGGATTTATCCCTTGAGCCCTTAGTCCTTATTCCTCAGGTAAAGATGAATATTAATCGCGAAGCCTCTGCTAATGCCCGCATGGGTGCCGGAGCACTGGCCCGGGATCTTGAGGCGATGCTTAGTGGCGAAGTCGTAGGGCAGTATCTCGAGAGTCAGAAGATTTATAATATTTATCTGCGTTTAGACTCAGGATCTCGTAAAGATCCTGAGTCGATTAAAAATATTCCGATCAAAGTCATGCCGACCGGAAATCTGGTGCGAGTCCAGGATGTGGCAGATGTTTATCAAGGAACAGGTCCCAATGCAGTCAACCGCGAAGATATGATCCGTCGGTTTATCGTATCGGCAAACTCCCAAGGTCGAGATCTTGGTAATCTAGTAGAGGAAATACAAAGTAAAATTGATAAGCTTGATTTGCCTAAAGGGTATTTCATTAAGATCGGTGGGCAGTTTGAAAGTCAGCAGAAAGCTTCCCAGCTCTTGTTGATTCTAGGTCTCATTTCTTTAATGGGAATATTTTTTGTACTCTATGTTCATTTCCATTCAGTCGTTCTGACTTTGCAAGTGATGCTCAACGTTCCACTCTCTCTCATTGGAAGTATTGTCGCGATCTATCTGACGGAAAGAATTCTTTCGGTAGCAACCCTTGTGGCCTTTATCACCTTGTGTGGAATTGCTTCAAGAAATGGCATTATGATGATTACGCATTATCTTCATCTGATCAAAGAAGAAGGCGAGGAATTCAGTGACGATATGATTGTCAGAGGCTCTCTTGAAAGACTGGTGCCGGTGCTTATGACCGCCCTTTCTGCGGCTTTGGCCCTCGTTCCACTTCTCATGTCTAAAGGAGAGGCCGGTAAAGAAATTCTTCATCCCGTCGCCGTGGTTATTGTAGGCGGACTTATTTCGTCAACACTACTTGATATAATTGTTACTCCAGTAATATTTAAACGGTTCGGAAAAAAAGCTTCTGAGAAGTGGCTTGCTGCTCAAACTGAATCTGACCATCTCTTTGAAGGAGAATTAAAATGAAATACATCTTTGCTACAATCTTAATGACTTTGAACTTGCTTTCTTTTGCTCATGATGAAGGACACGGCCCAAAGCTTACCGAAGGTGGAAAGTTTGGGGGAGTCGTCGCTTCTGTAATTGATGAAAAGGACAAAAGCAAAGGTGCTGCTGCAGTCAGAGTCTATAAAGCAGAACTTGTAAGATCTGAGGATAATGAAATTTCATTATATATTTATGATGAGAAAATGAATCTCCTTCCTATGTCTAAATTTTCAAAAGTAGGCAAGGGAGTCGTCGAAATAGAAAAAAACAAGAAGCATTTTTTAAATGAATTTACTTTCACTGTAGTTAAAAATCATTTTGAAGGTAAAGCGCCTAAACCAGAGAAGCGGCCTTTTAATATTGAGATGCAATTTACCGAAGGAAGCCGAAGTCTTTTCGTCGCCTTCGACAATTTAGACTAGAGAGGACTTATGAAATTATTAGTATGTCTCTGCTTTATAAATTCTGCATTAGCCACCGTCAATATAGGGCAGAGTAATATTCATGCTTTTGTGGATTCAAATCCTGACGTGCAAAGTTTGCGGTACAGACTTGTGGCTTCGCAAAAGCTTAAAGGTAATCTCACTAGATCTTTTCTTCCAAAGGTTAACCTGAGTTTCGGTCAGGAAAAATACAGCACGGGACCTTATGATCATGTAACTCAGCCGTTCGGTGGAATTGAAGCCAAGATCAATATTTTTAACTCTGGAAAAGATAATATTGAAAACGATAAAAGAAGTTTAGAAGCTGAAGTCTCTGAGATTGATTCAACCATGCTCAAGGCCCAAGTGCTGGCAGAAATCCGCAGGGCCTTGGCCCAGCTGGCGTACTTTGAAGAAACTGGCGATATTCTTCGTTCAGCTCTTAGTAATAACCTTTTTAATATGGAAGCTGCTAAAAAACGTGTTTCAGCAGGGCTCACATCAACTACTGATAGTCTTGATTTTAAACAACAGGATATCATGATGCATCAGGAACTTTCGACCGTGGAATATGAAATTGGAGTTGTAAAACGACTCCTTCTCATTCTGTTTGGTCATGAGCCTGATCAGGAAGTGATTGTGAGCTATGTAAACACTCATCCGGAACATGAGAATGAACTCATTCATGAAACTCAGATTAAGAATGCGAGGGGTGAATCTCTGTTGGTAAAAAAAGCATTTTTCCAGTCTGAGATCGCCAAACTTGAGATGTCATCGGCTAAGCGTTGGTGGAGTCCTACAGTTGATCTCTATGGATACGCACTTCGATTTACTCAGAAAGAAAGAGAGTATGCCAGAGCAGATCAAAGAAATGATGTGGCGATTGGTTTTCGTATCTCCATGCCTCTCTTTGACGGAGGTGAGGGAATTCGAGTGGCGCAATCTAAAACCGATATTTCGAGTGCTCAGGAGTCAATGGCCCGTTCAAAAGAATTAGAGTTTGCCAAAAATCGCTCTGACATATCCAAGCGCCTTGAATTGACTCATAAACTGATTCACGGAGCCGAGGAGAATGTTGAGGTGATGAACAAGTATCGACAAGGAATATTATCTGAGTATAACCGCGGAGTAAAAAACTCTCCGGACGTTCTTCAGGCCAATCAGCGTTGGATTCATTCGAAGAATCAGTTTGCAGAAATTAAACGAAACTATCACTTCGCTCTGGCCGATGCTCTCTATCTACGTGGGATAATTGAATAGAATCTATTTCTTCGGCATGCTCGCTATTTTCTTCTTGTTAAACTTACGGAAAAACTCGAGCATGTCTTTGGCATTTTCCGCATGATTGGTGACATCTTTTTTCACTTCACCATCTGCCTTCATTTCAGCGGTCGTTGTTCCAAGCAATGTTAGATAATCCAAAGCACCATCATCTTCAGTCAGATCATAAAGATTCTTGGCGACATCCTCATCTAAAAGACAGACGGCTTCTGCTGCAAAAGTATAAGAAGGATCAAGGGCCGCTTCGCAACCCATCGCTGTTTCTGGGGGTGCTTTGAGTTGTTTGAAAGCATTGGCAGTCATGATCGCTGTAGGCACATTGAGAAAGTTTTCCAGATCTGGCGCTTCTGTTCCAAAACATTTTTTCCAGTTTTTCTCAAGGCCTTTGGAGATATGAATTTGCTCCATGGAGAATTTTAAAATCTCATTTTTACTAAGAGCTTTTTTTTCCTGAGCGTAGGCGGAAGTAGCGATTAAAAAAACGAGTATAAATGTTTTCACGGGGTCTCCCTAATTTATACTTTCTAATCGGTATCTCGGCGTAAAAATATGAGATTCCTGAGGACGCTTAAACCCCTGAAACTCGTTGATTTGAGAGTCTACAGACCTCAATTGACCTTAATCTTTACCCCTCTCCTCAATACGTGTGGCCATTGACCCCCCTCGCTTGATAAATTTTTACCAATTAAGGAGACTCAATGAAATTTAACCTCGCCATTCTTCTGGCCTTCTCTTCAACCACTGCCGCTTTCGCGACGACCCTGATTGAACAGATAACCGTTTCAGAAGAAGTATATGTCGAAGCTCCAACGGATACGGATGGCGATGGAAAATTAGACCGCATTTATGTTTCAGTTGATCGCCCCGCTGGATCACAGAAATCATCAACTATCTTCTACATCTCTCCCTACGCTCAAGGTGGAAATGACGGTCCCATGCACGAAGTGGACTCTGATCTTCTTCCGCAGGATGAGGCGATTTTAAAAGGCTTCGGAACCGATGCTCATGCCTTTGTTTCACGTCTTCGTAAAACTCTTAACTATCAAGCGCCCTTTAAAGTTAATGCTGCTAAATACGCTCGCGTGAGTGCTCACAGTGTGGGAACTGGTAAGTCGACAGGTTGCCCGACAGTAGGTGATATGTCTGAAACCATCGCAGCTAAAGCAGTCATTGATTGGTTGAATGGAAGAGCTAAAGCCTATTATGCAAATGGTGCTGTTGCGAAGGCCGATTGGGCCAATGGAAATGTCGGCATGACTGGAACGTCTTATGATGGAACTCTGCCGATTATGGTTGCTACCACTGGAGTTGAAGGCCTTAAAGCAATCGTTCCTGTTGCTGCTATCAGCAGTTGGTACAATTACTACCGTTCGAATGGACTGGTGGTAAACCCAGGCGGCTACATTGGTGAAGATGCCGATGTGCTTGGATACTTCATCATGAGAAAAGGTGATTGTAAGACTGAGCTTGCTCGCCTGACAGAAACGATGGGGCGCGAGACTGGTGACTTTACAAAATTCTGGCAAGACCGTGACTATCTTCCGATGGTTAAAAATATCAAGGCCGCTA
This sequence comes from Bacteriovoracaceae bacterium, assembly GCA_040399925.1. GTDB lineage: Bacteria > Bdellovibrionota > Bacteriovoracia > Bacteriovoracales > Bacteriovoracaceae > Peredibacter. The sequence goes on from JBBARF010000017.1 coordinate 33,642, forward strand.
CTTTTATCATTCACGGTCAATCTGACTGGAATGTAAAACAAAGACACGCCATTGAACTTTGGGAAGCACTCGAGGGTGTCGCCCCTCGTCGTATCTTTCTTCACAAAGGAGGCCATGGGTCAACTTACAATCACGGCGTTCCAGGAAAACTTCAGGCATGGTTTGATCACTTTGTTGAAGGTGATGAGAATGGCATAGAGAAAGGTCCGCAAGTTGAAGTGGAACTGACCGATGGAAGCCTCGTGGTTCAAGAAGCCTGGCCCCATGAAAAGGCGATTGATCAGCGTTTGTATTTTGCGAGAAATGATTCACTTTCAAGTGCAGCTTCTGACGAAACCTCGATGACGATTATTGATTCAGGAAAATCAAAAAAACTTGAATCTCTCAGCGAAAAGCCGGAACAAAAAAATGTCGGCAGGCTAGTTTTTCTCACGGCCCCCATGACGAAGAAAATACTTCTTACGGGAACATCAAAAGTTAGTTTGAATTTTTCAGTCAAAAACCGTAAGGCCGCCAACCTAACCGTTGCTATCGTTGAGTACGAAAAAAATGGCTCAGCGAAAATTATCACTCGTGGATGGGCAGATGCTCAGAACCATCAAGACATCACTCAGGGTGAGCTTTTGGTACCGGGACAAAATTATCAAATCACTTTTGATCTAGAGCCTAAGCAGTACAGTGTCGCCAAGGGAAGTCGCATTGGAGTGTTACTCGCCTCAACCGACTACATGTATACTCTCAGACCTAATGAAGGAACGGAGATCCAGTTCAATCTTGGGGCCTCAAGCTTTATTGATCTGAAGCTTTTCTCTGGGCCTTAATTATCGCAGGAATTTACTAAGCTCATCACTCATTCTGCTGTTACCGGTACGGGAATCAAAAGCTTTGAGTCTGAGCTTGTTGGTGTAATAAGTCAGATGGACTAAAACACCGAACATATCATCCAGCTCACGCATTTTTTTATTTCTCAGTTTCATCATAGAGTTCTCTGAGATGAAGGACTTGCCGTATTTTTGATCAAGAGGCTTGAATGTTTCCCGATTCATTTTTTTAATCGAGTAACCATTGCAGTTCCACATGTCTTTTTCTCGCTTAATTTAATTGATGAGATTCTAGCTGAACTCAAGTGCCCCTACCGGAAAAGCGGGAATCTCTTTATTAAGGTAATGTTAACAATTTGCCTCTTTTTTCGAAACGAGAGATAATTGAAGAACTTAATAATCGTTATGTTTGTGAGGTAGAGAAGTGGAAGTGAACCTTGAAAAAAAGCTCGAACTTATCAATAAGATTTCCTTCTTTGCGGGCTTTGATGACATGGATAAAAACACCATGGCAGAACTGGCGAGCTTTAAGCAGTACCTTCCTCAAGAAAATCTCATCGAGCAAAAAGCCAACAACACAGATTTATTTTTTATTATCAATGGCACAGTTGATATTGTCATTGATGGAAAGATAGTTGTCTCTCTGGGCGGTGGCGGACATGTCTTCGGCGAGATGAGTTTTGTTTATCACAATCCCGCCAGTGCCAGTGTTCAAGCGGGGACTAAAGTTGTGGCAATGATTTTTGATACACACATGATCAACCAGATGGTTGAGCCGATCTATTATAAATTAAGAATGGATATTTATCGTTCGTGTGCAGAGATTTTGGCCAAGCGATTGATTCACACCAACCGCCTTGCGACTTTTTCTCTTAATAGTTAAGCGAACATTTTTTCAGCGATCAATAAACTTACAAAAGCATCATTGGCTGCGTACCTTGCCTGTGCATCAGTCAGCACGGAATTTTCCCAGTTCGTAATTTTAGCGGCTTTACTGAGACGCTGCCCAAGATACATTCCAGCCAGCGTGCGAAGACTGTGAGAAAGAGAACGCGAGATGCGGGTCTTTTCGGCCAGATCAATGAAACCAGCTTTCTCAAAAGGATGCATTTTTTGAAGGGCAATCACATCATCACGAATGGCAACTCCCACTTTGATAATACTTTCATCTTCCAGAATACTGACTATGTCTTTTGTGAGGCGAATTTTATTCAGACGGAAAAGATAACAGCAATCATAGTTAGCAAGTTGAAGCAGGGCCACGTTATAGAACTCGCCCTTCCTAAATGAGGGTCTGGTCTCTGTATCAAAACCCAAAATTTTAGATTTTCTGAGTTCTGAGATGGCCCTCACGGCCCCTTCTTGAGTTTCAATCAGAACATAGTGACCTCGATGGTCAAAAAGCGGAAGGAGCTGGAGTTCTTCCTTAGTGATTGGATCTTTAATAATGGGATTATCGTACTGGCTCATAAGACAGTTATATCATAACCAGATCTCTTACATAAACTGTAAAAGGCCGCTCTTCTTCGGTTCAATAGGTTTTAGGTCTAAAACCTCATCTGGAGTGCTGTTCTTGGGATCCACAGTTCTTTGCTCTGAACCACCTGATTCTTCCCCACCATCCCAACAGTTACCGGGCTGATTTTTGATATGTACCCAAAAGCGGCTTTTGTTTGAAATCTTTCCCACCGCCCAGAATCCCCAGCCCCAACCATCGTGATGCTCGGCCATTCTCCAGTCTGGACCAAAATATTCCGCACAGTAACTATTCGCTGCTTGCAGTGAATTGAGCGCATAACCTTCAAGATCATGGGTCAGTCGAACTTCACCGCTGGCCCACTGATTATACTGATCATGACCGATCCCCTGCGGTTGCGGAATTGATTTTGATTTATTGATACAGAGAACGGGTCTTCTTTCTGAGCATTGAGTATCACCCACATAACCATCACAACTAGGGGATCGACCCACACCCACTGTCGCAGGTGCCCCATGGCAGCTAACGTTGACGAGGTTCTCCGCTATGTTTGAGGGCTGAACTCCCCAGGTAAGACCCTTGCGGCCCTCAGCAGAAGCGACTGTACTAAAAAGGAGCGAAAAAAGGATGATGGTTTTCATTGGAGGATCTTAAGGCCCAACATCTCATGTACCTAGAACTTGTTTTTATAATCCTATCTGTTTGAAATCTACAAAATGTAGCGCCTCAAAATTCCGGCATATTTGTGAAAAATATGTTTTCGCACAGCTTCGACGGCGCCGGTAAGACTGAGCCAACCCCAAATTCTTGAGTTAGAAAGTGTGTATTTGAAATGCAGAAAGCGGGGCTTTTTGATCAACATTAGTTCTCAGGATCTACTCAGAGTTTTAAAACCTCATAGCGTCGAGATCACCACTTAGAGCCCTGGCAAAAAATTCCCTGACCCGACTCCTCCTTGAGAACCTCATCCTCAAGAATCATTCCGTCGAAAAGCCAACATCACTTATTTCAAGGGATTTTTATGAAATTACACCTATTGCTAGCGATATTAACCCTCGCAGCTTGTTCTCACCAACGGCCAGCTCCTTATCATGAGTCTGAACGTCTTCCTTCATCAGAAACAACAACATCGATGTTCTCTCCTTGGGAAGGAATAGAAGCCTTTGCTAAAATGTATGATGCCATTGCGAAAGCTCAAACAGATGTGAAAGTTTCTGTTTATAGTTGGAGTGATTCTGGTTTTGATAAGGCGATTGAAGCTGCTGTCATAAACGGTGCGACTGTTCGTGTGGTTCTTCACCCGACTCTTGCCAAAGATGCTAGCACTCAAACTAAAGTCGCTAAGCTCGAAGGCCTTAAGGGTAAAGGGAAGGCAGCGTTTAAAGTTGCTCCTCGTAATATGCATGAAAAATTCGTCATTGTTGATGGAACCTTCATTGTGAACTCTTCGGCCAATATGTCTAATGGTGCAAAAACAAAATATTCTGAAAACTTTGTTTTCATGAATGGCCCCGCCCATATTATTCAGAATTTTCAAAATGAATTTGCCGTGATCTGGAACTCGAGTAAGGATATGCTCACTCATCCGCAAGATGTTGTAGAAGATCGTCTTCCCTATAATGCTAAAGAGCATCAGACGACTGGTAAAGACATCACTCTTTATTCAAGTTCAATGAACTATGATTATGTTGAAAATGCAGCTTCAACAGAAGCATTCGCCCAAGGTAAGTTCGTGAAGCTTGCTCCAAAAGGCGGCGGTAAAGGCCCATACACAGTTCGTGATGCCATTATCAAATCAATCAATCAGGCCTCGGCAACAATTTATTGTAGCTTCAATCACTTTAACATGCTCGATATCTCAAAAGCATTGGTTGAAGCAGCGAATCGTGGTGTTGATGTAAAACTCACTGTGGATAATCAGGAATTCCGTGAAAAATGGAATGATAAAGGAATCGAAATGACTCCTTACTTCGTTGAAAACTGGAAAAAGATTTCTGGTAACGCTGGAAAAAATGCACCGGTTCGTGTGAAGTTTTATAGTCAGTACCCGAATCCTTCTCGTTGGCTTCTGAATCACCATAAGTTTCTTCTAATCGATAATGGTGAAGCTGATGCGGTTCTCTTCACAGGCTCATACAACCTATCTGAAACTGCTGAGCATAATCAGTTTGATAACATGGTTACATATACTGGAACCAAGTACGCTCCACTTCAAAAGTCATTCCTAGGTGAATTCAATAAGCTCTGGAGTCTTGAACGTGTAGGGGATAAGCCGAATAAAGAAATCGTTTCATTTTTTACAACTGTTACAAGTGGAAGCCTTCCGATTCACAATAATCGTGCTGTTTCGATGAGCTTTGAAGAGATCATCAAACTTCGTTCAGAAATTAAGGCCGTGGCGCCTGATTTTCTTCGTCAATTAAATATGAAGACAAGTTCTTGTAGTGGATTTGATGTAGCAAAAAAGACTTTGGTTGGTTGTCGCTAAGATATACATAAGAAAAGGGCCTGGCTTTATACCGGGCCTTTTTTATTTTAATGACAATTAGTTAGATACGTCTGAATAATCCCCACGACAGAAGAGGCCATTGTCGCCATACAGTTTGGTTAGGTATTGATCACTTCAAGATCCTGATGATCCCTTAGTTATCCACTTTTATCGGAGTAAATCAGATTTCAATTTAAAGTAAATTGATCCAGAGGAATCCATTTGTCAGTCACCCAAGCTTTGGCCAAAATAGAGATACAGCATTTAATTAAAGGAGATCTAGGATGGAACTTTTTGTTATACAGATGTTTTTTTACTCCAGCATTTTCGCCACTCCTCTGATGTTTCTTCGCCCACGTTTACAACTGGCAATGAAGCCTATTGAAACGAAAATTACTTTCTTGCGCATAAACTATTACCGAGATTAATTCTGCTCGAGAAAAATCTGCGTCCAGTAGATTGTTCCTCCTGAACTTTTAGCAAAGGTAAATCCTGTGTGTGTGGCGCGCGAGTTTTCAATATTGGACCGGTGACCTGAAGAGTTCATCCACGCCGAGAAGGCTGCCGCTTGGGACTTTTGTCCCTGGGCCACATTTTCTCCACACCAATTTCCTCCACCGATGGCCCCTCGTCCTTCAGTACAACGTGAAGAAAATCCGCCATGACCAAAGGCCACTGTTCCTGCCGCCATGCCATCACTATGTTCCTGAACTATCTCGGTCAGGCCTTCATCCCAGATAAGAGGACTGAGTCCCAGACTTATCCGATGATTATCAATCAGCGACATGAATTCCTGATTGACCGAGGGATCTGTAGCAGGAGAGATATCCGATCTTGTCTCATCGCCTATCAGGTGAAGACTGGTTGCAGGAGAGAGGAGGGTTTGTATTGTTTTCTTGTCAGATTCCTTACACGCCACCAGAAAAATGAGAAACAAGAAAGTGACTTTCATAAAACATATTCCAGTTTGAAGCCCTGATTTTTAATCGAGATGATTTCCACGGCTTGTTGAGAAACACTGGTAAGTTTTGAACAAAGCTTTTTGACATAAAACTGCGCCACCTGAGCACTTTTTTGATCTTCATTGTCTAAAAGATCGAGGATTTTTTTTAGATCCACCACCTCTCCCGCTTTCCTGGCCAGTAACATGAGAATTTTTAATTCTGTTTTTCCCAGTCGCACGAACTGATCTTTTACCAGCACCAACTGGTGTTTAACATCAATTTTGAATGACCCGAAATTCATAAAATCCCCAGCGAGATCTTGGGTGGCCAAGAGCGAATTAATTTTTTGTTTCAAATCCTTAAAGAAAAAAGGTTTCATCAGATAATCGTAATGATCAATGGATAGATCTTTCAGAATAAATTCATCCAATCGCCCTTCTCCGATCATGAGAAGAGGAGTTTTTGAGCCGTGAAGTCTTAAGGCTTTATAGAAAGCTAACCCAGATTCCTGTTTTAGCTGAAAATCAATCATGATGATATCAAAATGAATTTCGGTCAAAAGTTTCCACGCCGGAGGAGTGCTCTCTACTGAATGGACGGTGAAACTATGATACTTCAAACTGAGGTTGACTTGTTTTTCTAAGGACGAATCCTGAGTGATGATCAAAATCTTTGTCATACAAATCCTTTTAGAGAGTGAGGGAAATTCAATATGTCACACAGGTATTTTTTCCGTGAGAGGGCAGGAGTTTCCAAAATAAATCGCCTGTTTGTCTTCGCAATAATTTTTTTGGGAACTATCTTACTGGAATTGGGTGATAAAAAATCAGAGCATTTTTTGAGGGAATAAGTTTTTACTTTACAAGAATTTAGAAGAATAGAAATATTTTAAGTGCGGAAGAAGAGAGTCCAGAGAATCAAACAGGCCGCACCGGTGAATCCGATGATGTATACTGCCAGAGTTTTGCGTGTGGTCGTTTTGCGATCCATGCTTAATCCTACCCTTTCTCGGCACCCTTTAAGCCTCAATTCTTGCTCAAGATTGGTAATGTCTGATCATTAAACTCAGTTAATGTTTTTACCGATATGATCATGATGTTTATCTTCTTCCTTTTATCACTTTTAACTGTGAACGCGCTAGCGGCTGATGTGCCCTATGATTCATCCTGCGTGGAGATGGGTAAAAAATGGGGATGGATTAAGAGTTTTGATCCGGTTGATGGACATAAGCGAGTCTACGAAAAATGGAGTGTGATTAAAAAAGATCTCACCAATTCAAAGACTCAAGAGAAAGTTATTAATCAACTTACTCTCTGGGAACAGATCGATAAAAAGGCCCCGTGTTTAAAATCTTATGCCGGTGTTCGTTTTGAGAAGGGCTCGCTGATCATAGAAAACATGGAAAAATTCCGCACCTTCCGTCTATCTAAAAATCTTTTAGAATGCCCTAAGACAAATATTGAATGGGACACCCAGGAGAAAAAGCGTCAGCTCCTAGAAAGATACCGTGGAGTGGATAATACCCGAACTTGGGCCACATCCCGTCAGCAAAACTATGCCTACAACCGGATTATGGAGGAAGACAAGGAAGCTCGAGAAAAGCTTTATAAAAATATTCAGGCCAACAACGTCATGGGTGACGTGGGACTTGAAAATTATTGTATGGGCCAGCTTAAAACCGGAATTCTTATTGATCAGGCGCGAACTGCTACAGCTGATTTAAAGTACTGTGATACCGCCCGCAAGAATGGAAATCTCAAGGCGCTCTCTTCTTCAACCTGTAATGGTTATCCTGCTAAATTTAAGAAAAAAATTGATAAAATTAAGTACTCACTGGATGATGTGAAGAAAAATGAACCAGGCTGGCAGCCATTGATCAGAG
>JBBARF010000018.1:0-37941 GCA_040399925.1 Bacteriovoracaceae bacterium
TGATAGGGCGAGCGAGTCGGAGTAGCCTCTTTGTTTCTCACTCCATAAAAATAATCATGATAGTTTGTGGATCCGTAGGAGGCACCTACGGAGAGTTCGCTTGCGATGCCGAAAGTGTTTTCAGTGGGACGTGAATTGTAGGCGAGATACGGAATAGAATAGTAGCCTACGTGCTCAACTTTTTTTCCATCAGTGGCGTAGACCGCACGATAAGGCATTTCAAAGTTTAAGAAATGATTTCCGTCTTCAGACTTCCATAAATAGTACCGGAACATGGGCCCCAACTCAAAAATGGGTCCTAAGTCTCTCATGTTTTTTCTGAGCGTATCTTTATCACTGTCCACGTTAAGACCCAGAGAGAAACTTAAGTCGAGAGTGAACTTCTCTGTTTTAAAAAAGTGACCCCGAATGAATCCGTTTTCAGCTTCGACATCTTTACCGCGATAGATAAACGCCGGTAAAGGCCAGTTGTACCAAGTATGATCGGCCGAACCACGGTAACGGTCTTGCCTGAAATTGAGCATACCAACACCTGCTTCCCAGAGGGGAAGCTTTCCTGTCACACCGGCCGAGACACTTTGAGATAAAATAAGCAGAAGGAAAAGATATTTCAAATTAAGGCTTAGTCTTTCCACGACGTAGAAGTCCGTGAAGCATCCGATGAATGAGATCATCAGTTGTCAGTGGAAGAAGATTCATTTCAAAACGCGAGCGTTTGATCAATGATTTTAATCCCGAAATAATGAGACGATAGGTAATGACCTTTAAGCGGTGAAGAGTACCGAGAGTTAACTGACCAACTTTATCTGAGCCCAGCTTTTTACTGAGAAGATAGAAGTAACCTTGCTCTCTTCTTTCAAATCGCTCTTCGAACTTAATCATGAGATTCCAGAGATAACGATTCCAACGTGAAACCGTCATAAAGTCAGAGACCCAAATCTCACTATAACGGCGGGTGAAGAGGATACGGGCCGCAAGTCTTACATCACCAATAAGAAGACTTTCTTTTAGTGAGCGTTTTGAAGGATGGGCATTCCAGCCTTCCACCACTCGCCAATAATTTTCGAGCGAATGACGGCGTAGTTGCTCCAGACACTCAACAAGGCATAGGGTGAACCCCAAACCTTGTAAACGAACATACTCCTGACGTTCTTTGAGCCACTCTTTTGTCGGTACTTCAATGATGTATCTCACTGAAGCTGGCTTGGTCTGAGTTTGAATTTCCAGACGAAGATGTGAACTTTTAATCAGACCACTGCCATCAGTTGCGAGTAAAAGATTAGTGTTCTCTTCTGGTGAAGTTCGGGCGAGCTCAATATTACAAACACTTTCCATATTCAGAAGTTCCAGTGATTCTTCAATTGCTGTCAAATCCCGTTCATCTAAAGTTGGTCCTACTTCCTGCTCAGGTGAGTTTTTTATCACATCAAATGCAATAGGAAGAAGATTTCGTAGAACTTTAAACGGACCAATGGAGAGAATATTTTTTGCCAGGACTTTCCAACCGAATTGTTTCTGGAAGACCTGTCCAAAGTTATTACGTGACGAGATCGCCGATGAGGTTAGATAAACCTGAGAAAGCCCACGAAGAGCTGCCTGAACCTCAATTCTGAGATTGATGTTGGTTTCACCCAAGAGGCGCACAAACTCCGAGAGGTAACGGATAAGTTCGCCTTGGTTGCCGTTACTAACAAATTCCTGAATCTGAGCTTTAGTCTTTTCGTTTTGGAGATCTTCAGGATTTTCAATCAGTCCCTTTAAACTTTCAAAGATGCCTTTTTGATCGTTGAGGATCAAACGGTATATAAAGGTGATAAAAATTTTAACGGTTTGTTTTTCCCAAGTAAAACATGGATTCAAATCGATAAGTTTAATTTTTAGCTGATCCGGATCGTAGAGAATATTTCCGGCATGTGGATCGGCCCAGATAATTCCTTTCCTGAACATTAAGAAAAGGTAAGCATCACTGACGGTGTCGGCGATACTCATTCTTTCAAGATATCGAGAGTTCACTACGGAGGTAATTTTCTCTCCGCGAATTCTTTCCATTAAAGCGACATCTGGTTCAACGTGATAGAACTGAGGGATTTCGAGGGTGAATTCGCCTTTAAGTGCTTCACGTACCATATCCGCATTTCGTTTTTCCATCCGGAAATCAAGCTCTCCAATACTTTGAGTGGCGTAGTTAATAATGGTGCGTTTAAGCGCCATGATAAGACCCGCAACTTCTTCCTGTTCGGCCTTACTTAGTTCCGTTTTCGGTAGAGACTTATCCAGATTATTCAGAATTTCGATGAGTGTTTGTTTCTGCTCCTCGAAAAGGAGAGTCAATCCCGGTCTTTGAACTTTAAGTAGAACTGAATCTGTTCGGCCCAATTTCTTCTGACCATATTCAGTCAGTTCAAACTCATAGATCGCACCTACTGAAGCACCTGCAAAAGCATTCTGGGTGTACTGAGGAACAACAAGATATTTCTGAAGTCTTTCCCAAGAAGGGCGACCAAGAATTTCTAAAACATACTTCCAGGATTTTTCCTGAGAACCAAAGATTCCCCCGAGCTTATCCTGTTGGTGGCGAAGCTCTTTGGCCAGAGAAGGAGGAGCTAACTCGGCCAGAACCTGGGCGAGTTTCACGTACATCCCACCAAGCTCCTGCAGAACAATTGAAATAGTTCGACCTTGGGAGAGTTCATCTCGAGGAGTGCAAAGAATACTGATGAGGGATGTCATAGCACGATCGGCTGGAAGGTGAGCCACGGCTTCATCAATAAGCGGAAGAAGAAGGTTTCTTCCTTTGAGATTCTCTTTCAGCGTTTCAACCAACTTCGGGCGAACACTATTGGCATAAAAACTATTCATCACTTTATGTGTGAGTTCAGTCAGTTTAACAAGTTCTGATTCAGGTAATTCATAAAGAGCAGTGAAGAGGGGTTCTTTCAGAAACGGAAGAATAGATAGTGCTTCATTAGAAAAAGCTGGAAATAAGCGAAAGATCGGAAGATAACGGTTAGCTATTGTGCCAATCATATCTTCAAAGAGATCGGCCTGATCCATCATCTCAAAAATTTCCGGATACTCACCAATTGTTTCAAGAATTTTTTGAAAAGATGATCCAAGTGCTTGAGCTAGTTTCTCTTCGTCGATGAGTTCAGTTGTGAGTTTATTAATCCCAATATTTTTTAGAGAATCTATGGTGGCAGCGATATCGGGAGGAAATCCTCCTTCTTCACCGTTATCAAAACCAAAATGGACCATGTCTCGGGCCAGAGTCGCCCAGGCCCGTTTCATTTCATATGAGGGAACAGGTTGAAGATTAACTTTAGCGATCGCCTTAGAAAAAAAATAGCCCAAGGAACCAGCGTAGTTCTTACACTCAGTTGCAACTTCTGCAATCCACATATATTCCCGCATCCGCTAAGTCCTTTGTCTTGGAATATTTTACTAAAAAACAGGAATTAAGCGAGTGGTAGATTCAGGTCAAGGGCCAGAAGATGTTGAAAGCGTGAGGTGTTGAGTGGCTTGGTTAAAAAGCGACATTCATCAATTTCATTTAGGATGTCCTGGTAGTCCCGCTCATCTGAGCCGCTGACTAAGTAGATCGGAATGCTCCTTCCTGTGAGTCTTATGGCATGACACAATTCAGGACCACTGATGAAGGGCATATTGATGTCACTAAGAATCAAATCGGGATCACTTGAGACGAACCATTCAAAAAAATCCCGCGAATCCTGAAAGAATTTCAACTCGAGCTCGGAACCTTTTAGGGCGTTTTCTAATACTAAAGAATAGACAAATTCCATCTCCGGTTCATCATCAATAATAGCAATTAATTTAGGCAACTATTCTTCTCCGAAGGCGTCAAATGTGAAAGTGCATTATGGGAAATGAAACGAGGACAGACACCTTAATTCTTTCTGGATTTGCCGTGCGCCGCCACTATCAGTCCATGTAGGCTTAGGCCAAATGGTCAAACTTAAGGTCTTCTCTAGTTAAGGATGTCATAAATTGTTTGGGCGAGCTCTTTGAGGTTCGCCCTTTCAAGTTCATGCTTAGAGTGAGTCAGAGTTTTTACCTGACAATGTGGAATCCAAGAAGCAGACAGATGAGTCTCTTCAGTTGTTACCCTCCGGTCCAGGTCGCCCAGAATTAAAGTCACAGGAGCATTAAGTTCATTCAGATCCTCTTTGGTGAGACCATCGAGTTTCTGTAAATTCTGCATCATGTGGGCGGTGGATCTTAGAATTGATTTCCAGCGCTCGCCATGTTTTTCTCTGAGACTTTCTGCAAACTGAGGAAACTTCTCTGAAAGATGATCAGGGTTAAGCATTGGAAGTTCTTTATTCACTCCAGACTCAGACCAATTAAATTTTGTCCCATAGGTGATGATGCTTGAAAGGGGAGAGTTCTCGAAATTGACCTTGTGATAAAGAGCGACATAGCCCCCCAAGGAGTAACCAAAAACGGGAACATTTTTTAATTGATGATAAACGAGAAATTTTTCCAGATCGTGGGCAAAGAGATCAATGCGGAATTGATCCGGCCAAGCCGCTCCATTCCCGTGACCTGAGAAATTGAAAGTCAGAGCTTCAAATTCGCGCTCATTTAAAAAATCAACCAGAGGTTTTAAATCCTGAGCTGTACCCAGGGTACCGTGAAGAAGAACAATTTTTTGTTTTGAGGTGGCCATCAGACTCCCGCTTCCAATAAAAATTTTGCCTGATCCACATGGATCTTTGTTCCATTTAAAAGGATTTCATAAGTAATAGGGCAAACTTTACTGATCATATAGCTCACTCCACAGTACTTAGTCATGGAGAGAACGACACAGTTGATATATTTCTCAGCTTCACCCTGACCCTCGATCACATACTTCATATGAACTGAGGCAAAGTAGCTTGGGATTGTCTTAGTCGGTTCGGCAGATCCTTCCATCGTGAAGGACTTTATCTCAAGCCTCATCTTTTTAGCAAAGGAAACAACATCCATTCCAGAGCAAACACACATGGCGTTGAGTACCGACTCTTTAGGAGAAGGGCCTTGATTGTGGCCTCCGTATTCGGCAGAGGTGTCCATTGTCGAGAGAAGCTCCCGATTTTGTGACTCGAACTGCATGTCTTTAACCCATGATACTTTTGATTCCATCGTGACTTTTCTCCCAATGATTAAAATATTGTAACCCGATTGTTAGTCTCATGTGGAGAAGTTTGTTTTAACCTAGTCAAGTGTAGTGGGGCTTAAACATCGGGTATTTTGAACGTTCTATTGTGCTCCTATTAAAAATAAATCATGTTCTTTTAAATGACATCAATGAGAGTTAAAATGATATTCAATTCAACTTCTCTTTCTCTCAAGGGTTCACCTTATGGCAGATACAACATTTGAAACACTCATCGCAAATATTCGTAAGAAACTCCCCATTCAGAATCCTCTGTATAGTTATGTTCACAACAATATTCTTTTGATGTTTGAAGGAAAGGATTTTCACGAAGCCTTAACGGAAGCCGGTGATCTGTACCGCGCCAAAACTTACTGGCCTCTTGAAAAATACAAAGAGAAATATACTGAAGGTAAGATCGCAGATAAGGATGTCTTTGAAGCCATTGACCATTATCTCGCTCGCTATAAGGAAACAGAACTAGCAGGGCATCTTGGTCTAAGTGAAAAAGAATTTTTTTATCGGCTTATGTTTTCTGAACTTGCTTTCAATGATGATGAAATCCAGCCCGAAATAAATAACCAGCATATGTGGCAATTGTGTGCCGGAAAGATGGACGGTCAGACAGTTAAACTGAAACGTTCACCTAAGATCTGGCGCGCTAAAAAGTATTGGGAGAAGTATTACTCAGAGTCTTACGTTTCAACTGCTCAACCTTTTGTTATTCGTTTGATTTCAAGTTATCTGGATCAAGGTCAGAGCTTTTGGGGAAATCCCTTTATCAATAAAGGGTTCTGGAACTTTTTCTGTTTTGATGTTGAGACAGTAGGCTCTTATGCCGCGGACTGGATGAAGGTTCTTAAGAGAAAAGTTATGAGATATAAAAATTCCACAGCAGAAGAAGTCATCGTTCAGGAACTTACTTCAATGGGCATCCCTCAAGAAGAGTGGGAGCATTATCTTCTGGATATCATGTTTGATCTCAAGGGGTGGTCAGGCATGGTCAACAAACTAGAAGTTGAACCATGGCAGGCCTCAGTTAAAGCACCCAATATTAAACTTCCGGATTACATCGCGGCTCTTCTCTTAGTTGAGTCAGCTCTTGATACCTTTCATTCAGAGACTCACTCGAATGATCTTTCGCTGATTTATGGACGAACAGAAGAGATTGAATTCAATACAACACATTTAACTCTTGCTCTTTATCAGGTCACGAAGAGTTTTAAACTTGAAGAAAGATGGATGCAGAAATATCAACCGTCAGAATTAGTTAGTATCGTTGAGGCCGTTGATGGGGCGGAAAAAACTCACCTTATCAGATTATGGCATGAAGCTTTTGAGCATCACTTTTATAGAGATGCTCTTCAAGCACTTATCACCCATACACCTGAAAAACTCATCAATCGGGAGCCGAAAGCACAGGCGCTCTTTTGTATGGATGACCGTGAGGAGTCTCTCCGTCGGCATGTCGAAGAAACTGATCATGAGATCAAAACTTATGGGGTCGTAGGTTTTTTTGGAATTGATATGAGTTTCTCGAGTTTAAAAAACAACCGTCTGATTGCTCAATGTCCGCCAGTTATTATGCCATCTCGGGTGGTTAAAGAAGTTTCAATTAATGATTCTGCAAGCTTTAATAAGTTTAATATGTTCAGAGGGGGATCAAACCTGACTCTTTACTATAATTCACGAACACTCTTTAGAGGCTTCTTTTCAACCATTCTCCTCGGAATGGCGAGCCTCTTTCCCATGTTTATGCAGGTCTTCTTTCCCAATCAAAGTAGAAAACTTCAAAAAGAATTTTTCAATGCTGTTAGCCCAGAACCTGTAACTGAAATCAATATTGATCAAACCGATAGTGCGAGCTACGGATATACGAAGGCTGAACAGGCAAAAATTGTTTCAACAATTTTAAATATGTGTGGATTCAAGGCACCATTTTCTAGACTGGTCTTTATGATTGGTCATGGATCTTCGTCGACTAACAATCCATTTAAGCAGGCCTATGGTTGCGGAGCATGTGGTGGGAACGCAGGAATTCCCAACTCCCGATCTTTTGCGAAAATGGCCAATGATCCGCTCGTGAGAGATGAACTTAAAAAACTTTCTTACCATATTCCTGACTCGACTTACTTCTTTTCCGGATTTCACGACACCTGTATAGATGAAATTCATTACTTCGATCTTCAGAAAGTTCCGGCTTCCCACCAAGTGGACTTTGACCACTTTAAGGAGAGTCTGGCACAAGGGGCAAAACTCAACGCTTTTGAGAGATGCCAACGCTTCAGTTCAACTGATGCTAAAAGTTCGCCAGAAGCTGCGCTTAAACACGTTAAAGAAAGATCTCAGGATTTGGCCCAGCCGCGACCTGAATACGGTCACTGTACAAATTCCCTCGCCGTTGTTGGTCGCCGTGATTTGACCCGCGGTCTGTTTATGAACCGACGTTCTTTTCTTTTAACCTATGATTGGGAAATTGATCCCTCCGGTTCAATTCTTAAAGATGTGGTTTTGGGTGGTATCCCTGTAGCCGTGAATATCAATATGGATTACTACTTTTCTTATGTTGATAACGAAAATTTTGGCTGTGGTTCAAAACTTCCTTTAAATATGACTTCTCTTCTTGGTGTTATGACTGGTTCTCAGAGTGATCTGCGAATTGGTATGGCCCGGCAGATGGTTGAAATTCACGAGCCCATCCGGAACATGACCATCATTGAAGCCCCACTTGAAAGAGTTCAAACTCTTTTTGATAGTCATCCTCGTTTAAGAAATATCATGTACAACCACTGGTTAAGGCTTGTTGTCTGTGATCCTGTGGGCAAGCAGTGGTATCTCTTCGGGGATAAAGAATTTAGAAAAATTGAAGTCGAGGATGGTCAGCTTAAGCACTACAGAAGTTCAATAGATATGATTAATCATACCCATTCAGAGAAAGATTTTGCGGAGATTGACTCATGAGTGAGAACCTTTTTTTACTGACTTTTTTCTCACCGTTTATCTTTTCAGTACTTTTGGGTGTTCTTTTCTTTACGAAAATTAAAATTCCCGAATATATTCTTTCTGAAACAGTTAAGTGGTTCAGTCTGTATATGGCGACTATCAGTTTAGCGCTTTTTGTTTTGAGCTGGATCAATTCTCCTTCAAGGATTTTGCTGGATTATGCTCCGTGGATTGAAGTTGAACATTACCAATTTAAAGTCCGCTTCATCATCGACCTTCTTGGTGCATCATATGCGATGCTTTCGGCGGCATTGATTGGAATCATCTTTCGTTTTTCTCGGAATTATCTCCATAAAGAAGAAGGCTACTTCCGCTTCATTTTCCTCCTCTCTATCCTTCAGTTCGGTTTAATCATCGTTTCTTTTTCTAGATCAATTGATTTACTCTTTGCTGGATGGGAGTTGGTCGGAACAACATCAGTTCTTCTGATCAGCTACTTCTACGCTCAGGTTCAGCCTGTACGACACTCGGTGAAGGCGATTATCAGTTATCGTATCTGTGATATGGGAATTCTGGCCGCGGGAGCCTGGGCCCATCATTATCTTCACTCAACTGACTTTACCGTTTTGCCTAATATCATCGAACATTCTCACTCTGGAATTGCGACGATCACTATCGGTGCCTTCATTATTTGGGGAGCTATTGCAAAATCTGGTCAGCTTCCCATGAGTTCTTGGCTTCCAACGGCAATGGAAGGGCCAACTCCTTCCAGTGCCATTTTTTATGGGGCCTTATCGGTTCACTTAGGTCCCTTCCTACTGATCCGTTTTCATGATTATTTTTCTCATTTTCCTGCGCTCCTTTGGGCGATCGGGATCATCGGGGGAATGTCGGCGATCTATGCAACTTTAGTCGGGCGGACACGCTCAGATGCTAAAACCATGTTGGGTTATGCCACTATCTCGCAAGTGGGAATTATCTGGATTGAGATTGCTCTTGGCTTCACCAACTTCGCTCTGTTTCACATGATCACTCACGCCAGTCTCAGAACCTGGCAATTTCTTCGTTCAAATTCCATTATGCATGACTTCTACGAAAACCCAGCAGTTCAGCAGAACGTAAAAATTTCGCGTCAGATGTCATTTGAGAAATTCTTCACAGGAAATTTTAAGAAAAAAGTTTATGTGCATGCTCTCCATGCCTTTCATCTGGATTATTTCACGATGAAAATTCTATCACTGATCAGTCTTCCCTTCCGAATCTTTATTAAGTTTGAGAACAAATGGATGGAATGGGACACGCGCTTTTTAAACCGTCTGCTACGAAAAGGTAACGAATGATCTCCCGCCAAATTCTCATCATAACACCCTTATTCTTTGCTTTTGGGTCAGCGATCATTTCTAGCTTCTATACAGTTGGAAAAAATTGGCAAAATTTCGTTTTAGGACTTATTGGTGTACTGGTGCTCTTTTATCTGGGATTATTTTTTACTCCCTCGATAGCGGGTACGTTTAGTACGCCATCGTTCTTAGAATTTAGTATGGATAAGTTCACAGTCTTTATTGGGGCGATTTTCTTTGTTTCGTTGTTTACCGGACTCTATCCAATACGAAATAAGATCAGCCTATCACCCTCATTTCTTTATTTTATCGCTGGTGGACTCGGAATTATTCTTTCAAATAACCTCAGTACCTTCTTTGTTTTCTGGACCTTCCAACGTGGTATTCCTTTTGTTCGATTCATCAAAGACATTCGCCATGGGCGTACAACCGGTGGGGGAACCTATGTCGTTCAGCACTTTCTCACGGCGATCTGTTTTCTGATCATCTTGTATCTCGCATGGCAGTCGGGATTTCTCTTCACTCCCTTCGCTGAAATACCAGCTTCGTTTTTTACCTGGCCCGTTCTCTTATTTGCTTTCATCGTTATCTACGAATCCCATGGGATCTTTCCCTTTCATTCGTGGATTCACGATTTAGTAGGGAAGCTGCCATGGTATGAAATATCAAGTATATTTCTTGCCCGTGCAGGAATTCTTCTGTTTGTTAAATTTTTGCTCCCAACATTTAATCAAGACCCAGATGCTTTTAAACTTCTGCTTCTAACTCTTTCTATTTTCTCTTCGATTTATTGGTCGTACCGAGGAATCCTTGAGCAGGATGTCTCTAAAACCACGACCTACTTTTATGTTGCTCAATCTTCACTTCTTCTCACTGGCCTTCAGGCGGATTTGACTGCTGCTCACGGAGCTTACCTGCATATGATGGTGATCTCCCTTTCAGGGACGGCCCTCTGGTCATTACTCAGTTATGTTCAGCATTCTTTCAGTCTCAAGCGCTCAAACCAGTTCTACGGTCTGGCCCAATACTATCCAAAACTCGCGACCCTCTTCTGTCTCTTTGGATTCTGTATGATCGGTGTTCCTTTGGGAGCGTCATTTGTTGTGGAGGATTTAGTGATCACTGGTCTCCTTGAGAAGCAGCCTTATCTTGGGCTGGGTCATATCTTTGCGACCTGCCTCAACGGTATTCTATTTTTTCTGATTTTCACTAAACTCTTCCTCGGCCAGTCTGCCTATAAGCAGCAAGTGAAAAATATGGATATGCCGGTTAAAGAGATACTTCCATATGTGGGAGTTCTTTTGATACTCTTTCTCATCGGGATCTTCCCACACTTGTTTCTGGAGAAAATTAATTGGTAAACGATCTTAAAATTGGCGGAGTCTATCGGCATTACAAGGGCAATCAGTATATTGTTCACAATGTTGTGAAACACTCTGAAACGCTGGAATCCTTAGTCTTTTACGAATGTCTTTACGAAAATCCTGAAGGCCGCTTCTGGGTCAGACCTCTTGAAATGTTTTTAGAAGAAGTTGATGTTGATGGCAAACGCATGAGACGCTTTACCTTTATTACTGATAAGAGACCAAAAATCGGACTCTAGACAGGTGGTAACATCCGCTTAAGCAGTATGGGTTTGGCCGTGAGGGGATCATCCGGCCAGTAGTGTCTTGGGTAATCTCTGGAATATTCTTTTTTTAATTCCTTATACATCTTTTCCCAGAATCCTTTCAGATCTTTTGTGACCTGAATGGGCTGGCGCCCTGGACCAATCAGTTTGATGGTGAGAGGGATTTTTCCACCTAAAAGCTGAGGTAGTGAGGCCTTTCCATAAAAGTCCTGAATAGGGGCCTCAACAAACGGATCTTCGGACAATGAGTAAGTGATCTCCAGTGGTTTTTTCCCCCCCAGATCAAGACTCACAGGAAGCTCTTGTTTAAGATTGGGGTTACCCAAGTACTCATTAATCTTTTGCGTGAAGTATTCATCCAGTTGATCAAATTTTAAGGTCTGATAATTTTCAGCATAATCCAGAAAAGATATTTTTGAAGATAGATCTGTCAGAAGGAGATTTTGATGTTTACCCCAGAAATGGAGGCGCGCATATTCCGAACCTTGCTGAAAATGTATCCACTGATCCGTGAAAGGCCTTGCCGATAGCACGGTGATCTTTTCTTTGATTTTTCCCTTTAGATCAGCAAAGTCGAGATTTTTATTTTCTGCTTCAAGAACCAGACTGCCCAGTTTCACGAAGGCGGACATCTTAAAGCCTGAGTCTAAGACCAGTTCCTGATCTTCAGTCAGAGGGAAAGGATTCAGATCATAAAACCATGATTCATCAACTTCTAATACTTTCATCACTTCCTGACGTTGGGTAATATCCAGAACAATATAAAAACCATCTAGAAGTTGATGGAGCGAGGGATGGGCCTTAAATGATTTTCCTGAGTAATGAACGAAATCGTGCTGCTTACTGCGAAAGCGCGCGACCTGATCAATAAAACCTGAAAGGAGACACTGTTCAAAAGATTTTGGATCCTGGCCATCTTTTAAAAGATAAAAATTCAGACGGCGCTTGAGCATGCCAGATCGATCATCTTCAATGACATCACTAATATAAGAGAGAAGTTTTTTCTTCTCACTCTGCGGAAGTTTTTCACCTTCAACCAGAATTCTTGAAAGTCTTGCATCGAGAGGGTAGTTCAGCATGGCCTCACCCATTACTGTCAGGTCCCCATTCTCTGAAACCGCTCCAAGGCGCTCGCACAGAAGTCTTGCTCCTTCCCATTTCGCCTGTGGTGGAGGTTCAATCCAGTCGAATTCTAATTTTAGTTTTTTACCCAGAAGATAAGTGTCAGTTAAATCCGCTCTTTCAATTTCTGGAATAGTCGCCTCTTCGCGTGAATCAAAATCTTGCTGACTATAAAGGCGAAGACAAGTTCCGTTTTCTGTTCGGCCTGCCCGTCCCGCACGTTGAACCGCTGAAGACTTCGTCACTTTTTTATCCAGTAAAAATTTAAGTCCGTTCCAAGGGGAGTAGCTCGCCTCACGTTGCAGACCCGAATCAATCACCACTTTCACTCCCGGAATGGTGAGTGAACTCTCTGCAATATTGGTGGAAAGGATTATTTTCCGTTTTCCGCCCTCCTGAATCGCGCGATCTTGTTCGGCTTTGGAGATTTCAGAATGAAGAATGAAAACCTCTCCATACCGAGATCCAATCGCTTCTTGAACCTTGAGCATTTCACGCATGCCTGGAAGGAACACCAGAACATGCCCTGACTCACTATAGGAATCTCTGAGAGCTGCATTCACTTTTTGTTCCAGACTCTGGTTAAGGATGCTAGGTTGATTGGGAAGATAACTAAGAGTGACATCAAAATTTCGGGCGTTGATTTCCCAGAGTTTAGGATTATCAAATTTCTTTTCAAGACTGGTATCCAGAGTTGCTGACATCAGAATGAGTTTTAGATTTTTTCTTTTTTTCTGAAGACTTCGCAGGTAGGCGAGCGAGAGATCTGTATCTAGATGGCGTTCATGCACCTCATCCAGAATGACCGCATCAACCCCCGCAAGATCGGGATCGTCGATGAGCTTTTTAAGAAAAGTCCCTTCCGTATGAAAAATCAAGCGCGAGCTGCTGCTAGTTTTTTTCTCCATCCGGAAGTGATAGCCCACTTCTTCACCTATCACGAGTCCATTTTCCGAAGCAATTCGTTCGGCGGCCAGCTTCGCCGCAAGTCGTCTCGGTTCCAGAACCAGAACCTTTCCGGAAAACTTTTTGGCAATGGCCCAGGGCAAACGGGTTGTTTTCCCTGATCCGGGCGATGCTTTAACCAGAATAGTGGGGTAGTCCTGACAGTCTTTAACTATCTGGTCCACGTATTGATCTATCGGAAGTTGAATAAGCATTTTACCAAATTTGATTGAATGTTTCTTATCTTACCTCGATAATAGGTGAAATTCTAGGAGATGCTCATATGTCTGTTTGCCCTTGCCGGTCACTTGACCAACAAAAACTAACGCTCGAAAACTGTTGCGGCCCTTTTCTTTCAAAAAAGAAAGCAGCTCTCACTTCAGAAGCTTTGATGCGCTCGCGCTACTCGGCTTATGTTGTAAAAAATATCGATTACATCGATGAAACTCAAGTTAATTCTGCCACTGAAGTTTTCAATAAAGAAGAAGCCTTGAAATGGGCCGACAGTGCTGAATGGACCGGACTCGAAATCAAAGGCACTCAAAAAGGTCAGCCCGAAGATACGACAGGTGTCGTTGAATTCGTTGCTCACTATAAAGATAAAGCTTCTGGCACTGAGCTCAAGCACCACGAAACGGCAAGTTTCCAGAAAAAAGGTGGAGCTTGGAAATTTATGGAAGGTAAAATCCATGGAGCTCCGGGACAGACTATAAAACGAGTTGAACCGAAAGTTGGTCGTAACGACCCTTGCAGCTGTGGTTCTGGAAAAAAATTCAAAAAATGTTGTGGAGCTTAGGTGAAAGAAATCCTGATTCAGGAACTCGTCACCAAGGCCAAGCATGAATTGGCCGAACTTGAAGTTGCCGCCAAGGCGACCAAAGATTACGCTACAGATCCAGAATTTAAAGCTGAAAATCATCGTGATACCCGCGCTATTGAAGCGGCATATCTCGCTGGAGCAGAGGCGAAGCGAGTAGAGGAATTAAAACTCGAAATTCAAATTTTAGAAGAAGTTGATTTGAAAGCTTCGGCCAAACTTGGCGAGATCACGATGGGCTCTCTGGTTGAACTCGAACATCAGAAACAAGTGAGAAAGTATTTTCTCATTCCCACTGCGGGTGGAACCATTCTCAAAGTGAACGATGATGCTGTATTAGTGGTGTCGGTCTTTTCTCCGATTGGGGACGCCCTGATGGGACTTAAGGCCGGCGAGGAATTTGACGTGGAAACACCTAAAGAGACACGTCATTATAAAGTCCTGAGCTTTCACTGACCCAAATTCGGGTCACTTAAAGTGGTTCAAGTCCTAGATTTCCCTCTCAAATCCCTATTATTTTGTAGAATCTTTGATTCCGTTTAAGCTGCCTTAGTGTTTATCCGATAGGACATTATGAGGTTCGCCATGAAATTTATCTTCACCACAATTTTTGTTTTAAGCATGAGTTCTGCCATCGCCGAAGTTTCTAAAGAAAATGTCGAGACGATGCTTGATCAGATGGTGAAAGATGAAGTGATCTCTGCCAAAGAAGCTGAAAAGGCTCGCATCAGACTCCACTCAATGAACTCGAAAGATTGGAAGAATATGAACGTTGATGCAAGTAAAGTGGCATCTCGTTCTCCAGCTTCAGTTCGTGAAACTCCGGATCTTCACTCGGCTCAATTCAAACAAATCCAAGACGATGTGAAAAAACTCGTTCCGCGCGGTAACTAGTACGGGTCTCCTACAAAACTCCACAGTCTTTTTTTAACAAACTTTGGAACAAAGAACTGCATCGTGCGTGCAACTGATCTTAGTTTCGCGAAACTCTTCATGCCCCATGGGTAGTGAGAGAGAAGAATTCGAGAGTCCAGTACCGTAAAAAAATAATCCAGAATAATAGAAAGTAAAATGATGTCATCAAGGACTCCAAGGACGGGAATCCAGTCGGGGATAATATCAAAAGGTGAAAGAATCAGGGCGATCATCGCCAGAAGAATTTTTTTATCTCGAGCTGGGATACGCTCATCATTTGCGACATTTTTGAGAAAATCTTTGAGATCGTTGAAAAATTTCATTAATTGCAGTCCTTAGTGAGTTCGCGCAAAACGACGGAGCTCGCGTGAAAGGCCATCGCTCCAGTTAGAAAACTCGCCGAACCAAAGCCTTCAGAACAATCCATGTTCTTGGCAAATCCGGGCGGCTTGTGCGAAATACAGCCATCGGCGGTCGGATAGACAGCACGCTCATGAGACCAAACTGCCCATACTCCAAAATCTCCTTCTTCTGCAGAAGGGAAAGCGTGCTCTTGGCGCAACTTCTTACGAAGGCGGGCGAGAAATTTATCATTCTCAGTGACAGAGAGATCTGTGACTCGGATTTGTGAAGGATCTTTTTTCCCACCAGCTGCACCCATTGTCATGAGATGGATTTTATTATTACGACAGTATTCAATCAAGACTGCTTTATTGGTGAAATCATCACAGGCGTCTACCACAAAGTCGTACTGCTTATCAAAAATATTTTCAAGATTCTTAGGATTAAAAAAGCACTGCTTCGTATCGACTTCACAATAAGGATTAATCTGCTGAACTCTCTCTTTCATGACATCGACTTTAAATTTTCCTACAGTTGGGTTGATGGCGTGAATCTGACGATTAATATTTGTCACACAAACATCATCCAGGTCAACCAGAGTCATGTGACCAATGCCGGTTCTCGCCATGGCTTCTGCCACCCAAGATCCGACACCTCCGATGCCAATGACTAAAATTCTAGAGCCGCGTATTTTATCCAGCGCCTTCATTCCGTAAAGTCTGCCAATCCCTCCGAAACGGGAATCAAAATCATTACTTTGCATGAGCACCTCGTGCCATTTTTTGAATTTTTAGTTGTCCGCAAGCGGCCAGAATATCCTGACCCTTAGTTGTTCTCACCATTACCCGAAGTCTGAGGGCAACGAGTTTGTTTTTAAATTCTTCAACCTCTTCATCAGTCGGACGCTGGTAGATAGAACCGGGAAAAGGATTAAAAGGAATCAGATTCATTATCGCTTTACGATGACCCAGAAGCTTGTGCAGTTCTATAGCATGCCGTTCGCTCATGTTGAAGTCTTTGATCATCAGGTATTCAAATGTAATCCACTGCTTTGGCAAAAGTTTCAGCGTATCAAGTTTTGCCAAAATATCTTTCAGCGGGAATCGCTGATTGACCGGAATAAGTTCAGAGCGTTCTTCATCAAAAGGAGAGTGAAGCGAAAGAGCAAAGTTTATTTTAGGAAATGTATCGAGGGACTGCATTCCAGGTAAAAATCCCACCGTGGAAAGGGTCATCTGTCTTTTACCTACGTCACCCATGTGAGGATCACCCAGAATTTTAATCGCTTTTAAAACGGCATCAGCATTATGGAGTGGTTCACCTTGTCCCATAAACACCACACTTGGATTAGGGGCGAGTGGAGAGTTTGCTTTGAGATGGGCTTTGACCACGAGGTACTGACCTACTATTTCATCGGCGGTAAGATTTCTTTTAAGACCTTGTGTGCCGGTATAACAAAAACTGCAATTCATCGCGCAGCCAACTTGAGTAGATAAACAAATGGTCATGCGTTTATGAAAAGGAATGAGAACTGTTTCAACCTCAAGACCATCCTGCATTCTGATTTGAAATTTGATTGTTCCATCGGTGGCAGTTTGAGTGTCAGAGATTTGTGGCAATTGATAACTAAAATCTCTTACTAAGGAATTTATTAACGCCGGATTAATATGTTTTTTCCAGAGCTCACGATTTTTATAGAGGCCTTGAATCCAATAGGGAAGGGCGTGGCCTGACTGACCTTCGGAACGAAAGATAGTTAGCCAGTCTTGGGTCGTAAAAGAGAACGCTGAAATAGTCATAGTCATTGTGCAAAAGTTAAGGGGATGTCATACTATGGCCATCATGAAAATGTATGCCATTATTCTTACGACCGTTACCCTTTTATCGAGTTGTTCGGTACTTAAGCCCAAGTCTGCCACGTCCCCGTCTAAAAATGAACCAAAAACACGCTCAGGCACCACGGCTGTGGTCCCTGAAACGGCACCTAAAAAGGTCCGTTTAAGCAAAGCGATTTGGCATTTAATTGAGCCTCTTGGTTTGGAAATTCAAGTCACTTCAGTGGATAAAAAAGTTATTGAAACAATCAGCATCGACAAAACAATTTCTCAGGTAGAAATGGATCCGGGGGAATGGCAAATTACGGGTTTTACTCTAGATGGGAAAAAATTCGAAATCCTTGAGCATTCTAAAAATTTTGGTTTTAAACTGAAAAAAAACTCACCTGCTTATGCCGGTAGTATTATTGTTCAATGTCCAACGGTAGGAAAAAAATACGTTAACGATTTAAAGAAGATGGGTTTTTTTAATCGTCTGACTTTTAAGAACGGAAATAATCTTTGTGAGATGGTTGTTGGTGATCAATATAAATCTGTAAAAAAAGTCTGGGAGAAACTTTCTCCGGATAAGAAAAAAACCAAGATAAAAATGGGCTTTTGATTTTTCACGCTGCCCATTTTTTGTGGATTTTAGTACGACATAGATTAGAATTTTTACCGCAATTCCTTCTAAATCATCCAATTCCTGATCTTTCTTGTTTTATTGCTTAAGATAAATTGCCTTTAATACGACAAGGAATAGTATTACAGTCGGGTTTATTAAAATTTCTTTTTTTCTCGGTGTTGTTGTTGGACGTTAAATCAAGCTGCACGTATGTGGAATCCAACACCGAAAAAAACCGCAAGGCCTAAAGGACTGAATCATTAATTAATACACGCCTCTTCAAGCATGGTTGCTCGAATGAAATAGTGTTGCGATTAATTTTTCATTATCCCTCTTAGATACCTTTCGCTCTTTAGGGAGCTCACAATGTCAAAGGTAATTATCAAATTAGGACAGGCCTGTCTTACGACAGCGTTTTGTCTTTCTCTCACAGCATGTAACAAGGATGAATTCTATCAGAAGGATTATCTTTCCGAAGGTGGTAACACCGGCATGATTGCAGGTGGATCAGTTGGCGGAGCAGATGACGGCTCGGCTGCAGGTGGAGTAACAGCTGGAAGCACGACTGGCGGCACTACCGGTGGAACCTCAACAGGTGGAACTACAGGGAGTACTACAGGCGGAACTACAGGAAGTACTACAGGAGGAACTACAGGAAGTACAACTGGTGGAGCTACAACAGGTACAGCTGTTGGCGGTTACATTGATGTAAGTGAAAATTTCAAGCAGAATGCTGCTCAATCTAAAAAACTTGATATCGTTTGGGTCATCGACAACTCTGGATCTATGTCCGATGAGCAGGCTCAACTCGGTTCAAACTTCAATGTCTTCATCAATGAATTCGTTGCTAAAAACGTCGATTTCAGAATGGGAATTACGACAACGGATTGTAGTTCAGACACAAAATGCGGAAAAATGGTTACAGGAAGTGACTCCAAACTTACGTCGGCTCAAGCAGCTCTTAATAAAAATCAGTTCCTGGCAGACTTTAAGGGCCTGGTTCAAGTAGGGATCAGTGGTTCAGGTAGTGAGAAGGGTCTTCAAGGTGCGAAGACTTTCATGACGAAGTACTCGACTAGCTTAATCCGTGATGAGGCATACCTTGCCGTTGTAATCCTCTCGGATGAGGAAGATCAATCTGCAGGAACTGTCGCTTCATACACTGATGCATTGAAATCTTTCAAGAGCTCTGCAGGTTTAGTGAAAGTCTATTCTATCGTTGATTTGAATAAAACGAACTCAGGAAGTGGTATCACTGTCGGTGGTGACAGATACAAGGCTGCATCTGTAAACACGGCCGGGGTAGCTGCAGACATCAGAGCAGACTTTGCTGGAGTTCTATCAGACATGGGGAACGATATCATCAACTTGCTTGATAGTTTCGCTCTCGCAGCTAATCCAGTAGCAGGATCTTTGAAAGTGTACGTAAACGATCAACTTGTAAGTAATTATTCTTACGATGTTTCCTCAAGAAGTATCAAGTTCGACCCGAATAGTTTGCCACAAGTTGGAGCAAACATAAAAGTAACTTACAAAAAGTAAGGTTGGGGTCAGCATGTTGAAAATTTCGTTCTTGATTCTAGGATTGTTTCTTTTAATAACCAGTCGGAATACACAAGCCGGGGAGAAGTCGTTGTACGACTTCCTCTGGCTTGATCCTGATAAAAAGGTTTACGTACTACAAAACAAGTTGTTCAAAAAAGAACATACTTTTTATGCAGACGTTGGTTATCTTTCAAACTTTACTTCAAAGTTTCAGGATACATCCGGATTCACTGGAAGAGTCGGGTTTTACATTCATGAGGAGTGGGGAGTTGAACTTATGATGAATAAGTACAACAACGCTAATAATGATGAGTATCGTAACGTTCTTTCAGTTAATAACGTTGAGCCTTTTATTCGTCGCTTAAATTCTAGCTATGCGGCCTTGGCGATCTGGTCTCCCTTCTACGGTAAGATCAACACCTTCAACCGAATTTTCTATTTTGACTGGTCATTCGGTGCAGGTCCCGCAAAGATCGATGCTGAATCTAACTTGAAAACAGTAGGTCCCGCGAACGTTAAAACGACTTATAAGAAAGAGTCTTACACTGGTGCCATTGTTAAAACCAACGTGAAAGTTCACATCACAGAGAACGTTCATTTGGGTCTTGAATACATGAATACTTACTACACCGCTCCTGGTCCAAGAAATCCTAAGTCTGATCGATTGCGAACGAACACTGACGTTGTTTTGAGCGTCGGCTTCTCCTTCTAAGGCCATCCAATGAAAACATTACTGACCTTATGGATCCTTACTCTCAGCATCGGAGTAGGGGCCGCTGAAAATTTAAAGACTGACGTAAAGACTCTCTCGCAAAAACTCGAAGATAAAAAATATTATTATTCGGCTTTGAATGAATTCTTCCGCGAAACGTACAACCGTCCGGTAACTTCTGAAGATGTGACCCGATTGGAAGAATTGCTCTTCTTTACTGGGATTGAGCTTTTGGATGATTACGAACCAACTCTCTTGGATCGTTATCCAACTTCATCAACACGTTTTATTCTAGGAAGAAAAGCGTTTCAGTCTAAAAATTATCCACGCGCTTTGGAATACTTCAATAAAGTTCACCCTGGCCATCGTTACTATCCGGAAGCAAAACTTCTCGAGTCTCAGGTCTACGATAAAATGTCGAACGTAAAGCTGGAGTTTGATAGCAGTACTCAATGCCAAAAGAGTGCTGAGAAAATGGAAGCTGGGGCCCCAGGAGAAAAGATCAAACGTTATTACCGTATGATCTATGAAATTTGTCTCTTGAATAAAGCGCGCCATTATTACAAGGAAGGGGATTATAAGAATGCTCTTGCTGCCTATGATAAAATCCCAAAATCATCTTATAAATGGCCCTACATCCTGCTTGAGAAGGCATGGGTTTATTACCAGCTTGGTGATTTAAACCGTACATTAGGACTCTTGGTTACTTATAAGTCGCCACTGCTTGAGACTTACTTCTTTCCAGAAGCTGAGTATCTGGCGTCCCTTGTGTACTTCCGTCTTTGCCTCTATCAAGATGCAACCACCATCATCTCTCAGTACTATCAGGTTTATCGTCCACGCTTTACCGCTCTGGAAAACGTTCTGAAGCAGAATAAAAGCTCTCAGACCTATTTCTATAACTTGATGTTCAAACCAGGAGATGAATTAAAAAATCACGAAGGTTTCGTTAAGCAAATCATCACTCGTCTGAAAAAGCAGACCCGCTTCAGCCTTGATTTCAACACGGTTTATAAAATCAATCAAGAGATCAAGCGTATTAACGGCAAAGAGAAAGCTGGGATCAAAGAGAAGCTAGTAGGTCACTTATCAGAGGTGAAAGAGAACATGGTTTCTAAGATCAATTACAACGCTAAAGTAGACATTTTTGAGTTTCTTGAAACTGTTCCTTTCTTCTCTTCTGAGCTCTTTAAACTCAATCTTGAGATCCTGGCCAAGAAGAAAGACCTGGTTTACGGGAATAAAAAACTGATATCCGACCGAAGCAGAGGGGATTACTCGAACGTCCAACGTAGTAGATTCGAGTACTTCTGGACCTTTGAAGGAGCGTTTTGGGCGGATGAATTGGGAGATTACACTTTAGGGCTAAAGTCCAACTGCCAAACCATCCGAAGAGAAGGAGACGGGGAGTAAATTATGAAAAAAACAACACTAATCCTCGGTGTATTGATTTCTATGTCGGCCATCAGTCAGGACGACAAAGTTATTTATCAATACAAAAAGTATGAAAAATTTGACCTTGGTAACCTCGAAGTAAAAGGGCAACTGATCGCTCCCGGGGATATTTCGGTAAGAGAACGTGAACGAAAAAGATTTGAAATGGATCTTTATAACAGAAAGGACTTCGACGGCTTCATTAAGAAAGACGTTGAATCGCTAAGATAAGAAATCTCTAGGGGGGACGTATTATGGAACCAACAGTAGCAGCACAGGTAGTAGAACAGGTTGTAGCACACGAGAATATGCTCGAGTGGACAGCACGATTCATGGTAGAGGGTGGGGTCTTCATGTGGATCATCCTCGTCGTATGGTGCGTGGGTATCGCCATATGTTTTGAGCGACTCAAAGCTTATTTTGCGTACGACATTGATGGTAAAAGCCTCATGGGCAATATCAAAAAACATGTTATCGGAAATCAAGTTCAGGACGCTATCCAGTCTTGTTCAGAATCAAAATCTCTGAACGCGTTCGTTATGAAAAATGGACTTAAGCGCGCCAATCAATCGAAAGAGCAAATTCAGGATGCACTCGAAGCGAGTATCCTTGAGACAGCTCCACTGATTGAAAGACGTTTAGGATATCTTGCTCTTGCAGCAAACCTTTCGACACTCCTGGGACTACTAGGAACGATTCAAGGTCTAATTCAATCATTCGCTGCGGTTGCTCAGGCCGAAGCTTCTCAAAAAGCTCAACTCCTTGCTGAAGGTATCGCAGTTGCGATGAATACGACAGCTTTGGGTCTAATCTCGGCTATTTCTTTGATGGTTGTTCACGCATGGCTAATGGCCCGCGGTGAGAAAATGATTCAAGAAATTGAAGAGAACTCAGTGAAGCTTCTGGATCTTCTTTCTACGAAGAAGTCTGGTTCTCACGATAAAGCTGCTTAAGAATTATCAGGTTTGATTTAAAAGAATACTCGAGGGATTTGATATGAAAGTTGGACGCAAAATTAAGAAGCCTGAAAAACTGAACCTGGTTCCAATTCTGGACTCGGTCTTCATTTTCATTTTCTTCCTTCTTATGTCAGCTCAATTTGTCGACGTATACGAGATTGGTTCAGCACTTCCGATGGTAAAAGAAGCCCCCGATCAGAAGAAGTCTGACAAGGATCCGTTGAATCTCACCCTAGAGATCGACAAAGAAAAAGGCATTGTGGTTAAAACCGGAATGAGAACCCCTCTCTCTAGATCTTTTGCATCAACCCAGCATGCTGAAATGAAAGAATATCTGAGAGAGCTTAAAACAGCTAACCCAGATGAACATACAATGATTCTCAAATCTGACCCTAAGCTTCCGTTCCAATCGTTAATTTCAGTTATCGATGCAACTCAGGAGCCCAAGGATAGTAAGAAGAAGCTGTTCGAACAGATCGTGTTTGATAACAGTGGAGTTGAAAAATGAAAAAAAGATTTGCAAGAAAGCGCGAGCGTCAGCAAGTCGATGTGGATATCACATCACTTCTGGATATTTTAACCATTCTTCTCGTATTCCTTTTGAAATCATATAACGCTTCAGACTTGAAGCTTGATTTGACTCAGAAACTTGAGATGGCCGATTCAGCTTCTACGTACATGACTCGTTTTGCTCCGGTTGTACAAGTGAATAAAAATTCTGAAGTTTTTGTGAATAACAAAATCATCGGTCGTATTCCTGCTTCTGGAAGCCTTAATAGTCTGACTGAAATTTTGAAAGCCGAAAAATCGAAAACTGAAAAGAACAATGCTTCCCAGAAGCAGCAGTACAATGCTGAACTTGTGAATCTTGTCTTTGACAAAAATATGGACTACTCAGTAGTTCAGAGAGTGATGCATGATTCGGCACTGGCCGGATACTCTCAGTTTAAGTTTATTGTTAAAGGGAATTATTAATAATGAAAGCTTTGTTCCTTTTGCTCATCATTCTTAACGTTGCTTACGCTGCAAAACCTATAGAGAAGGGTACGCGTTGGGATCAGTTAATGAAGCTGGTAAACCAGGAGATGAAAATCCTGGAAAATGCGAAAAGAAAAGGAACTGAGATTCAGTACCGTATGCTTGAGCTTCATTCTGAAAAGCTTAAACTTATTCATGAAAAAAACAACATCGCTTTCATGGAAAAATCCAAGACTCAAAACGTTTCTGGTAAGAAAGAAACCTTCTTCAAAGAATCTCGCGATTATTATAATTTGACAAAAAGCTTCGGAATCAACATCCTGAAAACTAATCCACAAAACAACCGCAGAGCAGAAGTGCTTTATGTTTTGGGATTAAACTCTCGCGACTACGGTCGTGATAATATCGCTGAGAAGACTCTTCTGGAGTCCATCTCACTTATCAAAGATCCATTCAATTCACTTCGCCACCACGCTGAAACTGCTTTAGCGGATCATTACTATAATGAGAAGCAGTTTGATAACGCGATCGTGTACTACGAACGATCTATTAAAGTGATGGAAGATGACTGGCGTACAAAACATTTATTTAACCTCAGCTGGTGTTACCTTAAAGTTCGGAACTTTAATAAAGCTATCTCAAACATCCGCGAAGCTTACTTCCAGTCAAAAAACCGTAGTTATGTGAACATTAAAGATCAGGTTCTTGAGAACGTGGGATCTTTCTATGTTTACGCAGGCATCCCTCTTGAGGGTCTTGAATTCTATTTAAAAAATGAAAAAGATCCAATCCATTACCTTATGCCAATGGCTCTTAAGGCGATGGATAAAGGTTACCAACCCGAAACTGAAAAAATTCTTGGAAGTGTTCAGCAGTTAATTGATACTAATAAATGGCTTCAATACCAGGAAGAACTCTTTCATACTTATTTAGATTTTTACCGCCATTACAATAAATTTGAAGATCACCAAAGGATCTCTAAAAATCTTGTTGCCTACTATAAAAAAGCTGATTCAATCAACACTTCGAAGGCGATCAAACTTCCAGTCAACATGAAAGACGATGCTATCGAGAAGATGAGAACCCTTGCCGGCTTCCTTCAAATCAAGCTAGCTAAAGATGGTAAAGAGAACGAAGCATCGTTTAAAGATAAAGACCTTAATATTGTTCTGGCCTATTTTAATCATCTGATTGTTTTAGATCCAAAACGCAAAGCCGAATATCTTTACTTCCGTGCCGAGACTTTCTACTCAGTAAGAAAGTTTGCTGAAGCTGCTCCTACATATGTTGAAGCTATTGAAGAATCAAAAAAAGTAAAGAATCTGGAGCTTTCACGTAAGGCCCTTAACTCTCTACTTGCACTGACAGGGATGGAGATTCTTGAGAAGAATACCAATAAAAAATTCCTGATCTATGCCTATACCGAACATATTTCAGTCTGGCCTCGTGATGAGAAAAGTGAGCTTATTTATCCTAAGCTCTTCAGTATCTATCGTGAGCTTCACGACGATCTTCGTGCAACAGCGCTTCTTAAAAAGTACAACGAAGCCTATCCAGAGCATTTAAAAGATCAACAGAAGATGATGACTCAGATTCTGGATCAGTTCATCGAGAAAAAAGATACACGTAAGCTGGCCTACTGGATTGGGGAAATGAAGACGGGCTTCCTTAAGTTTTCACTAGACATGATTGTTAAAACTGAGATCGTCCTTGGTAACATCCTATTTATTCAGTATCAGCAGATGGCAAAAAATGGGAATAAGCTTGAAGCAGCAAAAGGCTTTGAGAGCATCTACGTTAATAAACTCTATACCGATAAAGTTAAATCTCAATCGGCTTTCTTTGCGGCCCTGACTTACCTAGAAATGGGTGAGACTGCTGTAAGTTGGAACTGGCAAGTTCTGGCCTACGGTCGAATGACTGAAGCTGAAAAACTTGAAAGACGTGAAGAGCAGTTAAAAATTGCGGAACGTACTTACAAACTTCAGGATTTTAAAACTTCTTATAAACTTTCTGAGTTCTTACTAAAAAAGTTCTGCGCTCTTAAAGATGACGTGCAAAACCGTTTCTACGAGATTGCTGTTATGACAGCTCTGGTAGAAGAGAACACCAACGGTGCTGAACATATTGTGACCGACTACCGTCGTTGTCTTAAAAAGACTGAAACTGAGACAGCAGCTCTTTCTCAGATCTATCAGCACTTTGAAAAACACGGTGACTTCTTCGGTCTGCGCGCTTTTGTTAAACGCCACCCGATCAATCCTTATTTGAATCAATACCGTTTTTCTTTACAGAAATGGTACTGGGAGAAGTCAAACCTGAATCTAAAGGATCAGATCAAACAAGAATACAAAGCTCTTAATCACTCAGAGACAATCGCATGGTTAAAAGAAATGAGTCAGTTTGAAGCAGTGAAATCTCAGGTTGAAGAACTTGAAACAGCCGTGATCTGGAATAAGGCCAAGTTTGACGGTGATGAGTTCAATAAAAATTTGGAAGCTTACCTTTTAAAACTTCAAAAGTTTAAAGAGAGCTACCAGAATTTGACACAAAGTACTCAAGTCGATCTGGCGATCCTTTCAACTCGTGTTTTCTCTGAAGTCTACTTAACTGTAGGCGAAAGAATTCAGGGATTAAAACCGGCGGGAATGGATGAGCAAACAGGTAAAGAATTCCAAGCAGCGATGAAACAGCTTTCAGCCCAGTTTATGACGGCCTCTCGTCAGTTTGAACAACAACTGGATAAAGCATTGAAGGAAAAAGAAACTCTGGCCTGGGGATCAAGATCGATCGCCTCGGTTGAAGAAGTGGAGAATCCCGTATTCTCATTCTTCACCGGCCTTACCATGGACAAGAGCAGGGACTAATGATGAAAACAACACTACTTCTCACAATTCTATTCGTTCTCGGTGCCTGTAGTTCCGCTCGAATTGAACGAAAGATCGATGACATTCAGTGGGACTCACTGGCCGATGAATCTTATCTTCGTTGGGGCGAAAATCGCCTTAAGGCCCATGCAGGAACCGAGCACAGGGTAATAGGCTGTTATCAGGGTAAAGCGAGCGATACGCTCAAGCAGTTTAAGAAAGACTATGTGACTCAGAATCAGAGCACTTATTACTATCTGCATATTGGTAACTGCTATTTTATCCAGGAAGCATGGACTAAAGCTGAGTTCTTTTATCGTATGGCGCTCGATGAGGGGAAAGTTCAGACCATTAAATCCATCGCTCTCAATAATCTTGGTTTGATTCATTTCAAATACGAGCAGTGGGAGAAAGGGAAAGACTACCTGAAACAGGCAATGGCCCTCGCGCCAAGTTTTAAAGTTCCAAGATATAACATTTCTCAGCTTTATCTTCAGTTTGGTTTGTACGATAAGGCTATTGAAGTGCTGAAAGACAGTGCTTTTAAAGGTGATAAGGATATCGATGTTTACTTCTCTCTGGCCAATGCTTACCTCTACAAAGGTGACCTACGGACGGCAGCTGAGTACTTCAAGATGATCCCTAAAGAACATTTTCACCGCGAAGATATCGCTGCGACCTACGCCCTATACCTCATTCGTATCGGGGACCTTGCGGGTGCTAAACAGATCATGAATAAGAGAGACCGAAGTGGTGTGGCCGAAATCACCGCGATCTCTAGCAAGATCGAGAAGATTCTCACTGCCAGAATGAAAGTGGAGAAGAAACAATGAGTACTAAAACTTTACAAGGGCAATTTACCCTTCGTTGCATGGACCAGAGGCTAGTACAGCCCCTGATTCTTGATAAGAAAAAGATCCTCATTGGTTCAAACGATCATTGCGATTACCGAATTAATGAAAAATCTATTTGTTCATACCACGCATTCATCCTGTTAAAAGGTGAAGGCTTCATGGTGAAAGATCTCTACTCAGAAAGTGGAGTTTTTGTAAACGGACAAAGAGTTAAAGATGAAGCTTTTATTGGTGCAGGGGACGTTCTTACTTTAGGGACAATGAGCTTTGCTGTTGAATCTATGGAAGATGCTCCACCAGTATTCACTCACGGAAAATTCGACGAAGACGACGCGATTCTTCCTGCAGCTCCGACTTTCTCTAGTGTTGGTGTGCCTGAGAAAGAAGGACTTATTTTCATTGATGGTGAATTCTGTGATATTCAGTTTGATGATTCAGGATTTAAACCCCTAGTTAACATTCCCGTTGTTAAATACAATCCATCTGGATATATCGAGCTGGATGAGACTGAAGCCGCTCTGGAAATCGCCCACAACGTAAAAGACCGTCGTCTGGAAGTTGTGAGTTACGTGAATGGTCTCATGATGGATGTGACTTACCTCTCATTCAAAAATGGTGATTACTTCCTTTCTCCTGAGAAAAAGGCCAAATCAGATATCGTGTTTCACACTGTGGCGCGTACAAAAATCTTCAGTATTCAAAATGG
Source organism: Bacteriovoracaceae bacterium (assembly GCA_040399925.1). GTDB lineage: Bacteria > Bdellovibrionota > Bacteriovoracia > Bacteriovoracales > Bacteriovoracaceae > Peredibacter. Next base: position 27,704 of record JBBARF010000018.1, read on the forward strand.
AGAGCTTCGTTTCTATCCAACTGAATCGGTTACACCATCGGTTGCCTGGGACAAGATTAAACTCAATGAACCATTGTTTTTAACTCACGGAACTGAGCAAATCTCATTCCGTTTTGTAGAGCAGGCGACTAAGTGGAAAGGTATTCCATTCCTTTATCGTGACCGCGAGTTCTTTAAGAATGCTTCAAAAGTATTTGCCTCATTCTTTATTCCTTTCTTGCTCCTCCTCTTAGTGGACATCCCTAAGCCAGAAGAAGTTAAAGAAGAGATCGCTGTGATCTATAAACTTCCTGAACAAATGAAGGAAGCTAAGATCGAATCAGAAGTGAAGCAGGAAGTTGCGACGGCTGAACCGACTTCTCAGACTGAGAACACAGGTCACAAAGAAACTGAACAGGCTCCAGCTGCTAAGCCAGAGTTTGCTCAAGCGTCTCAGGATAAAAAAGTTGTGGCCAAAGCGACTAGCCCAAACCCAACTCCACAGAAATCTCAAGAAGCTAACCCGACACCGGCCCAGGCCGCTCCTGTTGCTGCTGTAAAACCGGTTAAGGCCTACTCGTTTAAATCATCAGTAGCGATGGGATCACTCGTAAGTGATGCTCCTAAGATCAATACGACGGGTTCTGCTGGTAAAGGTTCAGGTGTTAAAGATGCGACCTTCAATTCAGGAACTTCAGATAATGGAGCTTTGGTTGCAGGTGCTAATATCGGTGTAGGTAAGTTCAACGGTGCTGATTCGAAAGGATCGGGAACTGGTTCTTATGGATCACGAGGTCTCGCCGCTAAAGCTGGCTTTGATTCATCTTACCTCGAGCCAAAAACAGTTGTTCTCGGTTCAATGGATCCGGAACTCTTGAGAAAAATCCTTCGTGAGTACATCCCTCAGTTCCGTCACTGTTACCAAAGAGAGCTTATTGGTAACTCTGATAAGATTAAAGGGGTGATTGATCTTAACTTCACTATTAACGGAAACGGAAAAGTGTCGAAGTTCGCGATCAAAGTTAAAGACGCTCAGTTCTCACAAAAAGGTGTCGGTTGTATGGGTCAGGTTCTTGGTCTGATCGAATTCCCGAAACCGAAGGGTGGGGGTGTTGTGGATGTCAGACAGCCACTTAACTTCCTAGCTGAAACAGAAAAAATCTAATTTCATTGAGATCCGAAAGGGTCTCGATGAAATTCGTCTATATGAGAATCAATAGAGAAAGCATTAGAATCGTTTTCACTCTTTATATTGTTATGATTAGCTCTTGCTCATCCAAGCTTGAGAGTTTTGAAAAAATAATTTCCATTAAAGAAGCTAGGAAAAGTCCTCCTGGACGATCCGTCACAGTTACTGGTTCTGTAACGGTTCCATCCGGAGCATTTTCATCATCAATTACGAGCGGTTTTGCGATACAAGATTCATCAGCAGGGATCTACATCAATGATAGTTCTTCTAGCGTAGAAGTTGGAGAAACTATTACAGTTACTGGTTTTATCGGTGAGGAGTATGGACAAAAGAATATCAATCTAAAGAAAATATTCAGGAAAAGGAATGTTAACTTGCCTGTTGCAAGGCTTTCTTTATGTCGAGAAATTGGAGAAGATCTTGAAGGAAGCTTAGTTTTATTGAATGGAACAATATCTAAAGTTCAAGATGATGCCCCCTATGGATATAAAATATTTTTAGTGGACGAAAGCGACGAGTGTCTCGTTTTCATAAACAAGACGACTGAACTTTATGAAAAAATTCAAAGATGGAAACCAAACAGCAAAATTTCAGTTGAAGGAATAGTGGGGGAATATCGAGGTGTTTATGAAGTTTTACCTCGGAAAAGCTCTGATATAAAATAGGATCTTTTGAAAACTTGTAAATGGTAAGCCAAAAGTTAAGGCTCACCACTGATCGAAAAACTAAGGCGTGAACTGACCCTTAGGAGCTAAGTTTAAAGGGTACCCACTAATCGGAAAGCTACTCTCAAGCACTAAAATCTCTGGCTTATTATTGGGATCAATACCAATACCTTCAACGTTGATACGAATTACCCCCGTAGCTTTATCTAGGTCTGGCCAAGTCGAGAACTCACTATCGTTATCTTTGGTTTGACCAATAAGATTCCATCCATCTTTAGTTTTCTTCAAGACAGCGATATAGGGCTCGGTAAGTTGAACCTGGAGCATCTTATTCTCATCTTCGCTTTTAAATGTCTGAAGAAGACTTGCAGGAGCAATCTTCATAGGTGAGTAGGTCACGTACATGCCGATATTGTGATAGCGCAAATCTTTCTCATCAACCTCAAAGCGATCAAAAAAGAACTGGCCACTAGACTTAATGACATACTGGATGTTGAAGCTCTTTTCACCTGGAGCTTTAAGTCCAATAAGAAAGCCATTTCGGTGTGAATGATAGAATTGTAGCTTGGTATTTTTTTTGCCGGCGTAGGCCTTCCAGTTTTGTTCGAAGGCGGCAGGTGGCATCTTTTTGATCTCGGTCACCGTGGCAGGAGTGAAGAGAGAGAAGAATAAATCTCTGTCATTTTTTTCATAGGCATACTGAAGTGATGAAACCAGTTCTTCAATGGAGCTGTTCTTAGTCTTGGCCGCAACTATATCTTTGGGCACTAACATAGCGTCGGCCTGATAGACGTAGTAGGAACCCTTGAGGGCACTCTTATCTTCTTTCACTCCTACCATAAAAGTAGGGACCTTGATTTCAGCCGCGAATGTATTGATTGAGATAACCAAGTAAAACAGTGTGATAAGTGATTTCATAAAGACTCCGTGTTATGGAGTCATTATATATTCTAATGATGATTGTTATAAATATTTATCACAGTTTTACTTGCGTAAATCTTCTCGTTTCCAGACTTTGATGTCATTCCCCATCCCATGCTAGCTGTGTAGTATAGGTAGATGCTGTTCGGAGTTAAATCTACCGTCGTGTAGCCATGTTCTCCCTTAGGCATACAGTAAGCAGCTGTGACAAAGGGCTCCCAGCGTACACCACCCTCGAGAGAGGCAAGTCCTGCCAGAACTTCCGCATAGAGAGCGAGGTAAGGTCTAATCGCCCCTTTTCCGTAGATACATCCCTTGGTTTCACATGTCTTCTCATCAAGACCAATTTTACCACCAAGACCAGCCTCAACTTGAACACCACCTTTGATACCGACTTCCGCCACGTAAGGAATTCCGTAAAACCCTTTACAGAAAAAATCACCTTCGGCGGCGACTAGTGCCTTATCTTCGTTATATTTTGTGATCTTATTGCTACAGCAAGTTTCTTTTTCATACTGATCAATTTGAACTAAGAACTTTTTAAAGTGTTTACCGCATTTAACGGGCCCAAATGACATCTCTGTTGGCCCGTGCTCGAGGGCGTGCTGAGCTTTATGGATAGCGTGACTATCAGGTGCTCCAAACTCTCGACGAGTAAAGCTGATCTGTTGAGGCTTGTAGGGTTTACCTTCGCAAGCATTCAGCCCTTCGGATCCAATGCTCGCTTTTTCTTTTCCACGAGTCCGACCCACGATTTGATTAACAACATTGGAGGCGGTTTTTTTAGACACATTATTCATATTAAGAACAAGTTCCGCGAATTGCTCATTCTCGTTACCCGTTGCACAGGACTTGAGCCATATGCCCTTGTCATCAACACATTGAGGGTTACTAGCTAGCAAAGATTTCCTAGCATCCATCATGAAGGCATCAATTTTGCCCTTTATAGATTTAAGTTCTTTGTTAATGTCACCAGAAGAAGCCTTGTCGACACCTTTAACAAGACCCGTATAACGGGCGACTTGGTTACTGACTTCAGCGGCTGAAGCTTTGCCTGCAGCACTCGTTTGAGCGGCTTTGGTTTTAAGATTTTTCATCATCCACAAAACGGCAACGTCAGTTTTGTTGAAGGTATTATCTTTTGTATCAAGCATTGTCTCGTACAGGATGTAAGAGGCGACGTCATCGTTATCAATTCTTTTGCCAGCAATATAATCAAGACTACCTGATGATTTTTTTAAGGCATTAATATTTTGATAAACAGATTTTAAATCGTCACTGGCATTGGCCGAATACACATGGTCAAGATCATCCAGAGTCGCAGGGTCCTGTTTATCAAGGGCCCTGAGACGTGCCATATCTTTTTTGATGTACTCTTCCAAAGTCATGTTTTTATCGCCCACAACTTTTTTTGCAAGTTTGAGCATCGTCAATTGATAGTGAAGCGATAGAATTCCGTTATGATCTCTTTGAAGTAAACCCTGAAGGTGTTTTTTCATGAGATCATCACAACTCTCTTCATCTTTAATTTGTTCTTTTGGGGGTACTGCAGATTTATCTACAGCTTCCTCATGATTTTGAGCCAATGAAGTCCCCATATAAGTTAGGGCCAAAAATAAACATAAAAAAGATAATTTCATAGAGATTCTCCCTACTTATCATCGGCTTATTTGTTAAAAAAATTGACTGTTGTATTCAATATGGCTTTTTTTCTAAGTATAAATGCTTAAGTACCTTGATTTATGATGAGGATACGTTTCCTCGTTATGACCAAGTCTTTCAGTCTTCTAAAAATTGTAAGTCGCACCCGCATAGACATTTCGACCTAAGGCCCAGGCAATACCATCAGCTCTGACACGTGAATAATACTCCCGATCTAAAAGATTGTTGATCCCCAAAGAGGCCATCCATGACTTTGAAATATTCCAGTCTGCCGTTAAGTCCAAAACTGAATAGTATGGGATTTCAAAATTATCTGTATTGTTATCATCACCAAAATGACTGCTGACCATGACCCACATCAGGGCGACTTTCACTTTATCCTCTTTGTTATAGATCATACCAGTACGGATGATTGATTTTGGAGCGTACTGGGGATTTTTATCTCTTAGAGGACCATTCGTAAATTTCGCATCAAGAACTGCAATGTTTCCATAGAGATTGAAGTCTCCAGATGGTTTAAGTCTTTGAACAAGATGAGAGAGCTTGAACTCACTTGAGAGATCAAAACCTTTATGAGTTCCGGCCCCAGTATTTTGGATATTGATGCCTGAACCGGTTCCCACTTGACCAAACTTATTTCCATAATAGATATAGAAAGCAGAAGCATCCCAATTCATGAGAGGAGATTGGCCACGGTAACCAAGCTCGTAATTCACTATCTTGCTTGGGTCGATATCTTCTGAAACTGTTGTTGAAGCATTTAAAGGAACGGCATCAGCATAGGTCACAGGTTTGTAGGATTCAGAAATATTGGCATAAACCTGAGAGTTATCAGATGTGTGATAGGCAACAGCAAGACCAAAGAGTGGTTGGTTGACTGTATCTTCAGCATCTCTCAAAGGAGAGTTAGGACTTTTTCTCTCTTCAATAGATTGGCGGATGCTTTCGACTCTGACTCCCGGAGTGACTATGAGTCTTTCAAAACTAAATCGGTTCTCTACAAAAAATGAATTGGTGTGAGTTGTCCTTTCAAGACGGCGAGTCACTGTTCCATGGTTTGAATCAGCTCTGGCACCAGTCTCAACCATAATTGGTGATATGAGATTAAAGTAGAGCACACCTGCTGTGAGGGTGTGTTTATTTCCAAAAGCCGAGTAGTTTCTCAAGTACCGGGCCTCACCGTTGTAGCCATAATATTGCTGAGTCGTGATTTCATTTGTTGCACCGGTAGCAAAAGTTCCGAAGCCACTTCCAGACTGGCGCTTAGAGTAGCGTCTGTAAGCATTGACCCATAGATTGACATGGACTTCGGAGTCATCACCAATTTTATGTTCAACACCTGTTGAAATTTGGGCACGTGAGACTTTTAGACGGTCATGTCTTTTAGAAGCAACATCTTGATCATCTCCATATACGTTTCTATTTGCTCCAGGACTTTTAGCAAAACCACCGGTTTCGCCGTGATCAGAGTTGTATCCGTTAAAGGCGACTTTAAATTTGTTTCGTCCTTTAAACGTTGTGTTTCTGATTTGCAGATAGTCGGCCTCAAAGTTTGAATTAATTTTTTGAGGTCCATCACCTTGGCGTCGGTAATATTCAATAGCGTATGAGTTATCACCTTTAGAACCATAGATGGCGTTATTAGTTGTGAGCAGATTAAACGATCCACCGGTCACAGCAACTTTTCCAGACAAAGGTTGACCCTGCACCAGAGGAGTCGAAATATAGTTTATGACACCCATCGGTTGAGGCCCGTAAAGAAGGCCTGCGCCCCCTCTGACGAATTGAAACTTACTCATCATGGGCAAAGCTGGAGAGAAGTAGTGAGCAGGATAGCCATACATGTCTGCAGCTACAGGAAGTCCATCTTGAAGAAGGAGTATGTTAAAGGACTCATGAGGATCACCGAGACCGCGATAAGTAATCGCTGCGAGGGATTCATTTGGTACTTCAGAGATAAGAAGGCCTGCTGTTTGTGAAGTCGCCAGACGATAGTTATTGGTTTGAAGCTGAGGAATCTTTTTTAAATCAGTGACGGTATTTTTTTTACCCGAAAAAATTTTTGAGTCCGTGTCTTCTTCCCAAAAATCAAAGAATGAAGTCTCGGTCACTTCGACAGTTTCAAGAATTTCTTGTGAAAACGAGTTTAGGGGTATTAAACATACTAAGAGTAGGGCATATATCATTCAAAAACCTCAAGTTAGAGTGTGCGTTTTTTTGTTTGATATATGAAACAGTAATTCTTAAGAATTGTCTAGAGTCTTAATGATTTTAAAATTTTTAGGCAGCTTTCTTTCGAGATTTTATAATGGGAGTGATGAGCGCTATTTTCTTCTCTTCATTCTTGATGATCTTCTCTTGAAGATAGCGTTCGATTTTTTTAACCATTTCAGCATTCGTCGTGAACCGGAATCTACCCTTGTGTCCGTTGACTGACTGCCATTCGAGTCGTCCCATAGAGAGAAAACTAGGATTGGTCATGGTAAAGGTTGAAAGATTTTGGACTTCCCAAGTGCTGACCTGTGGCTCTCTAGAAAGAAGTTTCCACCAAGCACGCCTTACGAGCTTAATCTTGTCGTCATGAACTTCGAGCGTGAACTTTGGTCCTGAAAGTGTGTAGAAAATCACGATGCCTCCGTAGGTAGATTCTTATCGGAAACTACTCCTCAAAGTTGAGTCTTTTTTAGGGAATTATCCGCAAGTAATTACCTGATTTTAGGTCGCGATTTTTAGTGTTAAAAATGTTTATGTGAAAAGCTTAATCTTTCACCTTATTCTTAGTTTCCATACAACTGCAAAGCCACTGGAGGTGATGAACCCAAAGCTCGCCGAGAATAAACAAACAAATGCTAAACTTTGCCTTCCCGTTGAATCAGGCTCCCCTGATGATGGTCTTTTTATCGACATAGGCCGTGCTTTTAAATGTATTGGTGGAAATCCGAGAATCGAGCGTGTGAAGGGTAGCTTCACGCCGGAAGAATTAGGACTCTACCCAGGAAATGGGTCATCAAATCAAAGCCAAACTTTGTTTCAGCGGCTGCATCGATCTTAACGGCCAAAAGTATCAGGAAACTTTGGGCACTAGTGAGCCATGGGAAAGGGAAGAGATCGAGGTATGTGGAGATCAGTTAGCTGCTAACCATAATTCGTTGCAGAGATTCCCATGTCGATGTTGATTTAGTGCTAGGCCTTAACCAAAGAGGTCTAATTGTGATTCTCTATCAATCCATAGATGCGGCAACACTTTCCCTTAAATACGGCCCCGCATTGAATTTTTACGCTGGGCCGTATTCTGTTTGTAAAGTGAACATCAATTAGCGCACTCGTACATGTAAGAAATTGTTTATTTTGACCCCCGTTTGTCGATAGATTTAATCGGGCATTACACTAAATCTAGTTATAAAAACCGTCAAAAAAATGTCAACACCACTATATATAGATTTTTCTCTTTTCAAACGTCAGAAGCCCCACTACGCTGAATATAAGACAGATTTATTAACACAACCACACACATCATGAAGAAGGAGCTGGGGTTATGAGCACGGAAACACTACTTACAAAGACAAATGATCGCTTCGTTTTATTCCCAATTAAGCACAACGAAATTTGGAATATGTACAAGAATGCGATGGCGAGTTTTTGGACAGCAGAAGAAATTGATCTCTATTCGGATCTCCAAGACTGGGAAAATTTAAATGAGCAAGAGCGTCATTATATTTCTCATATCTTAGCATTTTTCTCGGCCTCTGACGGAATCGTTAACGAGAACCTTGCTCTTCGTTTTTATAATGATGTGCAAATTCCCGAAGCGCGTGCGTTTTACGGATTTCAGATCGCAATGGAAAACATCCATGCAGAAACTTACGGTCTTCTGATCGACACTTATATTAAAGATGCTAAACAGAAAGATTATCTCTTCAAGGCCATCGATAATATTCCATGTATTAAGAAGAAAGCTGACTGGGCGATGAAGTGGATCAACGGTAACGAATCTTTCGCTGAAAGACTTGTGGCCTTTGCTGCTATCGAAGGAATCTTCTTCTCTGGTGCGTTCTGTTCAATCTTCTGGTTGAAAAAACGCGGTCTCATGCCGGGATTAACTTTCTCTAACGAGCTTATCTCTCGTGACGAAGGTCTTCACACTGATTTCGCTTGTATGCTTTACAAAGACTACATTCAAAATAAACCATCTGAAACTCGTATCCGCGCTTTGATCACTGAAGCCGTGGAGTTCGAGTGCGAGTTCATCACTGAAGCACTACCGGTATCACTTATCGGAATGAACCAAGACATGATGAAAGAGTACATCAAATTCTGTGCTGACAGATTGATGCGCCAACTTGGTTACTCAAATCTTTTCAATGCTAAGAACCCGTTTGACTGGATGGAGCTCATCTCTATGCAGGGGAAAACGAACTTCTTTGAGAGAAAAGTTTCTGAGTATCAAAAAGCTGGAGTTGCGAATTCAACTAAAGAGCCCGCAGGAGCTCAGTTCAATTTCTCAACTGACATGGATTTCTAGTTAACACACACACAAAGTTTTGAGAGGAGATATACACATGTTCGTAACAACACGTTCAGGAAAAAAAGAGCCGGTGCAGTTTGATAAAATCACTCACCGTATTTCACAACTTACTTACAACTTAGATAGTCACGTTGATTCAATGCAAATTGCGAAACGTACCATCAATGGTCTTTTTGACGGGATCACGACGGAAGAACTGGATAACTTATCAGCAGAAGTTTCTGCTTATATGACTTCTGTTCATCCGGACTACGCGCGCCTTGCAGGCCGAATTGCCGTAGCAAACCTTCACCGTTCGACATCTGATTCATTCATGGAGACTTTCGAGACTCTTTATAATTACAAGAGTGAATTCAATGGTGTAAAACAACCTTTGATCTCTGAAGAGATCATGGCGTTTGCTTACGAGTACAGAGATAGAATCTCGACTGAAATTGCTTACTCACGTGACTTTGAATTCGATTACTTCGGATTCAAGACTCTTGAAAAATCTTATTTATTAAAAGTTAACGGAAAGATTGTTGAAAGACCTCAGCATCTCTTTATGCGTGTTGCCCTAGGAGTACAAATTGGAAACATTGAAGAAGCTATTAAAACTTACCATCTTATTTCCGAAGGCTGGTTTACTCATGCTTCTCCGACTTTATTCAATGCCGGCACAAATAAAGCTCAGATGTCGTCATGCTTCCTGGTAGCAATGAAAGATGATTCCATCGAAGGAATCTACTCAACACTCAAGCAGTGTGCTCTCATTTCTCAATCAGCTGGTGGTATTGGTCTTTCTATCCATAACATCCGCGCGAAAGGTTCTTTCATCCGCGGAACTAACGGAACCTCTAACGGTATCGTGCCTATGCTTCGCGTATTCAACGATACAGCTCGCTACGTAGATCAGGGCGGTGGTAAACGTAAAGGTGCTTTCGCCATCTACCTCGAGCCTTGGCATGCTGATATCGAAGACTTTATCGAGCTTCGTAAGAACCACGGTAAAGACGAGCTTCGTGCACGTGATCTTTTCTACGCTCTTTGGATCAATGACTTGTTTATGAGAAGAGTAGAGGCTGATGCTGATTGGACTCTTATGTGTCCAAACAAGTCCCCTGGACTCGCTGACTGTCACGGCAAAGAGTTCGATGCTCTTTATGAAAAATACGAAGCTGAAGGCCGCGGTCTCAGAACAGTTAAGGCACGTGATCTTTGGTACAAAGTTATTTCATCTCAAATTGAGACGGGAATGCCTTTCATGCTCTACAAAGATGCAGCAAACTCTAAATCAAACCAAAAGAACCTTGGAACA
>JBBARF010000019.1:0-37484 GCA_040399925.1 Bacteriovoracaceae bacterium
TGGGCCGAGTCGCTAAAATTATCGGTACAAGAATTTATGTCAATGCCGGACGTATGTCTGGTATAAATATGGGAGATATTCTCAAGGTCATCACTGAAGGTCAGGAAATTTACGATCCTGAATCAGGTGCTATGATGGGGATGTCTCAAGGCGAAGTTAAAGGAACACTGGAAGTTATAGACTTCTTCGGAACAGACGGGGCGATTTGCACGCTTCATTCCGGTGGCTCTGTGACGGAAGGGGACTTTGTCCAACTTTACTAATGACTGACAAAATTAAAAAGATTCCATTCCTGATCGTTTCCGAATCTCCCTACATGAGGGGGATTCTGAAGTTTGTATTGGAAACTCTACTGCATACTGAAGTGACCGAACTTGAGAACGAGGAGAAAGCACTACTTTTTCTAAAAAATATTGAGATCGCTCCCAGTATGATCGTTTACGATTATGTTCCCAATGCTTATCTGCTTGAAGATTTTGTAGGACATCTTAAAGAGCATTCAAAGTATGTAAGAATTGTTGTGCTGGTGAATCATGTTCGTCAGGAGGGCACTGAGCTGCTCAAAGATGCACACCAGATTAAGCTGATGAATGAATCAAACCTTCCTATGGAGTTGATCGAAGATGCCAAAGAAACCTTTGCTGGCTCTCCTTACCTGAACGAAGATCATTATTGCCGGATCGATATTAACTTTCTTTCCATCCTTGATGGGATTAATAAAACGCTCTATATCCGCATAGGCCAGGACAAATATATCAAAATCTTCCGCGAGGATGATGATACGGGAATTTTGGATATCAAAAAGTATAAGGAAAAGGGGATTCAGTACCTCTACCTTAACCGAGAAACTGCCTTGTGGGTTATTAATCAGATTCAAAGTCAGATCGAGATCTTTCTTAAAGCCAACAACTTTAAATTTGTTCTTCGTGGAGCAAATGACACGGCGGAAAAAAGATTTGAACAAAAAATTCTACGCATCGATGATGAAGTCCATGTAGAGAAAGAGTTTAAAGAACATATTGATGAAGCAGTTAAACGCATTCGCGCCAGTGTCGACAAAGAGCCGCTTGTAGAAAACTATTTAAAATCTCTTAAAGAGCATCAGAATGAGTACGCGCTTTTTACACAGAAAATGAATCTTACCAGTCTCATTTCGTGTGTCATGGCCAAACAACTGGATTGGATTTCGCGCACAACGATGGATAAATTAGTATATGCTTCAGTTCTTTGCGACATCACTCTTGCTGTGCGACCTGAAATCCTTAGCGTTGCAAATAAGTTAGAATTCGAAGCGAGAAAGGATGAGTTTCCTGAAGATGTTCAAAAGATTTTCCTTTCACACCCTAAAGATGCCGCAAGTTTAATCAAAAGATATTTCAATCAAGCTCCTCCAGATACTGACGTGTTAGCTCTCCAACATCATGAACAACCTGATGGAAATGGATTTCCTATGGGGCTTAAGGCCGATCGGATCTCTCCTCTAGCCGCACTGTTTATTGTCGCAAATGATTTTTCTTATTACTTTCTCAAAGACGAAGAGCCATCAATGGCTGACTTTCTCTTGAAGTGTCAAAGTCGCTATGACTATGTCAATTTCAGGAAGATCATCAAAGCTTTAGAGAGAGTAAAAAAACGATGAAACAAATCATTCCACTTTTGTGTCTTGTTCTATTCTCATCTTGTTCCACATCCCGCCCCTTCGAAAAAGAAAAAGTATGTTCAAAAAATGCTCTTACTTATTTAAAAAATCCACGTAACAAAACAAAACGTGCCCCGAGAAGTGTTCATCTTAATCAGGAACTATATAATACTCAGGCCGGTATGCAATTATGCTATGAGGATTTTAGGCGTCGTACAGGGAAGGAAGAGTTTCAGACCTGTATGGTCGTTGGTATAAATCAAAGAGGCAGAACGGAGTATTTTGATTTTTCATCCAAAGATGCTTTTCTAGATAAAACATTTATGAGATGTGCTCAGGCCGTAACAAGAAAAGTCCCGTACCAGAAGTACGGGAAGAATTATATTCTTATTCAGTCTTATAATTTCTATAACGGATTTTAAGTTTTCTTCTTTTCAGCTTTGCGTTCTTTTCTTTCATTCTTGAATTGCTCTTTCATCGTCTTGCGATCAGAACGAAGACCTTGCATGTCAGCGTTGTGCTTTTTATGACACGCCTTCAGTGCACTTCTTTCACCCGATGCTGCAACACACGTTTTATGTTCCTGTATAAGAGTAATTCTCTTATCGATGTTGGCCAATATCATTTCTTTAGCTTTAGCAAAATTCTCTTCGTCTGCAAAAGCCGAAAAAGAAATCATCGATAGAGTGAGGATAGCAAAAAATTTCATAGAAACTCCTAGAGGTAAGGTATGGTGTCGATTATACCAGCTTCCTTAAAACCTCGTAGTCTAAGCGCACAAGAGTCACAAATTCCACAGGCCTTGTCGCCACGCTTGTAGCAAGACCAACTTAATTGAAAAGGTACTCCGAGTTCCTTACCTTTAAGGACGATATCGCGTTTTTTCATGCTGATAACCGGAGTTTCGATTTTTATATCTCCGGCCTTCGTACCTTCTTGAATAACTTTATTGAACGCTTCGTAATAGCTGGGTCTGCAATCCGGATAACCCGGAGAGTCCTCATGATTGGCACCAATATAGAGAGTTTCAGCTCCAACAACTTCCGCCCACGAAACGGCCAGTGAGAGAATAATTGAATTTCTAAATGGAACATAAGAATCAGGGATCAGGTCTGAATCACCTTTGTAGTTTTTAACTGAGATTGCATCGTCAGTTAGTGAGCTCCCGCCAATCTGCTGGAGGAAAGTCATATCAATAACTTTTCTCTTGTTTTGTGGAATTTTATAATAATCTGCAATGGCTTCAAAACACTCCCGCTCTTTAACAGAAGTTTTTTGTCCATAATTCATATGAAGAAAAGAAACATCCTTGCTCGCCAGAGTCGCCATTCCTGCGCATACCAGTGAGTCCATTCCACCACTAACTAAGACTATTGATTTTCCCATTAGGCTTTCTCACAACTTTCTTTAATTTGGTTTTCAATGACGGCAACTTTTTTAAGAGCTGTTGATTTCTTCACAGCAATATTGCCGTCGGTTTCTCTAACCATGGTATAGAACTTAATTTTCGGCTCTGTTCCTGATGGTCTGAGGAATAGTTTGTTTCCACTGGCAAATGTGAAACTAAGAACATTACTCTTTGGAAGATTAATCGTTTTGGACGTTTTATTTTTTACATCTGTTGCTACTGATGCCTGATAGTCTTCTTTCGCCACAATTTCTTCACCAGCAAAATGAGTCTCTGGATAATTACGGAAATATTCCATGATGCGGGAGATTTTTTCGGCTCCTACAAGTCCTTCATAATCCAGAGATACTAAGGATTCGTAGTAAAAGCCAAATTTTTCGTAGATCTCATCAAGAGCTTCGGTGAGGTTTTTACCTTGGAGTTTAAAATAAAGAGCGACTTCAGACATGAGGGTCATCGAGCTGACACCGTCTTTATCACGGCTTTCTGCATGAGGCATATATCCGAAAGATTCCTCTGAAGCGAACACAAAATTGTATTTTGATCTTTTAGTTTCTAGTTCCTGCAGAAGTCCTGCCATCCATTTAAAGCCTGTAAGTGTATCCATCACTGTTCCGCCAAAATGTTCAACGATTGCATTTTGAATGGGAGAGGTGACGATTGATTTTATCACCAGAGCATTTTCTGGAAGAGTTTTCTTTTCTACTTTTGTTTTGAACACGTAGTAGAGCATAAGAGCTGCAATCTGATTTCCATTAATGTAGGCGGCTTTCCCGTGATCATTAAGAGCTAGACCAAGTCTATCTCCATCCGGGTCTGTACCAAAGACAATATCCGCATTGGTTTTCATCATGGTATCGACTGCCATAGCGAGTGCTTTTGGATCTTCCGGGTTGGGAGATTTAACCGTTGGGAAGTTTCCATCGGGCGCAGCCTGCTCAGGCACACTTACGATATTGGTAAAACCAATTCTCGTCGTTGCCGCCATACACGGCACCTGACCTGTGCCGTGAAGTGCTGTGTAGACGATTGAAAGTTTTGAACCATCACGCTTACACATCTCGGGATTTTGAACAACTTTGGTTTCAATGATTTTATAGAAGGCTTCATCAACTTTTTGATCAGTCCATTCAATGAGCTTCTGAGAGACTGCTTCGTCGAAGGGAAGAAATTTAATTTCTTTCCAGTCAGCTATGCCGTTGTAGCTAGAAATAATATCTTTGTCGATGGGAGGAACAACCTGACCACCATCATTCCAGAAAGCTTTATAGCCATTGTAGATGGGAGGATTATGACTGGCGGTGATCATGATTCCCGCTTGTGCTTTATAGTAACGAACACCAAATGAAAGCATTGGAGTTGGAGTCAGGGCACTGAAGATGTAGGCCTTGATACCGTTTCCGGCAAAAACGCCCGCTGCTTCTTTGGCAAAATCTTTTGAAAAATTACGGGAGTCATATGAAATAACTGCCGAGCCACCACCAAAATTTTTAATGATATTGTTACAAAGGGCCTGAGTCGCCTTGCGAACATTGTACTTATTCATTCGACTTTGACCCATGCCCATAGGGGCACGTAAGCCTCCGGTACCGAATTCTAAATCGCTATGGAATCTTTCTTTGAGTTCAATTTCACTGGCCGGAAGTTTGTTGATGAGATCGGTAATTTCCGCGCGATCCTCAATGCTGATGTAGGAATTCTGGCTCCAGAGTGTCGCTTTATCTAAAATAGTTTGATTCATGGGGTATCCTTGAAAATAATCGCCCTAAACCTATCTATTCTCAGCAGCTTAGTCAAAAATAACGCAAGGCAAATAGCTTTAAATCTTGATACTAGGTCCACTCCCTATTACTATAAGTCCCATGGCAAACGTAAAAAATAAGCACGCGAAGAATGTTCCCGGTCCTTTCTACTGTACGGATCCCGATGATGACGGGGGCGAAGGTTGTATTGCCTGTAACGTTTGTTATTCGGGAGCACCCGAGTTTTATGCCGAAGATGATTGCGGAAATGCTTATATCAAAAAACAACCGACAACTCCCGACGAAATCGCTCTTTGCATCGAGCAGATGGATGCTTGTCCTGTGAACTCCATTGGTAAAAACGGTTAGTCTTTTTTCCCAAAAAATTTAAATACCCTTTAAAATAATGGAAATACGTTTTCCAAAGGGGAATTATGAATCCAACAACCATCCAGCTGGCAGCGACCATTATTTTCGCTGTGGCCATTCTGCACACGTTTCTCGTGAGTAAGTTCGCTCACATTGCACACAAGTATCCGCAAGGATCAATTGGTGAAAACTTCTTCCATTTCATGGCCGAAGTTGAAGCCGTTTTTGGTATGTGGGCAGCAGTGTTCTTATTAATTGTTATGGGCGTTGAAGGAGTTGGAGCACCTGTTGCTTATCTTGAAACTCTAAATTTCACTGAGCCAGGGTTTGTTTTTGTTATTATGGCGATGGCCGGAACTCGTCCGGTAATTAAGCTTTCAGAAAAAATCATTGTCGCCATCTCAAAACTCATGCCACTTCCTCAGAAGATGGCTTTCTACTTAACTGCATTAATAGTGGGTCCTTTGCTTGGTTCATTTATTACTGAGCCTGCTGCAATGACAGTAACTGCGATCATCCTTTTAAAAAATTTCTACACAAAAGAGATGTCGACTAAATTTAAATACGCCACGATCGGTCTATTGTTTGTAAACATCTCGATTGGCGGAACGCTCACTCACTTTGCTGCTCCTCCAGTTCTTATGGTTGCTAGTAAATGGGGCTGGGGAATGAGTCACATGTTTATGACTTTCGGATATAAAGCGGCTATCTCTTGTATCATCAGTGCCTTGATTGTTTCTTTTTACTTTAAGAAAGAACTCACTGGAGATTTCCAGTTACGTGCTGATAATGGCCAGAAAATGTTACCGCCTTGGTGGGTAACAATGGTTCACGTTCTTTTCCTTGCTCTGGTCGTGGTGAATGCTCACCATATGGTTGCTTTCATGGGGCTTTTCCTCTTCTTCCTTGGTTTCACAACTGTGACCAATGAATTCCAGGACGAAGTTCAGGTTAAGTCTTCTCTCATGGTAGGATTCTTCCTAGCAGGACTCATCGTTCTTGGATCTGAGCAGAAGTGGTGGCTTCAGCCATTGATATCAAGTCTTTCTGATCAAGTTCTTTATTTTGGATCAACTGCTCTCACTGGTATTACTGACAACGCTGCTCTTACTTATCTTGGATCACTGGTTGAACTTACAGACTCTGCTAAGTACTTTCTTGTGGCCGGTGCTGTTACAGGTGGTGGTTTAACAGTTATTGCGAATGCTCCTAACCCTGCAGGTTACGGAATTTTGAAAGATTCTTTCGGTGCTGACGGGATTTCTCCTCTTGGACTTTTGAAAGGGGCCCTCATGCCGACCGGGATTGCGATTCTTTGTTTTGAACTTTTACCGACCTTAGGTTAAATAGAGAGGGCCACTCAGGTGGCCCTCTTTTTACCCCGAGGCTTCATGGACAAACCTTCTGCATTTAAAAATTTAATCAGTTCAGATGTCGTGAAGAATATCGCCAGTGAAATTTCCAAAGTTTATCCCGAATTTAAATCCAAAGAATTTTCCAAACTAAGCTCAGAACTTTCGCTACTAGAATTAAAAGCGCGTGTGCTTTTAATTACCGAACGACTGAAAATATATCTACCGCAGGATTATTTAAAGGCCCTAACCATTCTCACGAAGGTCATGGATAACCATAAGCTTTCAGGTTTTTCTCTGTGGCCTTTTTCTGAATACATCGGGCAATTTGGGCTCGAGCATTTTGATGAATCGCTGGATGCGATGAGAAAAATGACAGAACTCTTTACCTCGGAATTTGCCATCCGTCCGTTCTTCCTAAAAAATCACACGAAGGTTCTGAAGTATTTTATGAAAAACTCAACTCATAAAAATGCTCATGTTCGCCGTTGGGTTTCAGAGGGCTCCAGGCCGCTCCTTCCTTGGGGAACAAGATTACCAATCTTTATGATGGATCCTACTCATACGCTACATTTGCTGGAAAAATTAAAATTTGACGATGAACTCTATGTTCGAAAGAGTGTGGCCAATCACTTGAATGACATTGCTAAAAATCATCCCCACGTGGTAGTCGAAGTTCTTAGGGCGTGGGAAAAAAGCTGTCCGACTGAACATAAGGCAAAAATTGAGTGGGTTAAAAGACATGCTTTAAGAGTCTTGATTAAAAAAGGATATCAACCGGCACTAAAACTCATGGGTGCCGAGAAAGTTAAAGTAAAAACAGGGGAGATCAAACTTTTAAAATCAAAATTAAAAGTGAACGACACTCTGACCTTTGAAATAGTGGTAAAGTCTTTGGCCCCGCGAGATCAGAAAATAATTGTTGATTACATAATTGATTTTATTAAGGCGAGTGGCAAGCACGGGACAAAGATCTATAAGTTAAAAACGCTTAAGCTGAAGGCTGGAGAGGAAGTCGTTCTCAAGAAAAATCACTCTCTGAAACCTATTACGACCATGAAGTATTATAGTGGGAAACATAACCTCGCCATCCAGGTGAATGGCGAAGTTGTTGGATCGATTGTTTTTGAATTAAAAGCTTAAATCGCGGATAGGGTAGCACCAGTCTTTCGGTGCTTCTTCACGGCCAGACTGGATATTGATGAGTTTCTCACGAAGCTCCATACCAATTTTTCCATGACCATCTTTTAAGAAGTGTTTTGTTCCGTCTTTATCCATGAATAAAGAAATAGGAGCGATTACTGAGGCAGTTCCACATACAAAGGCTTCAGTACAACGACCTTCTTTAATTAATCTGAGCAAGTCATCAATGGCGAGCTTTTCTTCGAACACTTTAAGGCCCATACGTTTAGCGATTTCAAGTGTCGATTTACGTGTGATCCCGTCAAGGATTGTGTCTGAGATTTCTGGCGTGTGAAGAGCGCCATCAATGATCGCAATGAAATTCATTCCAGACATCTCTTCAATGTATTTTCTCTCTTTAGCATCAAGCCACATAGTTTGATCGCATCCGAGATTTATTGTTTTAGCGTAAGAATGAAGACTCGCAGCATAGTTACCACCAGTTTTTGCAAAACCAATTCCACCAGCGGCTGCACGAATATCATCACGCTCGATATAAACTTTTACTGAATCACCTGAGAAGTATGAGCCTGATGGAGAAGCAACAACGATGAAAAGAAATTGCTTGGCCGGTTTGATGCCCATTCCAACTTCAGTCGCAATCATGAAAGGACGAAGGTAGAGAGATTCACCAAGCCTTTTAGGAACAATATTTTTTGAATAAGCACAGATGGTTTCACACGCATGCAAAAACTGATCTTCAGGAATTTCCGGCATCGACATACGTCGGGCCGATTGGTTAAAGCGGCGAGCGTTTTGTTCAGGACGGAAGAGATGAATTTTATCATCCGGATGGCGGAAGGCCTTCATGCCTTCAAATATTTCCTGACCATAATGCAATACTTTTGCACAAGGATCGAGAGGGATTGGCGCATAAGGAACTAGGTCAAAGCGCTGCCATTCACCTTTATCGTAAACCGCTTGGATCATAATGGGGCTAACGTGCTTCCCAAAACCAAGGTCGGTATCTGTGACGGTGAACTTTTTTACTTTTTCTACTGCGTCTGGATGAATTTCAACTTTCTTCATGGGCTTTCCCTTAGGGTTTTCTCTGTGGTGCCGATATATGAACTAACGCTTTAATAACATGGAAACCCTAAGATGAAAAACCTTAGAAACCTATCCTTAGCATCGGGAATAGCCCTATTAATTACGGCTATTTGTATGGTGATGTTAAGCATAATAACTAAACAAAGTTCCCCTGCTGTCTACCGGATCCTCATGCTTTTGGGCGGGGACGTTATAAACGGCGGTTACATTCAGACTTTCACGTATCTTGCATTTTTTCTGGCATGGCTCGAAGTCGGAGATAAGTTAAAGCTTCTCAGTCGAGAACGCAAGGCCTTCAAGATGAATCTTATTTCGACTTCGGATAAATATGTTCTTATGCCAAATGATATTAATAATCTGAAATTTAAACTCATCGAATTTGAGCGCAAAGAGAAATACATTCTGAGTGATCTTTTAAAAAAGGCATGTACGAAATTTCGTACCTCGGGCTCTCTTTCTGAATTGATCGACATCGTGAGTATTCAAATTGAGGTGTCTCAGGAAAAAGCGGAAGGAGAGCAATCAATTATTCGCTACCTGACGTGGGTAATTCCTTCGATTGGATTCGTCGGAACAGTCATTGGTATTTCTCAGGCCCTGATTGTCGCCAACTCTGGTGACATGGAAAAGATCACGAGTCTTCTAGGTGTCGCCTTCGATACGACACTCGTGGCTTTAGTTCTCTCTATCATCATTATGTTTTTTGTGCATAAACTCCAGGAGGAGACAGATCGTTTTCACTCTGATCTTAAAGAATACGTGATCGACAACCTCATTAATAAGATTGAAATCCTATGAGGAAACGCCGGCAGATTGAAGTCTTTTCGATCTCCTTCCTAGATCTGCTGAGTGGAGCTTTGGGTGCTGTTATTATTCTCTATGTTGCTATTCCTAAAAATCAACCCAAAGAAGAAAAACCGGATACAGTGACTGAGATGGTGAAGGCAGACCTTGCTTCAACTCGGGAAAAGAATCAAAAATTAGAAGAAGAGATTAAGGCGCTGAAAGAAAAAATCGCTTTGACTCCTGCACCGGTTGCAGCAGTTGATCCTGTCCCGATGGGGGCCAATCTTGATATCGGATTTAAGTTTAAAGGTAAGAACATCGTTTTTTTGATCGATACTTCATACAGTATGGTGGAGGAAGACCGAATGGGACAAGTGAAGGCGGGAATTAAAATGCTTATCACTTCTTTGCCTGCCACCTATAAAATTGATGTCATTCAGTACCCACTTGGTGAGCGCGCTCCCTTTAAATCTTTATGGGGAGACTTGAAAGAAACAACGCAGTTTAACAAGGCAGATGCTTTTGATTTCATCTATAGCATGCGGCCTTTGGGGGGGACTCCAACCCGGGATGCATTACTTTTTGTTCTACGTAATTACAGTACGACGAGTGATATTGTGCTGCTAACCGACGGGGCACCCACTCTTCATAATTCCAATCGCAAAGATGACATCTTTGATATCCTGAAAAATGTCAAAGAAGAAAATCCCATGAAAATTCAGATCAACGTGATTGGGGTTGGGTCTGATTTTATTCGTGATAAGGTGTCTGAACGCTACAAATTCCTCAATCTTCTTTCGGAGCAAAATAATGGATTCTTTGTAGGCTTCTAAATGATGGGTGCAGGGACAAGCTTGTACTGCTTCAGCATCTTCTGGAAAATATAACCATTCTTCAACACTTCACTGTAATACCACGCAAAGATTTTATCTTTATTGATTAAGTCTTGAATAATTTTGTTCGCGCTTGTTTTACCCTGAAAGTGAACGAGGGCAAGATATTCCAGATAACAAACAATCAGGTGAGTGCGATCTTTTAGTTTTGGGTACATCTTCGTTAGTCGTGCTAGGACGGCTTTGGCATTTCTGGGTTTTCTTATCAGGTACCAATGAAACTGTTCATGCAGAAATGCCGCTAGGATTTTAGGAGGCTCATCTGCATAACGGGTATTTAAAACGATGACCGGGTAATGAGAAGCCCTTACTCCACTTTTTATTTGAACTTTTTTTGAAAAAAAGAGGGGGCTGAGGTCATGAACCTTTGTCAGGTGGACCAGATTCTGGGTCATCAAGTGAGATCGTTTATCCGGAGTGATTTCGGTTATTTCAAGCAGGGCAATTTGATCGGCCTTGGGGCCTACTGATGCACATGAGCTGAAAATGAATAGGCAAAGAAGGACCAATTTCATGCCTCTATTATAACTCGCTTTTTTTGAGATGATAGAACAGAATTCAATAAAAGGGACTCCATGAAAATATTATTACTTAGTGCTTTCTTTATTTTCACCTCATGCTCGACTCGAACGCCTGAGACGAGTGAGTTTGCTAAAGAATTAAAGGCCTTGAATTTGTCCCATTCTGCCCGTTATGCCTCCTGTATCCAACAGGAGGAGGAAGTTTTGGGCCGGGCCATTTCAGAGGTCATCAATCAAAAAGATAAGGATGTTTATTATTCTTTCCCTCAGAAAGAAAAGGACGCACTCAAATATCTGCAGGCCTTTGACTATGCTAAAACGGACCACAAGTCTGAGGATGAATACTTTCAGTTCTATTTAAGTAAATGCTCCAACGATAATTTCGAAGACTATCAGGAATTTCAATTGGGTCGCAGGATGTGCTCTGGAGTATTCGTTGAGTATAAGTTTTTCCAAGGACTAATCTATGGATTGGCCCACTATAAGTGGTCGGGGTCAACTCAGGATTTGGCGAAATCAGTTCTGAGAGATTATCTCCGAAATCTGGCCAATGAGAAGTCTTACTTCGTCTCTCTCATGCTCGGAATAAGTCTTGTTAAAGATATGAGTAATCATCAGCTGGTTTCTCAGAAGAATATTCCGGCGATTGATAGGATTGTTCATGAACTTGAAACAAAACGCATAGACTTTGAAGCTGAAATGAAAATTCAGCCGCCGAAGAACTGTGGTGATGAAGTGAAAAGATACGAAGAGGAAAGAGCACTTGGCATTTTGGCAGCAGAAAAATTAACTGAACTTATTAAAGCAAATTTTTAAATATAAGGGCAGATGATGCTGCCCTTATATTATTAAGCTTTCTTTTCTTCTTGAGCTCTGAGTTTATTCATTACTTTAACAATCATGAAGACTGCAAAAGCGATGATCACAAACTTGATGACGTTATCAAAGAATGATCCGTAATTTACTGTTGGTGCTCCTGCAGCTTTCGCGGCAGCGAGTGAAGGGTAAGTTTCACCATTGAGGCTTAGGAAGAGACTTGAGAAGTCTACACCTCCGATAAGTTTCCCAATCGGTGGCATAATAATGTCGGAGACGAGAGAAGAAACAATCTTTCCAAACTCAGCACCGATGATCATTCCTACAGCGAGATCCATCGCATTGCCTTTAACCGCAAATTCTTTAAATTCTTTCATTATAGACATTAGGATCTCCTAGAATTTCGCCACGACTGAAGTCGTGAAGAGGGTGTCTGTCTTATATACAATTCCAGGTGCCTGAAAATGATCGTAACGTACAAGAACGCCAGATTTAAGAGAGAAGACATCGTTAAGCATTGCTGAGACAGAAAATTCTGTGTTGAACTGCCAGTCTTTATTGGTTGTAAAGTTTGGAAGGTATTCAGCCCAGTATCTTGTTGAGAAACTTGGATTCCATTTATGTTCCCACTCAGAATAAACACGTCCGTAGTTACTATAAGCGCGAGAGTCATCAATACGTTGCTCATGCATATATCTGTAGCCGAGTTCTGCGAAGAACTTGGTTAAATCTGTATCGATGAAACGGTACTTACCACCCAGATCTGTTGAGCGACGTTGATCAATCCCTGCGAATTTATCTTTCTCAAATGTGAAGCCTGAAAAAACGCCGAAATGGTCAGCGAATTGTCTTTCATATCGACCACCAAGCATGAGGTAGCGAGCAGTCTCTACGCCATTTGCATGAGCATTGAGGTAACGAGATTTAAAGCTGAGAACGTTTTTTTCCCATTTATAATCGTTGAGTTGTTTTGCTGTGAAGGTCTGGGTTTTAGTGTTTCCGTTAGCGGAAGCGACTCCAAGTTCAGATTCATTTGTAAGTTGAGCGTGAGCGAGAAAGCTCGAGCATAGTAAGACCAGCATAAGGACGAATTTCATTGCATCTCCTAGTAACAAATTTAAAGAGCCATAATGATGATTGGAATAGTTATCGTCAACCCTGAACAGATGTTCAGGGCGTTAGACTTTGCGAAGATTTAGATGTTGTTGATTTTCGGAGTGTTGATAATAAGTTTTGAAGAATCAATTCCGTTTCTATCTAGGATATCTTTGGCCATTTTCGGGTTGGCCTTGATGTTGAGTTCTTTCAGATCAAAACCTTCAGCAGGCAAACGGATGGCCCCATATTTTCTTGTTCCAGAACGAATCACGATCTCACCAATGTAAACTGGTTCATTTCCAGGTTTCAGTTCTGTGCCCATTAGAGCTTTATGAGTTTTATCGTCACGAATTATTGCTGTTCCTTCCATGCCGTTGATTCCGAACCGAATAGACGTCACACCAAAATATTTTGTGTCTTGAGGAACAGAAATCCAGAAGAAATCACTTTTTGGTTCGAGGTAAGGAAATTTATTTCCGAATGATACTCCTAAAGCCTTATCACTGTTCTGAAGAACATATGTCACTTGGAGATCAGATGGTTTTGATTCAGGATTAAGATCAACAATTTTGCCAAAGATAAGTCGAGTGGAAGAGGTCACGTCTTGCTTGGTGAGTTTCATACTTGCTGAAGAACAAGCAACAACAAAAAGAGGCAAGAGTAGGCAAGACAGCATGCTTTGAACTTTCATGAACATTCCTGGTAACAGTTAATGGATGAGATTTTTTATCAAACCCAACTGAATAAGCCAAGAAAACTCAAGGCCAGCATAGGAATCGGGTGCAACTAGTTGATGAATCGATCGGTATGGCGGAAATTATCGTCCCGGATGCCTGCCAGTTCGAAGAGTTCATGCAAAATCAGACGGTCAGTATTAATTTTTTGAGACTGGTTGTAGTTAATGTAATGGTTCCAGTTTTGATCCGGATACTGCTCACCCACATACAAAGTGATAGACGAATTATTGATCTCGGAATGAACAGGATTTCTGCTCGCATTATAAATCACAGCCTCCGTCATGAAAATATTTTCACTGCGAAGGCGGGCCTTCATGAGCGAAGCGACGTCTCGTCTGAAGTAGAGATTAATTTCTGGGCCATGAAGACGAATGATCTTACTCGCTTGCTTCATGAATTCTTTTCGCAAAGAAATTTCGTTATAAGAATAGTTAGAAGTAAATGGAATCATTGAAGGCTGGGCTGGGCGTCCAGATTTATTGTCTTTACCACAAGCAATCGTCATAACCAGAATGGCCATCAAAGGGAAAAGTTTCATCATGAACTCCTTGAGTGATTCGGGGAGGATCATAGACCCAGTTCCGGACGAGAAGTAGGAATGGGTAAAACTTACAAGAATCTACTGAGCGAGCACCATGTGAAAGGGCTGCATGACAGATAAGTTATTGAGAACTTTGAGTGTATTCAGTGAGGAAAGACTTTGAATGCATGACGAAAAGGATGGGGATAGGACTAACTCATTTGTTGAAAAGTTAAAATATTTGATTATCCCTTTCTTATCAACACCGACAACAAGACACAAATTTAAGTCTATTCCTTCTTCATCGAATGAGGGTTCTTTACTCATGCATCTTTAGAAAAAAATGGTGCAGGTCACGCTACAGTGGTCGAATTCCCCGTAGTCGCCAAGAGGACATTCTCGGTTCAATGGAAGCGGGAGGTTTTCAACCTCAGTCAGAAGAAGCTCGCAACTCTTCGGTAACGACACGGGTGGACAAATAAGGAACTTGCAGAACACTGTGGGGTCAGCGTAAGTACCATCAAGGTCTATCTGTATGCTATTGACCGATCATTGAAGAGAAAAAAGGTAAAACATGAGTAACTTCATTTCAATTGCTAACGCGTAGGCCTGATTATCAGGTAATCATTTATCTAAATTATTAGTTTTTGTACTATCTGGTCTACTGCGAAGAAAGACATATCCGTTTTGTCTTTTTACAATCACGGCGTCCACAATATCTTTTTCGACGAGGTTTATAGCCTCGGCTTTACGGAGCCACCCGTAACCTTCAATAAGGTATTGGATGATTAGATTCTCTTTGTTCTTTTTTACATCAAGAATTTTTCTCTTTGTTCCTGTAGCTGGTGGAACTTCTATTATCTTTCCTAGTTTCGCACCCTCTTTTCTTTCAATCGCCTTGACCAGTTTTTCCAACTCTTCGTCCGTGAGACTTTTCACTTGTTTGTTTAAATCGATCAGAGTCCACATTTGGACGTGTTTTTTATATAATTCAGTATTATTTCCGTCTTCTTTAGGGGCCCATACCTCGATAGCTTTTGAAACGGTTCGACCTTGAAAATCATCCTTCTTTAAAACACTAAGGATAGCCTTTCTTCCTGACTCATAATCAGGAAACACTGCAAATCCTCCAGCTTTTCCAATTGCGCCTAATTTTGTTACAAGCCTCCCATTGCCGTATCCAATATTACCAGGATTGTTATTTCTCCAATTGCGACTCCCGCCAATATAAACAGCGCTTGAACCATCTTCTCGGTAATAAACGATCCTTAAATCATTGATGATTTCTATTTTTATGAAAGGGGACTTGGAGTTAATAGTCATTCTTTAACCTCATCAAGAGAGTGCACATCAATCAGCACTTCAGTCTTGTGGTGACCTGTTATTTGAGGGATTAGAGTTCCCGAAATAATAACTTTCTTATTTAAAAGTGAACGTTTGGTTTTATAAAAACCCGTTTCTGATCCAATTATAAGCTGAACATCTGATAGATTCGTTTGCTTTTCAGCCCAAATCCTTTCATTCTCATTAACGCAAAAGGGGGCAGTCGTTTTAAGTAACCAATAAACTTCTTCTTCATCACCTTTTTTCACATCCGTATAGTTTGGAGGGCCAGGGAAAGATTTTTTATAAAGCTGACCTTCCAGCTGTACTTTTTCAGGTTCATAATTTAAGCATTTCTCAACTGGTTTAGATGTTTGAGTTTGAGGCGCATAAGCTGTGCAGGAAACGAGAAACCCAAGGATGAAGATAAAAAGAAGTTTCATCTCTTTATTTTGACTCTTTGTAAGAGGGAAGACAAGGTCGAAAAGGTGCCATGTAGTCGGACAGAAGCAATTTTACTTTGTTGAAATTTCGTCCAGAAATTCGCTCACAAAAGGCCAGTCCTCGTGATTCAAAAAAGTCAGAATCACTGGATATGCCTTCCAAGTGTAGGTTCTTTTCTGGTCACCTGTCGGTCGATGGTCATGAGAGTAAACATCAATCTTCTGGGTTTTACCATCGAACTCATGCCTATGTGGTTTATCGTGCCAAGGGGCATTCGGATTGTACGTCGTACCGTGGGCTGCATGATATCTTAAATGGTAGTTCTTTTTTGGGATGAGACAATTATATCGGAAATAGGTGGTCATTCCATTATGTGGATTATGATTTGAAACTAGAGTTTCTTTCGAAATTTCGATTTGACATCCATTGTGAGTTTCAAAAACGATATCTTGTTTAAGCCTTTCTATGCCATCTTTTTTGAAGCGTTGGTAGGTGTACTCGTCTTGACCTGATTTTATAAGCCATTTGTTCTGCTCTATTACTTGATCGTGAATAGAGATATGATCAATTAGATCGAACCAGACCCCATGTTTTTTACCCATGAGAAGCTCTTATTGAATTTTGTTTCTTTGAATAAATGAATACTTGTCGAGAATATCGCTAGAGACTGAAGATTCGAACTCTAATTCATCCGCTCGGGCCATTAGTTCTTCATGAGTTTTTATGTTGAATTCAATGCAATATGAATCAAGGACGCGAGTGTATTCGCCAATGACTTCTTCAACAGAAGTAACTGGAGTGGCCATAAATTTGGCCAAAGCGGCTTTTCTGTTTTCTTCATTAATCTCGATTTTCTGATTATTCATGATTTTTCTCGCTTCGCTCATAATATCACCATTTTGCACCGATTTGTCTTAAGGTGAAAAATATACCAATTTGTAAGTAGTTGAAAAGATTTAATTATCAAGAGGATGGGTCTGTTTCAGGTTTGAAATATAGAGGCTTTTCTGTCTGTTGATACAGGGAAATACATGAGAAGGCATATTAAATGGCCCGAGACTTAAAAATCTCAGGCCATTGATAATATTTTAGGCTTAATCTCTAACTTCTATCAAGAACCCATCCACGTCAAATGTAACCGTATTCCCACCACGTGCTCTCACAGTTTCGCCAGACCTCTTCACAAGTTGGATGCCATTTCCGTCGGAGGCAATCATACATCTTTTAAGTGAAGAATTATTGTAGAACGCAATTGGGAACGAACACTTAAAGCTATTTTGCTGCGGCTTTAATTTTACGCTTGAAGTATGCCCATTAAAGTAGATGAAAGTTAATTCACCTACTGGACTCATTAAAATTTGAGAGTCCTTTTCAACCGTAAAGATAACTCCACCGATATTAAGGTCAATCGTTTGATATACATAAATATAATCTGTAATTAAATTACCTGAAATGAATGATAAATTTCCATAAATAGGTATCCAGTTATTTAAGTAAAAATGCAGATAAGGAGTTTTAGGATTGTTTATGAAAGTTACATCGCCTTCCTGTGAAAGGCCAATATGGCCAGAAAACTGGATGCTCTGATTATTTACTTGAATATAGTTCTTGAATGGCTCTGCACATCCAAAGAGATGCTTTATATTTCCCTCAGGGTAAAAATTGATATATCCACAGATATTTGCATTAACTGTAGTTCCTGACGAGTTACCTAATACCAGTTTCGATGGTTGGCCTGGAGCAACTTCTAGTGAGAAAAGCCCTCTTCCGTACTCTTTTTTATAGAAAGAAATTTTGCTAACTTTTAACTTGTTGCCAGATACTACGACCTCCGAAGTCGTTAACAACTCCCCACCTATCCAAAGAAGATCTGGACTATACTCAGCGGTTCTAAATTCATAATCATTATATACGTAGGTAAAGGAGGGATCTTGCATGTTTAACTGAGCTGCGAGTTCGGCGAATTTAATCCCTTTGTAATTTATAATTTTATCAGATAACAAGAGTGAATTTAGATGTCTCGCTCTTCTAGAGTTTTCATGACCATTTTCAATCGCAATGTTATAGACGATTTCATGTAGGACCAGAGCAAATTTATTATCGCTGTTTAATGTCTTCCAAAGATCATTACTTACAAAATATCTTTTATCTTCAGCAAACTCTGGCTTCCTTTGAATAGCGATTTGTTGAATTTCGCATCCTTTAGGGATGTAAAGATGATCTGAATCTGGAATGTCATTTAGAATGACATTATCTAAAAATTGGACATCTTTCCAAAATTTTGTGTACTCCTTGGTGATGAAACTTGCCAAACTAGGAGAAATAGCAGCAAGACGATTTGTTACAAGGACTAATTTCTTCTCCAGTTCAAGTGAGGGAGAACCCAGTTGAGGTGCTATACTCCTCATTGTTCGACCTTCATAGATATCTAAATTTCAGATGATATGATTTGTCCATTCTGGTTTTTACAAATGACAACATCACCGCCATTTCCTCTTTCATTCCCTGCATAACTTGTCAGGGACAAGAAAAGCGCAGATAGCGCTAAAAGACTTCTTCTCACGATAAACCTCG
Organism: Bacteriovoracaceae bacterium; assembly: GCA_040399925.1. Classification (GTDB taxonomy): domain Bacteria; phylum Bdellovibrionota; class Bacteriovoracia; order Bacteriovoracales; family Bacteriovoracaceae; genus Peredibacter. Next base: position 18,455 of record JBBARF010000019.1, read on the forward strand.
CTCGTTATTTAATTTTGTAATTGGATATAGTTGAATTGCAAGCTGATACACTTCTGAACGGTGGCCATCCTTCACAAGTGTTGCAAGCTTTTGACGAAACTCTCTTATAATTGTTTTTACTTCAGGAATCTTCTCTGGATCAAGGGCGACCATAATTGAAGAAAAGTCTCTCTGTTCAATGTTAACAGATTCAAGCTTTTCCTTGCCCATCTCAAGTGTCTCAATGTGACCCTTGCGAAGGGCTATACTTGTTACATCTTCAGTAGTTCGAACCCTGGATTGAGATTTCTCAAACCCACTCTCACCATGAGTTAAGAGTCCACAGGTAACAAGGTTATTTAAAACCACTTCAGCCCTATTCTGAGTAATTCCCAAGCGAGTAGCGATAATATGGGCACGAGCTTCAAAATCTTTAACATCAAATAGAGTTAAAACCGCGTAATGCTCCCATTCTGAAATGACACTGAAGTAGGATTCATCCAGCATGAATCTTTCATCAGACTCCTCAACTTTGATGGCATCGAGAGTAGATTTTCCATGGTTTAAACTTTCAATGAACAGAGTTCTTTCTTTTGGGCCAAGTGCCAGCTTATCTACAATTGCGATCCTCATCGGATTCCAGCCGAGAAAGCAGAGGAATTGGTGTGGAAGGATATTGAAGAACTCCTAACCGGGAAATTGGCTAGCGTGCTTCTTGCAAGTGTCATGAGGACGAGTGAGAAAAGGCATCACACCTTTGAGATAGAGCGGTTGAAGAACAAAATTTATTCCATCAACGCTCAAGTTGAATCGCTTACACTTAGGCTTGCCGAACTTCCCAAGGAAGTGTCGGCGGCACCGATTTATAAGCAAATGGAAAAGCTAGAGGGAGATAAAAAACTTCTAGAGCTTCAGATTTTGAAATTGAGGGATGAAGAGTTGGACAGAGAGCTTCCGACCGATGGAATGACTTATGATAAACTTTTGGATGTGTTTAGGAACTTGAAGGAGAGTGGATTAACCACGGCGAAGAAACAGAGGATTATAACGATCCTAGTGGAACGAATTGAGATTTTTCCGGACAGGCTTGAAATTCACTATGGATTGGGTCGATCTAAAATAAAAAGGGAGTTGGTTTATGCCAACTCCCTTAATTATTTTGAAGCCGAATGTTCGACCAGCTTGACTAATGGTGCGGGATACAAGACTCGAACTTGTGACAACTTGGATGTCGACCAAGGACTCTAACCACTGAGCTAATCCCGCACTGTGGACTCAAAGATATATTCTCTAGCATCAGAAATCTACTAGTTATTTATATAAGTCACAGTATGTTAAAGTGGATTTCAATGACTTCAGGCAGAATTTACGTTAAATTTGCCTCCATGACTTTGCGATTACAGCGACGATTTGGGCCTTGGATTCTTCATCATGCTTTCGAGTTCAAGTGGTTCTATCTTGGTGCTTTCTTTTTCCTCTACGTTCTGCAGGTTCTTCAAAGTCAAATTCCTGAACGCATTCGAGAACTAACCATCCATATGGGTGAGGGAAATATTGGAAATGCCTCGATCTATGTTTTTCTAGGATTGGCCTTAGGTATTCTCATCTTTAGGACTGGTTCCCGCTTACTTTTTTTCTATCCGGCCCGTGTTCAGCAAAAACTTCTGCGTATGGAGCTATTAGGACTATTGGAATCAGTGACTCCTGATCGTTATGCTAGTCGAAGTCAGGGTCAAACTTTTCAGGTTCTGTTTGATGACATCAATAACATCCGCGGCTTCATTGGATTCGGTTTGCTTCAGGTGGGAAATATTATTATCGCCGCTTGGGTGCTCATCCCTAAAGTGAACGAATCTGATTCTTATTTATGGCCCGCTTTTATCCCTCTGCTTTCGAGTCTGGTTCTGCAAACTTCTGTGACCCTGATTAATCAGCGCTACTTTAAAAAGATGGCTGATAAAAAAGGCGAAGTTCAGCAATATATTATTGAAGCTTATGAAGCCAAACAGACGATCAAGAATTTCCACCGTGAAGATAATTTCATCAATGGCTTTCTTAAATTGTCCAAAGAGGAGCTTTCGATCTTTTTTAAAGCATCCATAGGATTTGCGATCTCAGGTCCCTATGTTAAATTAGGTCTGGGATTTTCTCTTCTCTGGGCAGGGTATTTAATTAAGGCCAACGGCGGAGGTCCTTCAGATCTCGTCTTTTTCTCAGGCTTTCTTTATCTCTTCCTTGAACCTGTGATGTTCTTATCTTGGGTTGCGATTGTGATCTCGCAAGGATTTGCTGCCTGGAAAAGAATTAAAGAATTATACTTTGTCCTGATCAAGCCTTCAGAGCTTGAAAATGAACTTAAGGGAATTAAGTTCGAAGATGGTCAGAATCTCGAAGTGACCTTTAAATTCTGGGGTAGACCTTTAGATCTTAAAGTCATCAAAAGCCGCTGGACTATTCTCATTGGCGAGACGGGGAGTGGTAAAACTTATTTACTGACAAAACTTGCAACGACCATGATTTTAAAAGGCACAAAAGTGTCGATGGTTCAGCAAGAGCCATATCTCTTCAATGATACCATCCAGGAAAATATTTTCTTAGGCAAGGCCGCTACGCCAGAAGAATTAACGAAAGCCAAAGAATTGCTTAGAATGTTCCAACTGGATTCTCTGGAAAATAATCTTGATAATGTTCTGGCGTTGGAAGTTGGGGAGAATGGTAAGCGCCTGTCAGGTGGGCAGATGAAACGAGTGGCGTTGATCAGGTCTCTAATGTCGGGAGCCGATACTATTTTCTGGGATGATCCATTTTCATCGGTAGATATTATCCTAGAGAAAAAGATTATTCTCGCTCTCCAAAATACTCCTATGTGGTCTCAGAAAACATTTATTATTTCCAGCCATCGACTGACGACAGTTAGATTGTCACAAGAAGTGATTTATCTGGATAAAGACAATGGTATAAAGCTCAGTGGTCACATGAGAGAAGTATTACAGGATTCCTATGTCGCGCAGTTCTTCAAAGAACAGATGGTGGACTTACCTCTGGCTTAGGTCAGAAGTACCACTTATCATCTTCATCCTCATTAACCTGGGAGCTTCGGCCCTCACGGGATGGTATACTCCGCGTTTGGTGATGGACTTTTATCAGTCTTTAAAAAATGAAGAGGAATTTCGCCGTTACTCATTCCTCTTAATCATTTTGTATGGCTCTGAGTATCTCAACCGTTTCCTCTATCAACTGGCTACTCACCGCTATATTCAAATCCTCTTAACCGACATTCGTCGTGAGAGTTTTTCACTGTGGCTGAAAGCACCTTTCAAAAAGAAAGTTAATAAAAAACACGACGAGTATCCGATGGGTGAAGTTCTTTCACGCCTGATGAATGATACGGATGCCGTAAGAGAAGTGGTTTCTTCTGGCTCATTCTCAATGTTCATTGATATTATTTTTATCTTTTCATGCCTCATTAGTTTCCTGCAGCTGAACTCAACTACGGGGATTGGTTTATTTGTCGTTGAAGTTCTCGCCTGCTTGTTACTCCTTAGGGGGAGTAAGGCGATGGCCGGAGTGTTTATGGAAGTCCGTCGCATCACGGGGATGCTGGCACGGGTGGTGACGGATTTAACCTCAGGTCTACGGGAGCTTTTCTATTCTCCCAATGAAAAATATGCGACCACCAGAGGAGCGAAGGTATTTGAAGAGTTTCTAGATAAGCAGCTTAAGGCCAACATCTGGGATGCGAGTTACTACTCTGCAGCCGAATCCCTTTATCCTATTCTTATTGCCCTTCTGATGTTGATTGTTCCTTATTCTAAAATTGTTGAAGTGGCGATTCTTGCGGCACTGATTGATCTTATTCAAAAATCCATCACGCCGATTAAAGACGTTGCCTCAAAAATTTCAGTTATTCAGCGAGCGAAGACGGGTATTGAACGAATCCATCAGTTTAATGAAAGTTTTGATCAGCAGAATTTCGAACGCATGGATTTTGCCAACCTTGAAGCTGAAACCTTGAATTTTAACCTCAATCACTTCCAGTACGATCAGGGATTTAAGTTAAGTCAAATTAGGTTTGAACTCAAGAAAGGCCAGATCCTCGGGATTCTTGGTGAGTCCGGTTGTGGAAAATCCACTTTATTAAAATTATTATCGGGCCAGTATCATACGTTTAATGGCTCGATCCTGATTGATGATAAAGCGATTAATCCAACTAATGATCGAGAGCTTCGTAATTTTTCATCTTATGTGAGTTTAGTATCTCAAGAATCCCATGTGTTCACAGATAATCTGCAATTTAATATCACGCTGGGAGCGGATGCCGGATTTGCTGATTTCTGGAAACAGGCGATAATCTCGATTCCTTACCTGACAAGATGGGGGAGACTTCCGGAACATCGAATTGAACCCAAACAATTATCTATGGGCCAAAAACAATTACTTTCAGGTCTAAGAGCGCTCTTCCTTAAAAAACCAATTATATTGATGGATGAGATCTCTAGCGGACTCGACTCTGAGCTTGAGTCCGCCCTACGGGATATGATCAAATTCTTCCAGTCTCGTTCAATGACGATTATAGTCACGCACCGCCTGGAAACAATTATGAAGGCCGATCAACTCTTGCTGCTGGACGCTGGAAAGTTAGTCGCTAAAGGTACAAATTCTGAACTTCGATCGTTTCCTAAGTATTCAGAATTCATGAATCATTTAAATTAATTGAGCATTTCGATTTGTTTTTATTATTAGGAACTTCGGTTACTATGTTCTCTGTTTTAAAACACTCAGGAGATTGCCCATGAAAGCTTCTTTAAGCTTGTTACTCGTTATCACGCTGTTCAGTATCGCTGCTTGTACTGATGGTAATTCAAAACCAAGTTATTTGTTCAAAGCTCCCGTTAAAGAGGGTGTTGCGGCAAAGGCCGGAGAGATTGAAGTATCTAATGCTGAACTTGCTGACGGAATTGAGTCAGAAGTTTTCGAAGCAGAGACAAAAGTATTCGATATTAAATTCGGAAAACTTAAATCAGTTCTCTTGCAGAAACTAATGGATAAAGATGACCGTAAAAAAGGTCTTTCTAACGATGAATTTTTGGAAAAATATATCACTAAGAGTGTGAATATTTCTGAGAAAGAAATCGATGCTTTTATCAAGGATCAAAACATTCCAGCTGAGCATATTAATCCTCAGGTTCGTGAGAAGATTAAGGGCTACCTTCAGATGGAAAGAAAAAAAGAAGCTGTTGATAAGTGGCTTGCTGAACAAACTAAAAAGAGTCCGGTTGAAGTTTATATCCAAAAGCCTCGTCGCCCAACATTCCCGGTTGAAGCTGGAAGTGCTCCGTTCGCAGGCGACAAGGATGCTAAAGTTACAGTGGTTGAATACTCTGACTTTCAGTGTCCATATTGTGCAAAAGGTGCCGACGTTCTTCATCAGTTGAAGAAAAAATACGGTAACAAGGTGAAGATTGTTTTCAAAAACTTCCCACTTCCATTCCACAATCATGCTGAAGCCGCTGCTGTTGCAGGGGTTTGTGCTAATGAGCAAAGTGTTGATAGCTTCTGGAAAATGCACGACGAAATGTTCGCTAATCAGGAGGGTCTGGATCCTGAAGGTCTGAAAAAAGCTGCTAAGAAAATTGGTCTTAAAATGGATCAGTTTGAGAAATGTATCGCCGATCCTAAAAACGTAGAAGTGGTTAAAGCTTCAGTTGAAGACGGTAAAAAGGTCAAAGTTAAGTCCACTCCGACCTTCTTTATCAATGGCCAGCTCATTAATGGGGCGCAACCTATTGATGTTTTTGCCGATGTGATCGACGAAGAGTTAGCTCGCTAATAGTTAGTGTTTTAATCGGATATTCCAAGGCCTTGGGTAATCAAGCAAGATTTACCCAAGGCCTTTTTGTTTTGGGCGTATGCTATACTTTTTTATGATGTCACAGGAAGTGGCATATAAGGGATTAAGCTATGAATGGCGTAGACTACACTAAGCAGCTAGCAAAAGAGCGTGACTACTTTCAGGATGCCATCCAGAAGAATAAGCAGGCGACTGATAAGCGCATTACTGATGTAGAGAAAACTGCTGCTGATGCTAAAGTCAAAAATCGCGAAAGTTTCGTAGAAGATAAAGCTGAACTCGAAAAAAGTTATCAAAAAAGTCTCGGTCACCTTAAAGATAAAACCGCTGCGGCTATCGAAAATACCAATGATAAATCTAGTAATAACCTCGCTAAAGAGCGTGAAGAATTCACAAAAGCTGCTCAGGTTAAGAGTAAAGACTTTGATCAACGTCTTAATGACATTAAATCCAGCTACCAAAAATCATTTGAATCAAAAGAAAGAAACCACGACGAATTAACTAAGTCTCAAAAGAATCGTTATGACCGCAATGTGGGTGAGCTCGTTCAAAAGACTGATAAAAGCTTAGGCGACTATCAGGAAAAGATGCATGGAGCGGGAGCAGATCTTAAGGATCAGTATAACCGTGAACGTCAGCAATTAGTGCGTCTGCAGGAAGATAATCTTTTAGCGGTTTATAAAGATAATGCAGAGAGGAGAGCTGTTCAACGTGAGAACATCACGAACGAACTTAAAAAATCAAATGAAGTTCATGAAGCTGACCGTGATATCCAAAAGCAGTACGTGGGCGATCGCTTAACGAACATGCAGGATCAATACGCTTCACGCGTTGATGATATGGCCCGTGATTACAGTGAGCGAAGTGATAATCTGGCCAGGACTGAACAAAAAAATGCTCTTAAAGCCAATAAAGAACACCAGGGTCAAATCGATGGTGTACGTCGTGACTTCAATAAGCAAATGCGTCTGGTTGAACTCGACAAACGCCGCCGTGATAACGGATCAGGTGAGTTCAACAATGTTATGAATAAGCAACAAGGTCTGAAGAGCCAGCAGATCTTGGATCAGCGTATGAAAAATATGCGTGAAGATCTTGTGACGGCGAAAAATAAATATCAAGAGATGGCCCAGGCCAATCAAGATAACCATAACGAGTCTTTAAGAAAAGAAAGTGCCAGTTCGACGGCGAATCTGGATAAAAAACTCTTTGCTGCAAATTCTGACAAGCTCATCACTGTTGCCCATGAACGTGAGAAATCTTATGAGCAAATAACTAACCGTGAACGGCAGAACAAAATCGATAAAGATACATTTGATAGGCAGCTTCAGCTTGAAAAAAATAACGCTAATACACGTCTGACAAAACTCAAGCAGAACTTCAATACTTCGATGCAAGTTTTGGAAGAGAAGCATAAAAATGACATCACGGATGTCACGATCACTGCCAATAGTGACAAGAAAGCTTTTCAAAAAAATCTCAATGAAACAAGAAATAACGAACTCTTTGATATGAAGCGTGAGTTTACAAAGCTCCTTGATACTACGGTTCTTGAGTATGAAAATCGTCTTGCCAACTACCAACGTGAAAATGAAACGCTTCGTCTAGAGACGGACACCAAGGTCAATAACATTGTTGACCAGATGGATAAGTCACTTGAAACTGAACGCAAACTCAATAATGACAAGCGCACCGCCGACTTACGTTCGCATCAATTGCTGATGGATCAGCGTGAAAATGGTCTCAAGACTCAGATGAACGAGATGAGTACAGGATACCAGCGTAAAATGGATAATATGCAGATCGAGTCAGATCTGAAATTAAAGTTGCTTACTAACGAATATGAGAATAAATTGAAGCAACTTGTTTCTGCAAAAGACAAAGAAATGAACACCAAGGACTCAGGTCACGCGATTGAGCTTGAACGTATGAAGGTGGCCTATGCAGAAGAGAAGGGACGTCTTGTCTCGCAATACCAGAACCAGATTGATTCAGCTAAAAAGACCCATGCTGAACAAATGGAGCAGATGAAAAACTTTAAAAATCTGAGTTAATACATTTTTATAGCAACTCTTTAAAAGATATTATTTTATGACTATCCGTCGCGCGAAGATCATTGCGACCATAGGACCAAGCTCGAATACAATTGAGATGCTTGAAAAAATGATTCTCGCCGGTATGAATGCCGCTCGAGTGAACATGTCACATGGTACGTATGAAGCTCACGAACAATCTATCAAGAACATCCGTCAGGCCTCGAAGAACGTGGGAAGAGAGATCTCTATCCTTCTCGATCTTCAGGGTCCTAAGATCCGTGTGGATAAGCTCCCTGAGCCTCTAGTTCTTGAGGATGGAAGTGTATGGGTTATCGGCCCTTCGCATGTGAAGGATCAATTTCCTGAATATGCTAAGAACTTCATCCCAACTATTTACAAGAACCTTGTTAAAGATGCTCACGTAGGAGCTCGCATTCTTTTTGACGATGGTTTACTTGAAGCAGTAGCAATTGAAAAAGACCGTGAAGTCCTAAAAATCAAAGTTAAGGTAGGCGGGATTCTGAAATCAAACAAAGGAATTAATCTTCCTTACGTGAACGTTTCGGCTCCGAGTTTTACAGATAAAGATCGTGAAGATTTACTTTTTGGTCTTAAGCAAGGTATCGACTACGTTGCTTTGAGTTTTGTTCGTACGGCGGAAGATGTTCTTCAGGTGAAAACACTTCTTCATCAGATGAAGATTCAAGTTCCGATCGTTTCAAAAATTGAAAAGCCTGAGGCTCTCGATAACATGGAAAGCATCATCAAGGTCTCTGACATGATCATGATTGCCCGCGGTGATATGGGAGTTGAAGTTGGGAACCATCTGGTTCCTAGTATCCAAAAACAAATGATTAAAAAATGTAATGAGCTAGGGAAACCGATCATCACTGCAACTCAGATGCTAGAGAGTATGATCACTAACTCTCGTCCAACTCGTGCTGAAGCCTCAGATGTGGCCAATGCAATTTGGGATGGAACTGATATCGTGATGCTCTCTGGTGAAACAGCTTCTGGTAAGTACCCTCTGGACGCGATCGTGATCATGAGCCAGATTATCGAAGAAGCAGAAAAAACTCCACGCGACAGACCTCTACTTCGTCACATGGATATTTCAAGTGTAACGGCTTCGGTTCAAGTCGCTGCCGCCATCGTTGCTGAGAAGACCAAGGCCCGCTGGATTATTTCTATCACTGAAGGTGGAAATTCTTGTCTTCGTATGACTCGTTTCCGTCCTAATACGCCGGTTCTAGGTGTCACTAATCAACTGAATGTTATTCGAAAAATGAGCCTCTACTGGGGTGTGACTTCATACTTTTTCAATATTCATGAAAATGAAGACCTGACAAAACTTGAAGAACTCATGGTGAATAAGCTTAAAGAAGAAGGTCATCTGACTAACGGAGATAAAATTGTTATCACCGTAGGAGATGGAAAGTTTTTCAGGCATGGAACAACTAATTCTATTCGAGTTGAAAGTATCAAAGATATCCCTACTGCCATGTTGAATACGACCCAGGATTCTCTCCAGGAGGTGTCTTTTGACAAGGGAAAGCTCCTACTTGATACAGCGATCTGTGCATCTTGCCAGACCTGTATCACGGTATGTCCATTCGATATCTGGACCACAGTAAAAGAAAACAATAACGAGACAAGGATTGATCCGGCCCAGGTGCATCGCTGCACTCTGGATATGGCTTGTGTTGAGGCCTGTCCTACAGGTGCCATCGAGATCATTCCCTTCGATCGATGAACCCCTTCTCAGAAGATCTCCTCAAATCCTTGCATGTGCTGGATTGGGGGTATACCGAAGAAGCTCTTCCTACTTCATTTAAGCAGTACGACACTTGGGTTAAAGACAAACTTCACGGACCTCTGAGTTACCTCAGTGATCACCGTAAAGATCTTCGTCAGGATTTACGCCATGTCTTCCCTCAATTTCAATCTGCCGTCGTTTTCCTTTTTTCTTATCAGGAAACAAAGAAATGGATGCTGGAAAATAATCAGCATGCAGTGGCTTCCTATGCTCTAGGATTTGAGGGAGAGGATTATCATTACGCCCTCAAAAAACGACTGCAGATCTTGGGAGATGAGATTAGAAAAACTCATCCCGAGTTGCAGTTCACTTTTTCTTTGGATATTCAGCCGGTCTTGGAACGTGATCTGGCCTTTCGCGCGGGTCTGGGTTGGTTTGGAAAAAATTCCATGCTCATCAGTCGTAAAGAGGGAAGTTACTTTATTATCGGAAGCCTGCTCCTAAATGAAAAATTAGCAGTGGAAACAAAAATCACCGATGTTGATCACTGCGGAACATGCACTGCCTGTGCAGTAGCTTGTCCGACTGACGCTATTGATTTAGAGACCCGAACAATTATCGCTTCTCAATGTATTTCCACTTACACCATTGAAACTTTTAAAGATGTCCCTGCACCGGCCGGTTTCGAAAAATCACGAGGCGAAGTTTTTGGCTGTGATATCTGTCAGGATGTTTGTCCGTGGAATAAAAAATCGCTCATCAATGTGGTGGCCGAACTCAATATCAAAGACAGCTTCTCTTACTTAAAAGAGTTACTGCTCATCCAAAAGAAAACAGATCTTAAAACCTTTATTGAAGGAACCACGAATCGTGGCTTTAAGAAACATTTTCAGGGAACTGTATTTGATCGCCCAGGAAAAGAGGGTTGGTTAAAAAACCTTAAGGCCTTCTTTACTTCCAACCGTAGTGATTCTTGAGAAATGCGTAGACGTGTGGTGAAGCATTCTGTGGCTCATGATGGGCCATCTTGCTAGGCTCATAACTTGTGACAGTGTTGCCCAAAGTTTCCAAAATGTTTTTTAAATAATCCATTCCACCTTTACCCACCACAACGTCATCCGCACCAACGATGAGATGTATTCGCTGGCCCGTAAGTTTAATGTCTTTTTTCTGATCACGAATCCAAGGGAAGATGACTTCAGGACCAATGACGGGTGAAACGAGTTGTTTGCGGATACTCAAAGTCTTTTGATAAAAAGTCGTATCAAAGATATGAGTTTCAGCAGAGAGGTTAAGACCCATGCCGACGAGGATGGCGATTTTGTCCTGATCTTTGAAGGCCGGAAGTTCCATCGCTTTGAGTGCACTCATTGCACCTAACGAGTGACCGCCCAAAATAAGGCCCTCACATGGGGTTAAAACAAGTTCCGAGAGTTTTTTGAAGCCTTCATACATCAATTCATGAAAATGATTTTTAAACTCATCTAGAGACGTTACATCGTTAAAGCTACCCAAATAGTGTCCAGGCTGATCATAAATCAAAACCGGCACACCAGATTCGGCCAAACGAACGGCCCAATTTAAACAATCATTCTTGTTTGCTGTGTAACCGTGAGTGAAGATTGCCCACTGGGCTTTGATATTTTCCGTGGGAATGAGAGAAAAAGCATTCACCTCACACCAGGGGAGAGTTAAAGAAGTACGTTGCAAATCAACACTCATGAAATCCTTTGACTCGGGCAGTCGATGTAAAAAAGCTGAGGGAATCAGTTGACGAAGTTTCAGTAAAACTTTAACTTAGAGTTCTCTTTTTTAGAAGATCAAGTTATTGATTTCGATACGCCCGCTTAGCTCAGTCGGTAGAGCAAAGGATTGAAAATCCTTGTGTCCGTGGTTCGATTCCGCGAGCGGGCACCAAAAAAAGCCTCAATAAATTTAACCCATTTGTTGAGGCTTTTTTTATTTCGGCAAACCATATTCTGTGGAGCTTCCCCTTCGTTCTTAGGCAATAGACACCAGATCTAATAAGGAAAGTACTATGCAAAAAGATATGCTAGAAAATTTTGAAAAACGCCGCGACCGATATGATCTCTTCAATAGTATGGAGAGTCCTTTCGTCAATATCACTTTTAAATATGAGATCGAGGACTTCAGACCCTACTGCAAGAAGAAAGGGTTTCCTCCTTTTCATTTTTTTCTTTATCACATTTTTACCTCACTCATAAAAGTTGAAAACTTCCGTTACCGGATTTTTGAAGATGAAGTGATCAGAATTGATCGTCTGATTCCTTCTTACACAGTGATGAATACCAATGATGTTTTAAACTTCACGCGCTTTGAGCATTCTTCTGATTTGGAGACATTTATCAAACGCAGTTTGGCGGCCAAAGAAGAGTCGGTTAGATCAGATAAGCTTTTGCATTCTGCTAGCGAATTTAGTGCCCGCGAAATTAAAGACTATGTTTTTGTCACAAGTATTCCGTGGCTCGATTTTACTTCTATCCAGCATCCGATCTATGCTTTTAAAAATGCGGATATTCCATCAATTGCTTGGGGTAAATTTACTACCATGAGTGATGGGAAGATATCGATGCCCTTCTCGGTTCAGGCCCACCATGGATTTGTAGATGGCTTTCATATTCATCAGCTGGGTCTAGAAATTGAAAAGAGCATTCAGCAGATGTTTAAAGACGATCCTTAAAAAAGAGCAGGGCTTTAGTGTTGACCCTGTGTGAGGGAAAAGATAAATCACCTGCATGCAAAAACTTATCTTCGCCTTTTGTCTTTCTTCTCTTTCTTTAGCCGCGATTGCTTTTGAAATCCAATTCATCGGTGGTTGTTTCGAAGAGTCGTTGCTCACAAAGAAAGTCAGTTATGTTAAGGGCATGAATGTAGGGGATGTCAGTTTGAAAGTTTTAGATGATGAGGGGATTGCTTATCAAGGAACTTCGGCAGGCCTGAATCAGGTTTTTAATACTCCCATTGGCCTTGAGGCGATGGAAGTCATCAGCGATAATGAAATGATGGCCTATGGCTGGTGTTTTGAAATTGATGGTAAAGTCCCAGAAGTTCTTGCTGATAAAGTTCAGGTTAAATCAACGACAAAACTCATCACTTGGTTTTACGGATATGCTCATTTTTTAAATGGTTTGTGGATCTCTCAGTGCGAGAAAAGTTATCTTCGCGCCTCGGCCCAGATCTGTCCGAACTAGAATTGACAGAAGTTCAGATCTCTTGTTAATTCATCTTGAACATTAAACGCCTGTTAGGATTCAATTTTTGACAGATTGGTAGGCTCTTCATAGCATTAAAGAATGAAATACCTACCAGTCCTTTTGCTCCTCCTTGCCTCTTGCTCTAGCCCCATGAAAACGAATCCTCGTCACTCCACTGACTTTCATATGCATGTTCACGAGAACATCCCAAATGAAGATATGGAGTTTGATGCTCAGAGAGCGCTCTTTGCAGCGGATAGTATTGGGATTAAAAGGGCCCTCATCCTGAGCCGCGCCTATCACGCCAACCTCTCTGCCAAAGAGGCCCGCAAGATTAACGAATTTGTCATTGCCGAGGCCCGACGAAATCCCTCAAAACTCGCTCCTGCCTGTGGCATAAATCCCAAATCAGATTACGTAACCGATGAACTGCGATTCTGCCGTTATCAAAAGGTCAGAGTCCTAAAACTTCACACAATGGCATCGGGGATGAATCTTAAAAAAGATGATGACCGAAAAAAACTGGAAGCTGTCTTGAGCGAAGCTGATAAGTATGACCAGACGGTTTTAATTCATGGGAATTTTCCGGTTAAACAGCGGGGAGATGAGTCTCAGGAGTTACTCAAAATTATTGCGAAATTTCCGGAACTGCGGATTATCATTGGTCATTTGCTGGGTAGGGAATTTGAGCAACTCAAACTTCTTAAACATCCGAATGTTTTTATTGAGATCTCAATTGTTCCGATCTTTATGAAAAGCCCCCCAGATAAAGAACGGTTACTGACAACTATGCGTTTTATTGGAATGAGAAAGTTTCTCTTTGGTTCTGACTGGCCTGTCATCCATCCGGCAGAAACTCTCAAAGGGCTTAAAGATTTAGGCCTTTCAGAGAGTGAAATAAATTTAATTATGAATGACAATCCTAAACGTCTAAATGATTTATTTGAAGACTAATAAAAAAGGGAGGCTCCCTTTTTTATTAAAGATAACTTTTCAGTTCTTCGATCGTCATTTGCTTGTGAATCTTATGTGGAGTTGATTCAAGTTCCATCCCTTTGGTTTCAGGTAGTTCTTTATTCCCGCCATAAACATACTTTTTAAAATCTGCCGCAAACGACATACCGTAGAATTTATCCATGAAGCCAATAAATTCTTCGGTTGTAAGAGGTTTGAAAGATTGTTTTTCCATCATTTCACGTAGAAAGGGTTTTAGACCACCCCTCGTCTTAACTTTGTTATCCATGAGAGAGAAGAAACGCTCTCCGAAGCTGTAAGCGTTACGGTCAGTCGCACGAATGTAATCAGGCTTACTTGCCATGGTCGTTGTTCCAGGCAACCGTGATATACTGTTGTAACCACCGTCTCTCCAGCTCGCGAGAGCTTCATCAATCCATCCAGAGTTCCCGTTGGCGTGAAGCACACCACGAGCAAAGTATGAGTGAAAGAGCTCATGCCCAAGAGCACTTGTGCTAGTCATTGTCGCTCCTGAATACTCCATACCGCCAGATCCAGCGATATAAACTGTAATCGAAGGGTGAACGAATCCACCGTAATCAGACTCTAACTCGTCAAGAATCTTTACGATATTGCGTTTTTGAGTTTCAAGCTTCGCGGTGAGATTAGATCCATCGTTCATCATATAAACGACAGCTGGAAGAACCCGGCCATCAACTGATTTGAAAGTGAAGGCATTTTCCTGAACGGCTGATTCTGGCATCGTATGGAAGTAGACACAGTTGGCGTTCAATCCTTCACGAAATGAAATATTAATTTCAGAATCACTCACAACCTGAATGTCGCCATTGGCATAAACTTTTTGTTTTTCTTTGGCACCGATGAATTTCACATTGAACTGCATCGGTATGCGGTCAAAGAGCATATTGGTGGGAAGGTATCTCTCAAGATAGCCGCGATCAGTAAGATCGGTCATCCAGAAAGCACTATTCACGTTATCATTAGCAAACTTAACCAACTGAGTAATTGGCAGAGAGATTTTCATGATGTGAGAACCTGCAGCGATACTTTTAGAGATCACCCGAACTTTCGTTTCATTTGATGGAGTAGAGATGAGGGTCTGAGTTGCAGGAGTTCCGTCAATTGATACTGATGTCGGATCAACTTGAGAATCAAAGATAGGGAAACCGACCTCAGCCGAATCAAAAGCGATTTCAGCATCAGCAAATGCCTGTTTATTTTTTATATCGTAAGTAATCTTGTAACTAGCGTTGGTGAAATCAACAAAGATCGCCTTGCCAGAAGAAAAAGAAAAAGATGATGGTCGTTTATCTAAATCAGCAGCAAAAGCACTGAAAGAAAGCACAGCTAATAAAATGAAAGATTTCATGAAATACTCCTCGTAGATATGCCAACCAGTTCATAATTATCGAGGTGTTATGTCTATCACAAAAAGCTTACAGGACACTTCTGAGGATAAAGTTTACAGGTGCGTAATGGCACGCTGGTGATCTAAGATTTTTAGGGAGTTAGAGCAGGATTTTTATTAAAAGATAGAGATTTGCCCCAGTGGCCAGACAATAGGTTGCAGCTCGAAGCGGGACGATTCCTAGTCCATACACAATATAGTGACCAACCCGACCAGCAACAAAAATCGCTGAGGCCAGTTTTGTGCCTTCATCAAATTTTCCCATTTGCCCTAAAAGTAAAATTGCCACGACAAAAGCTGGGAAATAATCTTTAAGATTCGCATAGGCCCTTTCAACACGGCCGGCCCATGGAAGAAGTTCAGCACCAGGGATGGGAGCGCGATTCCCTCCAATCCATTTTCTACCGAATGATAAGTACTTCCCAATACTACTTGGTAGCCACGCAAAAAGAAAAATGAGCGTCATGATAGTGAGCATTTGATATTCAAATTGCATGTGGAATTCCTCGGTTTTTACTGATTGAGAAAATTACGGATCTCTTCGCCTGTTGAAAGTGTGACCACTTTTTCGGCTTTGATCTTGGCCTCTTTCTTATCTGTTTTGAGAATACGATCTTTGATTTTGAGAATAGAGGCAGGATTCATGCTGAAGTGAGTGAGTCCCATTCCAATCAGTACATCGGTGAGTTTGGGATCAGCTGCAACTTCTCCACACATACAAACTTCGATGCCTGCATTGTTGGCCGATTCAATCACAAACTTCGTGAGACGCAAAAAGCCGGGATGATAAGAATCATAAAGATCATGCACGTTTTCGTTCATGCGATCAACAGCGCACACATATTGAGTTAGATCATTGGTTCCAATACTAAAGAAGTCCACGTGCTTGGCCAGAAGGTCAGCAATGAGTGCAGCTGCCGGCACTTCAATCATGATCCCAACTTTAATATCGTTTGAGACTGATTTTTTTTCGTTAATAAGTTCAGCGCGACATTCTTCCAGAAGTTTGCGGCAGGCGATAATCTCTTCCAGATTTGTGATCATAGGGAACATGATCCCTAATTTTCCAGCAGGGGATGACCTTAAAAGGGCGCGAAGTTGAGTTTTGAAGAGAGGGAGGTTGTGAAGGCAGTAGCGAACCGCACGGTAGCCTAAGAAAGGATTTTCTTCCTTTGGAATACCAAGGTATGGAAGGTTTTTATCCCCGCCAATATCCAGTGTCCTAATAACAGTCGGTCGCCCTTCCATCTTCTCAAGAACCGTTTTATAAATTTCTGTTTGTTCATCTTCAGTGGGAGCAGAACTTCGATCCATGAAAATAAACTCAGTCCGGAAAAGTCCAACCCCTTGGGCCTGATTTTTTAGAGCTGAAGAAACATCAGCTGCCGATGTGATATTAGCTTCAAGGTGGAGAGCGAAGCCGTCCTTTGTTTGAACCGGAACATTTTTGATTTTCTCAAGAGCTGTCTTCACTTCCAGAAGAGCTTTTTTCTTGGCTTCAAATTCTTTGAGCTTTTGAGCATTGGGTTTGATCTCGATGAGGCCAGAATCCCCATCTACAATAATATTTTCCGCATTTTTAATTTTAAGTGTTGCTTCTTTCGTACCAACGACCGCTGGGATTTCCAACGTACGGGCCATAATCGCCGTATGTGACGTCTTTCCACCAATCTCAGTCACAATCGCGAGGACTTTTGAGTGATCTAAAGAAGCAAATTGAGAAGGGGTGATATCATGGGCGACGAGAATAACTTCTTCTTCCAGATTTGAGAGATCCTGAAAATTGAGTCCTAGAACTTTTTTGAGAAGTCTCTCAGTCACGTCTTTAATATCTAGGGCACGCTCACGCATGTAAGCATTATCCATTGATTCAAATAAAGTGATGAACTGCTTTGCGGCTTCATCAATTGCTTTTGAAGCCTTCCATTTATTTGTCTTGATGAATCCTTCAACGGTATCGATAAGCTCTGGATCATCCAGAAGCATCGAGTGGGCTTCAAAGATTTGAGCTTCTTCGTCACCCACGTATTTTTTTACTTTTTCGTAGAGCTTATTGATATCAGCTTTGGCAGCTACCAGCGTATGCTGGAAGCGCTGGCATTCAAAATCTACATCCGTTGCCGGCTCATTTTCGATTTTAATGATAATAGTTTTGATAACCATGGCACAGCCATAGGCAATACCACCAGAAGCATTTTTACCAACAAGCATGGCCTAACCTAGAGTTGAAATTTATTTTGAACGAGAAAAGAAAGCTTATCCAGTGCTTGTGATTCATCATCACCATTAACCACGAGTGTAATTTCAGAATCCTTGGCTAGTCCCAGACTCATGAGCCCCATCAGTGACTTACCATTCTTACTCATGCCATTGGCACGGATTTCAACCGCTGATTTGAATTCATTAGCAGTTTTAACAAAAGCACCTGCTGGACGAGCGTGCATACCTTCTTCGTTTAAGATAACCATTTTCTTTTCTAACATATTAGTTCCTTACTTTTATCAATGAGGCCATAGACTGAATTGAACCAGCATTTTTTTCCACGGTTACAGATTTGAGATCGGCACTGTTCGTAATGATTACCGGAGTGATTGAAGATTTAGCGCGAGCCTTAATCAATGCCAGATCGAATTCGATAAGGATTTGACCTCTTTTCACTCGGACTCCGTCTTTAACAAAACCTTTGAATCCTTCACCATTCATTTTTACTGTATCAATTCCGACGTGAATCAAGATTTCAGTTCCGTTGTCAGCAATTATCCCAACAGCATGATTTGTTTTAAAAATTGTTCCTACGATGCCATCACAAGGAGCGTAGACTTTTCCTTCAGTTGGTTCAATGGCAACACCTTCTCCCATCATCTTCTGAGAGAACATTTCATCAGGAACCAGGGAAAGGTCAACGAGGTTTCCCTTCATTGGTGAGTTCACAATAAAGAGACCAGAGTTTGCAATAATCTTTTTGATCTGTTCTTTCAGTGAATCGGATTGTGTTCCAAAGATAACCTGAAAGTTACCACCACCAGCATTTAAACTACCGGTTGCTCCGAGAGCTTTAAGTTTTTGAGTATTGACGGCACCAGCATCAACCACCGCCAGACGAAGGCGTGTGATACAGGCATCGATGTGTTTAATGTTGGACGAACCACCTAGTGCTTCCAGAACTGCAGTCGCTTTATCCTGATTGTGACCAAAACTTGCAATCTCTTCATCTTCTTCTTTATCCTCACGTCCCGGAGTTTTTAAATTCAACCAACCGATAGCGTAGTAGAAAGACAGAAAGTACGATAGGGCAGCAACCGGACCAGTAACAAAAATAAAGAGTAAAATATTTTTCTGATTAAAGGCACCGAGGAATAAATCAATGAGAGAAGCCGAGAAAGTATAACCTAGATGAATATCAAGCATGGTTGATAATTGACCTGTGAGAAATGTCAGCACGATATGGAAAACAAAAAGAATGGGTGCTACAAAAATAAAAGCAAATTCAATCGGCTCACTGATACCAGTGATAAACACGGTCAGAGCTGCAGCCAACATTACCCCGCCAATGGCCTTTCTTTTCTCAGGTTTTGCACGTAGGTAAATGGCCAGAGAAGCAGCAGGCAAACCAAACATCATCATGGGATATTCTGAAGCCATGAATGTTCCCGCAGTTGGATCACCACCGAAGTAACGAGCAGCCTCTCCACGAAGAACTTCACCAGTTGAAGAAACAAATTCTCCAAACTCATAAAGGATTGGAGGGTAAAAGACGTGGTGTAGACCTACAGGGATCAACATACGTTTTATCGCTGCATAGAAAGGAGG
>JBBARF010000020.1:0-37346 GCA_040399925.1 Bacteriovoracaceae bacterium
ACTCTCCAGTTAGGTCAAACTCGGGATGGGCATTACATAATACCCATGTTGGGTGTACAAGATCAGACTCGACCACACCTACGACAAAATTTTTAATCTCATCATTAGAAGATATAACCTGCGCGACTGGAAATTCATCCAAGGGCATAGTGGTTCCATCCTCCCTGATAAAGCGCCAATAGGAATCAGTCAGTGCCTTACCCAGCATTTGTTCCTTGCTAAGACTTAAAAGTTTCAAGGCAGCTGAATTTGCAAAAAGAACCTCGCCACAGGAATCGTGAATGACCACTCCAGTGGTAAACTTTTCGAACAAAGTAGTAATTTTTGAAAAGTGTTCCATTAAAAAAATTCCCTTCTGAGCAAATGCCGAACCTTAAGATACCTAATCATAGCATTGGGTAAACAATAAGAAAATTAAGTTTGGATTATCCCAGGATCTCCCAGCATGCTTCGATTCATTTCTTTTCTGCCGCTTTTGGTCACAAAGGCTTAGTTAATTCAGCGTAGCGAAGCTTGAAAAACTCCTATGACTGTTGGGAATCCCAATGATTTTCTAGTCAGTATGTAAAAGATAGAAAGACCAGCAAAGATAGACGAAATTAAAACTACAAAATTATACAATGCAGTTATAGAGTCGCGCTTTTTTGTCGGATTCGGCTGAAATTTACGAGACGGTCTGATTTAAGAAAGTAAAGTATCGTAATTGGGTCGTTGAATTAATCCTCTAAACTATTTTATAATCGCATCTACGACTTCTGAGATTTCAGAATCAGAATAATCCAATTTCAACCATCTTCTTAGGGAGCCGTTCTTCTTAATCTGTTCAGAGGCTTTATGAGTGATATTAGCGAATTCCTTTTGCTTTTTGAATGAATCAAACCCAATTGCTGCATCAAAGTTTTGATAGCTGTATTGGAATTCACTTTTTGATGTCGAGGGCTTGAAGTAATAGTCATTTTTAAAGGCCTTGTTAAATTGCGCTTTCAACGAGGCCCGATGAGTATTCCGCACAGAAGAAACGATACCCTTCAATTTCTCAGGCTGCATTGGACTCAGTTTCATATTTCTCACCATGGGGGCTAAAAATTCTTTATTCGGAAGGTTATTAAGAGATTTAAGCCCTACCATCTTGGCCTGCTGGTGAATGGCATTTTGGTAACAATCTTGAATCACCTTATCACTCAGGTTTACTACTCCCCTGGCACTTAAAATGGAAACAGCTTGGTTGGAACATTTATTTCCGATGACCTGCAATTCGGATGCACTTGGCTTCCAGTTTTTAATCAGCTGCTCAGTCTTTTCTTTCACAGACTGGCTCAGCCTTTTAGGATTTTTACAGGCTTCTTCAGAGGTATATTCGACATTATCAAAAATAACTTCTTTAATGAGTGCATATTTCTCAGGACTTATTTTTTTTAACTTCTTCGGATTGTAACGGTAAGCCGAAACCGACTCCGCAAAATCCTCCCAATTATTAGTCAAACCATACTTAGAAATAATCTCACTTGGTTTATTTAGCTTGAGAACTTTCTCTTTCTTTCCTCCGACCACTTTTGTAGTCGTCTCCCAACCTGAAAGCTTCATCCATTTTTGACTATCATCAATACCAGTCACTCCAGCGAGAGCATGGCCTAACTCATGATTCAGAGTGTAGCGTTTTTCTTCTGGAGATTGATCATTCCAGAGGTCAAAAATTTCAATACTGGCATTAGCAATAACTCTTTCCTGTCCAGGACCTCGCATATAGCCCCTAGAGAAATGCACTAGAGGTCGATTCTCCTCAAAAGGTAAAACCCCTTCAGGAAAATCAGTTAATGAAAGCAAAATGACATCTAATTCTGATTTTTTCCAACTCGAAGAATTTGTCCGAGCAAGATGGGATCCATTCATTCCATACTTTCTTTGCATAAACAACAACTGAGTCCCGACTTCTTTTCCGAAAATTTCTTTTACTGCACAATCAACTTTTTTACATTTCGAGGAAAAAGTTTTTTGTCGAGAGGGATCCGGATCTCCAAAAAAAGTCGTCGCATTCGTCAAGAATTCAAAGCTCTTTAAATCTTCCGCCGATTCATTTTCAAAATTAATACCATTGATTTTCTTTGAGATATTTTCTGCTGAGTGATTTTTGTCTAACCAATTATTCATTTCATCTTCAGTCACTTTGTTTTTACGAAGACAATGAGCATTCTTCACATCTTTACTGGAAGCCGCTTCCCATTCAATATGCTTACTTATCCTCAGGATTTCATCTAGTTCGGGATGGAGCGCGCCGCACTCCTTATCCTGAGCAAGAATCAAAGGAGAGACCATCAACAAAAGGAAAGAAAACAAAGTTTTCATATTATTTCTTT
Organism: Bacteriovoracaceae bacterium; assembly: GCA_040399925.1. Lineage (GTDB taxonomy): Bacteria > Bdellovibrionota > Bacteriovoracia > Bacteriovoracales > Bacteriovoracaceae > Peredibacter. The sequence goes on from JBBARF010000020.1 coordinate 2,355, forward strand.
ATTTGGGGAGTAATGATAATTGAGCGCAGATCTTTTGTCTCGTTGTTCACAAATTCTAATTTCAAACCTTCCTCAGGCAAATCAATCAGAATATATCTGCCAGCTTCATGCGAAGTATTGCTTTGATTTTTTGTCGCAATTTCTTTCTTTTGTACTTCCGTCAGTTGATTAATAATTGTTTTATAAAATCCGGTTTTTTTATCCGAGACATTCTTTGGTATTTCGACGTAGAGATAGTCGAAGACGCCTTTTTTTATTCCAATCGTGACATCGTTTTTGTCTTCAAAATAATGTAGATAGAGTGTATCGGCATCTGACTTTTTCTTGATCGCCTTAGCAAATTTTTGCTCTAACTGCTGACGAGTATCTACAGCACTCAAGCTACTCAATTCTTTAGGCAGTAACTCCTGAACTTGATCCCGAATGGGCACAGTCCCATTGGCAAACGGTAATAGATACAGAGAAAAGCATAACAAAATGGAATATTTGATCATTTCTCTTCTTCGGAGATTTCGCCATAAAACTTAATTCTCAAGCTTTTTAAACATCCAATTTCCCATGATATTAACGATATGGCCTGACGGGTGCTCCCTATCCAATTATTTTGACTTTCGTCGTTAAGCCTCAAACTTTCCTGATTCACATACGACTTCGTATGCTCCCTACCAAACCTCTCTCCTTGAATTTCTTGATCTTGTAAGCTCTTTTGTTCAGAAAATTTTTGTCTAAAATCTAATATGGGTGAAACTAATACCGGTGGGACTCCAAATGATTTCACAAGTACAAGAAGGTTCTTCAGAATTAATCATTTTGGTAATTTTATTAAAAAAAAGGGGGCAAAGCCCCCTTTAAAAATACATCTTGAAATTAAACAGTTTCGGTACTTGGAGCAACCACAGGAGCAGGTGCCGCTATATTTTCAGTTGGCTTTTTAGCTGCCACTTTTTTTGTAGCTTTCTTCGCTGCCACTTTTTTTGTAGCTTTCTTCGCTGCCACTTTTTTAGTAGCTTTCTTAGCTGCCACTTTTTTCGTAGCTTTTTTAGCTGCTACTTTTTTCGTAGCTTTCTTAGCTGCTACTTTTTTTGTAGCTTTCTTTACTGCTTTCTTTGTTGCTTTCTTAACGGCCATGAGAATCTCCCGGTATTAATGAGTGTTATTAAATAAATCATAAACATTCTCAAACTATTTAGCAAGTTATAGCGAGCTTAGAAAAGCTTCGACTTTCGTTGTTGAGCCTTCAAACTTTTCTCGGTCACAAGCTGGTTCGTATGCTCCTTCAAAAAGCGAAGGTATTGGCGGGAGATCTAATGGGCACGGCCCATACCGGAGGGAGCCTCAACAAGATACTAACCATACAAGCGAGTACTTGAACCTTCGTGATAACTCTGTCTCAATAGCTGGTTTTTGGTACTTTTATTTCCCACATGAACCTTGGATCCCATGAATTAAAGGAAAAGAAATCGATCTATTTTGTGAATTGGAACCATTACTTATTAGAGCATCCGAATAGAGTCTCGGACTTATTAGGTTGAGTCTTCGCGCCGGCCTGATCAGCCCAAACTTCCATTTTATCGACATAAAATCCAGATATTAAATAGCTTAAGCCGATGGATGGAAAGTAAAGCGGTCCAAGGATAGCTGACTGCACTGAGTGCCCACCCTCATGAGCCGGACTGTTCTCACCACCGCTGTCCGTTTCGAAAATCCCCATCGAGGATTCAAAGCTCATACTGCCAAAAATAATTTGTTGGGTGAAATTAAATTGTTTTCCATTGTCTGAATTTACAACTTGGCCTGTTATACACCTGACTCCTTTTGTAGGACTCTTCCGATTAAGTTTTTAACTGGTTTGTCGATAAGTAAAGATGACTTGGAAACACCAGATTCTTTTCATGCTTCTTCCCATCTCAGCTTTTGGCCAGGCTCTTGAGCCTCTGGAAGATTTTCACACGAGTTTCGGTCGTTATCAGCTTAATCAATATCTGAAAAAACCCTCTACTAACGGAGTATCAGGAATATCTTTTTTACCATTCACAACCGAACCAACAAGTTTATTAGGATGTGATGAAAAATTATCGGTTAAAAAAACTCATTACGAAATTCTCCTCATCGCAGATGGTTCAACTGCTGCTGGAATCAAAGGTATCAATCGCCAGGAAAATACCGCCCTCACAGTTAAGGAATATTTTCAGGAAAGATCTGCCAGTGCACTCAATGGTGATGCTGTCCTCTCCGATGTGAAAGACGCTTATAAAAAGTATATGGAACAGTTCCCGGGTTACGACAGCAATGGAAATCCATTCGTACCTGAAGTGAATTTACAATCTGATCTGGGTCGATCACTTATTACTGAATCCCTCTTGCATGCAAGTGCTGCATCTCCATTGTCTGAAAAAGAGATCGCGGCCAGCTGGGCGCAAACTATCGGACATATCACCAACGATAAAAAAGAACGACTCGCCCTTTTAGCCACTATTGGGGACAAGCTTTATGCCAACTACAACGATTCCCGAAATCCAAAAGCTAACAATGCACAAACTAATCCAGACAATAAACCCATTCCCACCGGTGATCTGACACTCCAGCAGATATTTGGAGCTGCCCTCGAGGGTAATGTTTATAGTGGCGGAGTTTGTAACGACATTAGTGAAACACTTGCCTACGTTGGAGAAGCACTTTTCCCCGGGGACGATGTTCTCACCATTACCGGTGGTTCTCATTTCGGAGTGATTGTTACAGATGGAAATGAAACTACTTTGATTGATGGCAGCACCACCAGACAATTTAAGGATGGATTCAAATTACACGAAAACTCTTCATCTGCAAACATGAGGATCAGTAAAGTCATAGATGGACAGCTGAAAGAAATAGCTGTCGTTGAAACTGAACTGGGTCAACTGGTAGAAGAAACCTTTCAAAGCGATAAACCACTCCTAAAGACCTCTAATGACATCAGTAAAGTGATTACACAGATAAAAAAAATTATAGAGTTAAATGAAAATAAAAGAAGAGAATTAAGTCTCACAACCGGAGCAGCCAAACTTAGTGATTCAGAGGTCGTCATGGTGGTTGCAAAATATGAAACATTCTCCAGAAATGGTAAATTTACCATCGGTACCGGTAGTTCAAGCCAGCGTTTTGATGCCAGCGGAAAAACCTACTTTAATATCCATTTCAAAACCGAATATGACAGAACTCTTTTCAGTTATAAAAGTGAAAGTGTTAATCTGAATTTCGTCAGTGGCATTCAGGCCAGTGGAAGCTTCACACCGTCTCAAAAAAATTATTCAGGAATTTCCGGCAGTCTCGATCTTTCTAATCGCATGAATGTTGATTACAAATCAAAAAAAAACAACGGCATCAGGGCCCATACTGACGTCGGCGTGTATCACAGTTTCGGTCCCACCAGCTGGGGTGAAACTACTGGAGCAGTCTCAACCAAAGTGAAACTTGAACAAGTCCTGAAGAACACCACATTCCACCTCAATCAGGTCTATGCAAATGCTCTGATCACAAAACCTGTGAACGAAAATATCACGGCCGGAGTTAATCTCAATTACCAGGGAAGCAATATCGGTCAAAGTGTACGAATTCTAGGAAATGTCGAAGTCACCGCCCCTAACGGAGTTGAAATTCTGATTTTTGGTGGAGTTGAAAAGAATGATATCCGTGGATTTCAAACCAAGAATGGATTGTTAGCGGGACCGAATGGCGGAACAATGGGTGTAAATTTACATAAAAATAATATTAAAGTGAACACTACAATTCGTGGGATAGGAACAACAACTCCAACCGTCAATGCCGGAGTTAATATTCTGTTCAAGACGAAAGCCAAGAAGAAGCCAAAGTCCCTTTAAATTTACTGTAACTCTAATCTGTATAATCAAGAAATTGAATGAAATAAGAAAGAGGCCAGAATGGCCACGATATTTAGCGCTTGGGGAATTTTTAGGGAGCTTAGCGACGGATCTAGATTGATTTCAGCGATTACAGGATTTATTCAGACTATGATTATGGTTAGCGCGCTTGGTTCTGGTATTTGCTTAGTAGCAGGGGAAGTTCGTTTAGCGTCTCTCAAGCTAGCATCGAAAGGGTCGGCTAAGTTTAATTAAGATCTAGCGAATTACATTTGGCAGCATCATGTGAAAGCAAGTTCCTTCATCGTTCTGGCCGGTGATCTTAAGTTCAAATTGTTCGCAGACAACTGAGGATGAGTTAACTTGTTAAAAATAATCTAAATCATTCTCGTCTCTTTCGAAAATGAATCACCAATAACTATCTAAAAGAGATGAGACCCTATTAATTCCATTCCCACCGATTAATTCAATTTATACTGGGATGACCAAGACCTAGACTGATTTTATGAGATGTCATGCTTCATTTGTGAGAATGAATAATTGTAAGCTGTTATAAACAGGAATAACCATTATCCTCAGTTGTCTGCGAACAATTTAAGCATTTTCATGTCATCGAAAGTTGAAAGCCGAACCACAAGATTCTATTACTTAAACGCCAGACTGACTTCATCCACGGCCTAACGTAGGCCTTGACCTTAACTTTGATTTTTTTGTCCTCGCGAAAAAATTCTAACTTTACTGGTCGAATGAATCTAAAACTCATCAAATAGGAGCCATAGAAATAATCCAGCCCACGATAAGAACTTGTCACTGTTCCTATTGCTCCATGAAGACTTAAAAAAGGTCCATGATGAATATTCAGCTCTCCAGCAGAAAACTCGCCCTCCTGTGAAGATGCTGCGAATTCTACTCGGTAAGGAAACAACTGGCCTCTGGTGAAAGTTTCTCGTCGCTGAAGCTTACTCCAAACTAAATTGATTTTTTCTTCATGGAAACTGAAATCACGTTCAAAAATATCAGTCACAAAACCATGGGGAGCATTAACTTCCTGGTTCACTGTGCTCTCTCGACTCTAAGTCTTGAATCCTCACCTTTAAAAGTAACGACGTACAGAATGGGATTACAGCAAACTTCACAGTCAACAACCATTTCTTGCTGGCTTCCATCTTCAGGATAGAACTCCATCCATATCTGTTCGCCACAGTAGGGACACTGGACAGAAAAATTTGTTTCCAATCTTGGCTCCTACTGCTTAAGCTCGGTCATCGTTGCAAACTCAATCATTTTTTCATGGGTTGCTTCTAGGTCAAGCTTTGGTGCTACTCCCGCTTGCTTGGCTTCGAGCCAGCGAAGTGCACACAAACACCACTTGTCCCCAGGCTTTAGTCCTGGGAAGTTCCGCTCCGGTCGAGGTGTTGTGAGATCGTTCCCCTTTGTCTTAGTAAAATCCAGAAATTCTTTAGTGACTGTGGAGCACGCCACATGTGTGCCGTGATCCTGGGATCCTGTGTGGCAAAAACCATCACGATAAAAACCAGTTTTAGGAGAATCACAGCATTTTTTTAAAAGAGTACCTAAGACATTTTTAGATGGCATTGACATCTGTTGCGCCATGGCAGCTCCACATAGAAATAAAGACCAGAAAAGTTTCATAATACCTACTCTCCAAACTTTCTCATAAAAGCAGAGGGAATTGTACTGGATTTAGGCAACGTAGAAGATCTGTCCTGGCCAAAAAAGTTATCCCTACAGTAAAAAAGTCCCTCTGCAAATGTTCGGGCTCCCAGCGTTCCCTCGACATCACGCAAATTGTTCCAGACCTGGTGACTGAAACTCAGGGTGTCTGTCCCGCCAATGCAGGTCCAAGCTGCCTTAATAGGACTCCTGTGTCTTCAGGGCCTGTCACGAATCTTCGCTACACAACGGCCTAGGAAATGGGTTTCTGGCTCAACTCTGCCCTTTGTTCACAACGAGTTCCTGCAGAACCAAAGAGTCCCTCTTTTCAATTCAAAAGCTAGCAGAAAAAAGACTAAAATCTAGTTTAACAAAGAAAAATATACTTATTTGGAAAAGTATAGCGGTGAAAGCTGATGTCAGTTACTCTCAATACTTGCTGCTATCGTATTAATTCGATTTATCTGGATAAAGTTTTTTATAACAATCATTTTTTTCCCACTGTTTGATCATTTCTTCCCAAACTTCTTCCATCTTTACAACTAATGTCTCCCCACCAAGCAGAACTTCCATTTTGTATGCATCACTTTTCTTGATGAGCTTTGACATAACTTTCTCTACATCACCAGAAAGAGCATTGAGCTTTTTCATGGCTTCTGAACACTCTATCAAGTTCTGGCATAAATCAGAATTAATCATCACTCTCTGGAAAGTATCCTCATTTGAATTGGCGTTATCTTTGTGATAGTTGATCCAATCAAGGGCGGCATTAATCTTTTCCACATCATTAAATTTTACACCCTTGACTCCGCCGTGGACTGCACCTATCAAAATAGTACCATTAGGAGTTTTGCAATATAGCGGTCCGCCCGAATCACCGTGATCGGTATAATTTTCTCGCAGACGAACTCGTTGAGTCGAGCCAACACTAAAGAGATCTTTTGGGCTATTCTCCAGACTGGCAACACGAGCTGTTTTAAGCACCCCGTACTTATCTTCGTTATCAAGACCGTAGCCACTCATGTAACAATTCTCTTTATCTTTCAAAGCGTTTTCGATTTCATCAGCAGACTTTGGTAATTGAATCGGTGGAGCATCAACGCTCTCCTCTACTTTTATTAAGGCCAAGTCTTGCCATTCACTAGAACGACTATTCTTCATTGGAAAAAGATTTTGAACTTGGTATTTTTTTTCTGATCCTGGACAGGTAAAAAAAGACTTCTGCGGCAATTGCTGAGATTGAAATTTTTCACTGTTGTGAGCAACCTCATCATAACAATGTTCGGCCGTGACGAATGTTTTATTCCCGATAAAGCTTCCTGAACAAGTCCCCGTTAAAACCTTCTCACCTTTCTTGACAAAAAATGTCAACATACACGTGGAAGCAAGGTCATGCCCTTGAATGTACTCGCCTTTTACAGCAAAAGCAGAGGTCGAAAGAAGAGTTAATAAAAACAGGCTTTTCATGAGCACTGTATCGGTAAATGGGGAGAAAGCTTAATTTCGTATGCTAATAGCTTTTTATTTTGTCCATATTTTCATAGCATTGAAGCACCATACCCTTTCTCATGAGGTTTAAATGAAATCTGCTATCTTTATCCTGTTTTTAGCATTCATGGTCCCCCAAGAAATGACCATTCCTAAGAAGCTCAAACAGCAGTTAAAATCTTTTGAGCCTTCTGCGGCCCTCTACTTACCACAAACAAATAATTATCTAATAGCCATCGATGACACAACTGAAGCTGATTCGGCCATGCTCTTTCTCATGGATAAAGATGGTAACGTTGATCAAGCTCCAGTGATGATGGAAAATCTTAAGATAATGACCGATATTGAATCCCTTAGCAGCGAGAATGGCTTCATTTATGCCATGTCTTCACAGAGCCGGAACAAAAAAGGCAAAGTTCTCAAAGAGCGCAATCTTTTTGTTAGAGGAAAACTTAAGGGTCATGTGCTGGTAGAAACTTCAGTTGTTGAACTTCGACCGGAACTGCTTAAGGCCCTGAGTTCTGCAACTGATATTCGAATCACTAGCATGCAGGCAAGTTTTGATAAGCTGATTGAAATTGAATCTAGCTATGTTAAAAATGGTTTGCTCTATGTTGGATTAAAAGACTCTCAACCCAAAGCTGGAGCAGGTATTATTTTAGAACTAGGATCTGTCGCCAGCATCTTCTCAACAGGCAAGCTTGATCCAAATGCTGTTAAGGTTTCAGCTATTCTAGATTTTGCCAGTGCCGGAGGAACCGAGGAAAAAATTTCTGATATTTTACTCAATCGTGATGGAACACTTATTGTAAGCGCAACTCTGGAAGATGGCGGAGGAAGTATCTGGAGTTTTGACGGAAATGAACTCAAACAGATCACCAGTTATCAGGTAGAAAAACCTGAAGGGATTGCTCAATCGGCAAAAGGCGATCTTCTTGTGGCCTTTGATCAGGGTGATGAGGCAGCGTTGTTTACATATCTTACTCGTTAATCGGGTCTTGCCCATGCCGGCTATCTTGATGCATGGATAGATTCTTTAAAAAAAGCTGTAAAGTTCTTCACAAACTAGTTTAAAAAATATCTCTCGTTACGTTAAGTCAGTCATTTCAGTGACATAAAGACATTTCTGCATATTTCAAAATCTTTAAAGTTTACACCTCCTTAAACTCTGGTATAATTCCCCTCAGTATCAGAGTTTAAACGATTTTAAACCAAGGACGAAAAAATGGGTCATTATAGTATTCAGGCTGCTGCACAAATTTCTGGAATCTCAGACGCTTGTATTCGAGCTTGGGAAAAGCGCTACAACAGCATTACTCCTGCACGAAATGAGTCTAACCATAGACTTTATTCTGACGAAGACATAGAAAGACTTACACTCTTTAACAAACTTACCAACATTGGTATGAGAATCAGTCAGCTTTCATCGCTGGATACTGAAGAGCTTAAGAAAATCTATCTTTCTGTTACAAAAGAGAAATTCAGTGACACTGAGCTCTTTACCAAAAAATCTGCAGTTACCTTCTACCAGTCACTATATATCATTGAGGAAAGCTTCAATGCCAAAAGATTTGATGTGGCCTATCACGAATTAAAAAAAGTTTTTGAACTGAACACTCCAATTGATATCTCATTAAAATTAATTCCTGCTCTCGATGGCCTCTGTCAAAACTGGAAAGAAAAAAAGATCACTGATGCTGCTCAGATTGATGCTTTTGAGAGATTCATTCACATCCAGGCCAGTCAGCGTGCACACAGAGAAAAACAAAACTTCAGAGATATTAAAAGTTTGTCAATTTCACTTGAATCAAATAAAAACAGGATTGCAGACTCTGGTCTTGAAATGCTCCTCACCGCCCACAGAATGGATAACTGCCTCTTCAGTAACGAGCGCTCCACTGATTTTCTCCTGGTACTTATAAACATTATGAAGCCGAAATTTATTTTTTTAGTGGCTGAGCACAAGGATCCAGAAGTTATTAGAGTGATAGAATCTTTAGTTGATACAACAACAAAGATCATCGTCTTTGATCAAAAATTGCCATTGCTTAAAACTAAAGCGGACACTATTGAGAATATGAAAGTCTTCAATAGTATTTTTGAAATTGATAAGTATTTGGAAAACTCTCTACAGTTTTAAGGTATTTATGAAGACTTTTAAAATTATTGCGGGTCCCTGCTCTATTGAATCCAAAGAGCAGATGCAGAGTATTCTCAGCATGAAAAGCTGCCCCTCTTTTATTAGAGGAGGAACTTATAAAATGCGAAGTCAGAAATCATCCTTTCAGGGGCTAGGTGCTGAAGCGCTCTCTATCATTAAGGAATTAAAAAAGGAAAAGGACTTCTCTTTTGTTTCGGAGATCACCGATCCAAGACAGATTGAAAGCTTTAGAGGAGTGGTAGATGTCTTTCAAGTTGGTGCAAGGAATATGTACAACTATGAACTTCTCAAAGAGCTAGCCCTTCAGGATTGTCCGGTAATTTTAAAAAGATCTTTTTCTGCAACTCTATCTGAATGGCTTGGTTCTGCTGATTACCTCTATCCTCTCGGAGCTGAAAAAGTCATCCTCTGTGAAAGAGGTGTACGCACTTTTGACAACAAACTTAGAAATATGCTCGATCTTGGATCAGTCATCTGGTTAAAAAAAGAAACCCCCTTTTCAGTCATTGTAGATCCCTCTCATGCCATGGGTGCATCTAAGTATGTGATCGATGCCAGTCTGGCGTCTATGGCTGCAGGAGCAGACGGAATCATGGTAGAAGTCCATCCTCAACCGGCCCAAGCCTTATCTGATAAAGAGCAGGCGCTTTCGATATTTCAGTATGAAGAACTAGTAGAGCGTCTATCAAAACTCGCGGTAGGCCTTGATCTCAAGGTGGAGCTTTAAATGAGTAAATCAGCCTTTGTAAAAGACATGTTTAACGATATTGCCGGCCGTTACGATCTTTTAAATGATGTTCTCTCTGTGGGGACTCATCGCCTTTGGAAGACTCGAGTCGTAAACGAAGTTATGAAAAATAAACCGGCCAAGGTTTTAGATTGCGCTACAGGCACGGGTGACCTGGCCTTCATGTTTGAGCACAAAGGGTGCAGGAATGTAACAGCCATTGATTTTTCGGATGAGATGATAACATTTGCAAAGACCAGGGCGATCAAAGAAAACTCAAAGGCAACTTTCTTCACGGCCGATATCACTCAACTTCCTTTTAAAGATAAAACCTTTGATGCGACTACGGTTTCATTTGGAGTCAGAAACGTCGAAGACCTTGCTCTAGGATTAAGGGAATTATCCAGAGTTTCAAATTCTCTTTATATTCTCGAGTTTGGTCAGCCAGAGAATAAAGTTCTGGCAAGAGCGTATTTTAATCTTTTAAAAATTTATGTCCCTCTTTTTGGACTTATCTCGGGGAGAAAGGATGCCTATGAGTATCTTATTGCAAGCTCCGAGAAATTCCCCTCTGGTGCTAAGTTTATCAGCATCATGAAAGAGAATTCTGATCACGAGAACTTTAAGTTTAAACCCATATTTGGTGGTATCGCCTACTTATATGAAAGCTACGGAGACAAAAAATGATATCCCCTTGTTTTGATCCAAGAGCATGGTTCCCGGTTAATGAATTTCAATTTGATGACATTACACTTCATAAAGCAGTTGAAACCGGGGCAGTGAGAATTGCCTTCAATCGTCCGGATATGCGAAATGCTTTTAGACCACAAACGGTGGATGAACTATTGATAGCCTTAGAATGGTCTCAGTCACAAACAGATGTGGGAGTGGTTCTCATCACAGGAAATGGCCCTTCAAGTAAAGATGGTGGCTTTTCATTTTCCTCTGGAGGCGATCAGACAGTCCGAGGAAAGAATGGATATGAGTATGATGAAAAATCTAAATACAGGGGAAGTTTAGGTAGGCTGCATATTCTAGAAGTCCAGCGTATGATCCGTTTTATGCCAAAAGTCGTTATTGCAGTTGTTCCAGGTTGGGCAGTAGGCGGGGGGCATTCCTTACATGTCACTTGTGATTTAACAATCGCTTCTAAAGAGCATGCTCAATTTTTGCAAACAGATCCTGACGTCGCTAGTTTTGACGGTGGGTTCGGATCTGCCTATCTCGCCCGTCAGGTCGGTCAAAAAAGAGCCAGAGAAATATTTTTCCTTGGTGATATTTACTCTGCCCAGGAAGCTTTTGAAATGGGAATGGTTAATAGAGTGGTCACTCATCTTGAAATAGAAAATGAGGCTTTATCCTGGGCAAAAAAAATATGCGCAAAATCCCCTATGGCGATAAAAATGCTAAAATTCAGTTTTAATTTGATTGATGATGGGCTCATAGGGCAGCAAGTTTTTGCAGGAGAGGCCACAAGGCTTGCCTATGAAACTGATGAAGCTCAGGAAGGCCGGGAATCATTTCTACAAAAACGGGAAAAAAATTTCAAACAATTTCCTTGGAGATTCTAATGAAGGCGAGGGCCGTCAGTCATCCCTGGATTGACGAAGAATTTTTCCAAAGAGGTTCATTTCTTGTAACTGACCAAGGTCATTCAGTTATTCTTTTAAAAGGCGGATCGCTCTCAAACAAAAAGAATGATTCAACAGAGAATCAAATATCAATATTTTGTAAGCATTTTTATAGAGATGAGTTTCTTTACCATCAAACGACAAAATATCTTAAAATAACATTGCTAGAATTAAGAACCTATCTTGAGGAGTCAAATCCTCTGCCTGCTGTCATTGGAGTAGAAAACTTTGACGATACTTTCTCACTGGATTTCTGTGAATTAAAAAAAATAATCCCTCAAGAAATAAAAAAAGCCGTTCTCGTTTCTCGCGAAGATTATCGTACCGATGATCCCTATTTATTAAGAAAACATCTCTTCGCCAGTGCTATTACAATGTCTAAAGGCAGGGCCTATGGTTTATGGAATGAAGCGTTCGGTATAATAGGTTGCACTCCAGAAATTCTTTTTGAGATGGAAGGTCCTACTTTGGTAACTGAAGCCTTAGCAGGAACTGCCAAGTCAGGGGAAGAATCAGAACTACTTAACTCTCTAAAAGATCGAAATGAACATAACTTGGTCATTCAGGATCTGAGTGAGAAACTCTTCTCCTTAGGATTAAACGCGATTATTGGCCCCACAGTAACGTCTCAATTTTCAACCATCATTCATCTCCGGACAAAACTAAAAGCAGAGGTCTCCAAAAAGATCAGTGCGATAGATGTCAGTAAAACCCTTTCTCCTACGGCAGCCCTTGGTGGTTACCCAAGAGAAAGGTCACATAAGTTTCTTCTAAATACAGTTTATCAAAAAAAATTCCCTGAGCGTTTTTTTGGATCAGTTATTGGAACTGATTTTGAAAGTCCAATGGGCTTGGTCATGATCAGAAATGTTCAATGGGAAAAGGATCATTTTTTTATTGAAAGTGGTGTTGGCATTGTTGAAGACTCACAACTGGTAAAAGAACAGGAAGAAATCAGGCTTAAGCGTAAAGTCGTAAAGGATCACTATCTATGATTGGTGACTCCGGATTGGAAGGTGTGTTTTTTTGTGCGGGAGCGAGAAACCAATTACTTTTGGACAAATTTTCGCCATATCCACTTTCAATGGAAGTCGATGAAAGAATCGCAAGCTTCAAAGCTCTAGGTTTAAGCAAGGCCACTAATAATATCTCAATTGTCTGTACTACATCTGGTACGGCCGTTTCAGAATGTTTATCGGCAATGATTGAGGCGTTCTACTCAGAAAGCAAACTTCTCCTAATAACGGCAGATAGACCTCGAAAGCTTCAGAATACAGGTGCTCCCCAAACCATTGACCACGAAGTCATCACCAGAGGATTTAGAAAAGCTTACTTCGATATGACACTTGATGAATTTGATAATCTGGATTTAGCATCACTAAAATTTCCTGCACATCTCAACATCCGCATAACCTCAGCAGATGAGGCGAAGACCATTCCAACTTGGGAATTCTCAAGCTTTGAAAGTTTTATGAGACAATGCCAAAGACCGCTTTTTCTCTTTTCTCACGAAAATAAAAGCATGCGTTGTCTAGTTCAAAAGTTTCTTTCTTATGGACTTCCATTTTATGCAGAAGTGAGTTCGGGAGCAAAAGATTTAAGTCCTATAAAATCAGAAAAAGAACTTCTTTCCCTTTTTAATAAAAAAACTTTTGACGGTATCGTGAGGATCGGCCACACACCTCTGAGTAAATTATGGCGAATTCTTGAAGGAGTAGAAATCCCCGTTTATAGTTTCGACTCCAGAGGATTAAAAGGTTTATCTCACGGAACAGTTGAAAATCTATCTGCGGCACAACTACAGACAAGAAATGAATTCTGGGAATGTCTTCCTAATCGTCCAATACCTTTTCAATATGAGGCTTGCTCAAGATTAAGTTTTCTGTGTGAAAAATATCCCAATGCTGAAATTTCTATCATAAAAAAAATCCATGACCAGATCCCGGAAGGATCCAAGGTGTTCCTCGGGAATTCTCTTCCTATTCGCTACTTTGAACTAGTCCAAACTAGGCCATTTGAAATCATGGCCTGTCGTGGAGTAAATGGTATTGATGGGCAAATTGCAACAGCCCAAGGATGGTGCCTTTCAACAGAGGAAACTGTCTATTGCATCCTCGGGGATATGACATTTAGCTATGATCTAGGCAGCCTTTTAAATTTCCCTCCGAATTTGAAATGTATCGTTATTAATAATTCGGGCGGGAGAATATTTGAAGTTTTAAAGATGGATTATCGTTTGGTGATGGAACATGGCCGATCATTCAGAACAATTTCTGAGGGCTTTAATCTTAAATATACAAATTCGCTGAATGAGTTGCCAGATGCTCAGATCTTAGAAATTAGTCCACTCCAAGTTGAATCTCGTCAATTTCTTGAGGAGTGGAACTTATGAAACACTTTTATCACGGTCTTTTTGGATCGCCGTCGGACTGGAATCCCGTGATCAATCAGGATAATGGAGTGATTCTGCATGATTTGTATTCGGAAGAAGAAACGATTCTGGGCCAGAGAACTGAATCTCAGGACATTTTAGTTGGTTACTCCATGGGCGGCAGAATCGCACTGGAAGTGGCAAAGAGGAATAATTTTAATCTGAGTCAGTTAATTCTTCTAAGTGCTCATCCTGGTTTGAGAGAAGATGAAATAGGTAATAGGAAAATATGGGAAGATCAGGTTTTATATAAAATGTTAAATCTTAACGTTACTGAGTTTGAAAAGTTTTGGAACAGTCTGGAGCTTTTCAACTCCTCAATGATGAATCAAAACCTCGATGAGAATCTACTTCGAAAAAGTGCTGCTCTTTTTGATTGCTTTAGATTATCCCAAATGATTCCCCAGTATTCTCATTATTCTGAGTTTAAAAATAAAATCACCTGGATCATAGGGAATAGAGATTTGAAATACAAAGAACTCATAGAGCAAAGGATTTCCCCGCTAGGGATTGAAATTTTTTATCTGGAAACAGATCATCGGGTCCTTACGGCCTCCATGGAGGTCAGAGAATTACTGAGACGGAAAGGTGTATCATGAAAAACTTTTTTATGGCTTCAAGGCCAAAAACGTTGATTGTGAGCATTTTCCCTCCGACCGTCAGTTTTTATTATGCGTTTAAAATTACTCCACAGATACCCGTGTACCTCCTCCTATGCACCGTTTTATCCGCTATGCTGATTCAGATGGCGACAAATTTTTTTAATGATTTAATTGATCATCAAAAGGGCTCAGATAAAATAAGGCTTGGGCCAAAAAGAGTGACGGCTTCAGGTTTAGTATCTGAAAAAACAATTAAGAAATGGGCGTACGGATCTGTCCTTGGAGCCCTTATACTTTCGATCCCGCTTGTTTTAAGAGGCGGCCCAATTATTTTAGTACTCGGGCTAGTCTCCCTATATTTAACTTATGGTTACACTGGAGGAATTATCTCACTGGCCTATCGAGGACTAGGTGAAATTTTTGTATTTCTTTTCTTTGGACTTTTTTCTTTTTTGGGCTCTCTCTACATTTACGCCTCCGAAATTAATCTTACGGCACTCTTAATGGCTACTCAATTTGGTCTTCTCTCTGTCACTTTTATAGGCATCAATAACCTACGTGACAGGGATCTTGATAAGGCCGTTAACAAGATGACTCTGGCGACCAGAATGAGTTCTTTTAAATATAGGCTTTTGGTCTCAATGACGATCCTACTTCCCTACCTACTCTTGTTCGGAACATCTGGTGAATTCGGCTTTAGCTATTGGGGACTCCTTATCGCTATGCCCTTTTGCGGGATCGTGTATACCAAAGAAGGAAGCCAGTTGAATGTTGGCCTAAAATGGGCCGCCATCCATATGATCCTTTTTTCAATATTAACTATAATGGACATAAGTTATGGACATCTTTTTTAGTCACTATCAGTTAACTCCCAAACATCCTTTCAATCACAGCTCGGGAACCGAGCTACGAAAGGGAGTCTTTTTAAAGACCAATCTTATCGATCATGAATTGGCGGATTATTTCCCCCACGAAAATCTAGGAGATCAGTCTGTTGAAGATTTTCTTGAATCGTTTCCCAATAAAAATAATCAATATCATATGAGTATTCTTCGTCAGCTTCAGTTGAAAAAGTCCCCCCTTCCTAATGTTCCATTCTTTAATCATCAATTGTGGTTACGAGGAACAAAGGTTGATTCTCCAGTGGTGAAATACAAGATAATGAGTATTGATGATGAAATTCCAACGGATATTTTAAAAAGCCAGTGTCGTATAAGATTGGATGCCAATGGAATCTTCAAGGAAAAAGAACTGTTTAAATTCTTTTCCCGTCTCAGTATCCAACAAATTGCCCGCATTGATTATATCGAAGATCCCACTTCGACATCATCCTGGTCTGATATCCCTGTTCCAACAGCAAGTGATTTTATAGAAAGTCCTACTTTTGAGACTTTGATCTATAAACCCAATCGCATGCATAAGGTCTCACTTGAGGAAAATACCATCTTTAGTGGCTATATGGGACATCCTCTTGGTCAGGTCCATGCATATAGAGAGCTTATCAAACGGGGCAATCTGAATCTTTTTCATGGTTTATTAACTCCGGCGCTCTACGAGAATGGGCGCAATCTTTTCCATGGAAATTACCTTGAGGGCTTTTTACCAGACCCTCAAAAAATTGAAGAATCGACAGCCTTTCTTCTGGATCAACAGTGGAGCCGTCTGTGTTCGATATAAACACTAAGGAGGATAACATCTTCCTTGTCCCTACTCTTAATGAAGTGGAGATCCTGGAACTGAGTCTGAAACTAAAAACAGAAAATATATCTCAGCACTACCTGCTCGCCTCATCTGGAACTACCGGTGGCAGTTGGAAAGGTTATCTCATTTCTAAACAAGCACTCTTGAGAAATGCGAGTGCTGTCAACGAACGACTGGGGCTGACAAAAGATGATATCTGGGGAGCTTCACTTCCCCTATATCATATAGGAGGCCTGTCCATTTATTTCAGGGCACAACTTTTAGGACATTCTCCAATTGATCTCAGGCCTTGGTCAGCCGATGGTCTGGTAGACAAAATTTTAAAACATAAAGTAACAGTCATATCTCTTGTTCCGACTCAGGTTTTTGATCTTGTAAAATTGAATATCACTAGTCCAGGAACACTCAAAACAGTCCTGGTTGGTGGAGATTTTTTAAGCCGCGAACTTGCCGATAGGTTTACCCATTTAGGATGGCCTCTAGTCAGAACATTTGGGATGACCGAAGTTTCATCACAGCTTTGCACGGGAGCAGATCCTGATGGGCATTACTCTCCATTGCCTATTCATGACATCAAAACAGATATCAATAATAATCTTTTCGTCAGAAGCCAGTCCCTATTTTCCTATAGAGTTAGTAAGCAGGAAGAATGGAGCTTAACTTCTATAAGTGAACTCCTAGATCATGAAGGCTATTTAAAGCTTCCTGATAAAGCATCTCTTAGCAATCGCGGTCTCAAAATTCTAGGTCGAGATGATGGCCATATTAAATCAAGTGGTCACTTAATCAGCTATTCTGAACTCAGAGAAACTCTCGATCGCTTTTGTCTTGACCATCAATGCTGGGGAGAAATGGAGATACAACTAAATCCTACAGAAAGAGAGGGTATGGAGCTCATTCTTCACTGCTTGAATAAACTTCCAGAGGCAATTATTGATGAATTCCTTCATTTAATCAGTCCTGTAAAAATCGCTAAAATAAAAAAACAGGATTTGTTCAATAGGACAAATCTTGGAAAATTTAAGTACCCCTAAACCATTGTATGACTGAGTGCTATAATAATTGGACAATGAATAAAATTGGAAGCAGGAAAAACATGGAAATGATCGTACAAAACCTTGTCGATAAATATCTGTCCAACAGCGGAAAAATGGTCAGGCCCCAACTCATCTCACTTTTTGGCGAGATATTTTCTCTTTCTCAGAAAGACATAGAGCTAATATCAAGAGCAGCTGAGATGATACATAATGCCTCCCTAATCCATGATGATGTCATAGATGAGGCGAAACTCCGACGAGGAGAAAAAGCGCTGAATCAAATAGTGTCGAATTCCCGGGCGGTTTTGGCAGGAGATTTCTTACTGGCAAAAGTCATTGCCGAACTCGTTGAATCTCACCAGTTTGGCATTTTGAAAACTCTGGCGGAGACTCTCCAAAGTATTGTTGAAGGGGAATTTCTTCAGGATGAGCTTAAGACAAAAGAAATGATCGGATTTGATGAACTCAACGAAGTGGCTGAGAAAAAGACAGGGGCGCTTCTTTCCTGGTGCTGCTCAGCCGCAGCCATTGTGGCCAAGAAGGATCCTGAGACTGTCACCAAGTGCAGAAGCATAGGTTTGAAACTAGGGGTGGTTTTTCAGCTTATCGATGACAATTTAGATTATTCTCCTGAAACAGGTAAGGACTACGGCAAAGATCTTAAAGAAGGCCTGATAAATTATACTACCTTGCAGCTCATCACTCTGAATCCCGAGCTCTATTATCCTGTCCATCAGTTAAGGAAAACCCAATTTACTCAAGTGCCGTGGACTGAGGAGCAATTAAGAGAAGCTCAGAAAATGACTCAGGAAAAATCTGAAATGATCATAGAAGAGGTCAGGGATATTCTTAGTTCTTTTCAGGGCGCAGATACTTCGGCTCTCTTTATGTTTATGAACTACCTTATAAGCAGGCATAAATAGAAGTTCTACTCTCGTTTACAACCATTAAAACTTGAAAACCATGAGGTCTCTGTTATGATGCAAGAAGTTTACTCAAGAGAGGTTATCCGTTTGAAACATAAAAAATGTCCCGAAGTTGATAACCTTAGCGAGCTTGTAGGTGAATTTATCCAGTATTGGGGATTCAAAAAGATTCATGGAAAGATCTGGTTCCATTTATTCCTGAGTCAGACTCCTCTGGATGCTAAGGACCTTATGGCAAAACTTAATATATCTAAGGCCCTGGTCAGCATTAGTTTGAGAGATCTTCTTTCTTATAATGTTATTTTGGAGGACAAATTAAGTAGCGAAGGCACTAGAACCTATATTGCAAATTCTGATATCAAAACGGTGGTTGAGCAGGTTTTAAGGGGGAGAGAAAAAGTCATGATGGGAAAAATTAAAGGCTCATTCCTTAACCTTAAGCAAATATCGGCCGCAGATATTTCAGAACAGGATATTCAGGTCAAAAGACTCAAAGAGCTTGAAAAGCTTATCAGTAAAGGCGACAAAATGCTTAGTACTGTCATGGCCATTATCTAGCACAGTTTACAAAACCTTAAACTTTAGCTTCTACAAAGATTGGACACCCTGTCCCAGGTCTTAATAATGTGAAACACTTACCTTCATCTAAAGAGGTATTATGACCATTGATCTTGTAAGAAACGCAGGTGAACTTATTCTCCAGTCAGTTGGTGAAGATCTAAATCGCGAAGGGCTCATAAAAACTCCAGAACGTTTTTCTAAGGCCATAAAAGAAATCTGCTCAGGCTATAACATCACCCCTCAGCAAGCTGTCGGTGGGGGAATTTTTCCCGGTGAAGGCCATGGTTTAGTTTCAGTCAAAGACATCGAATTTTTCAGTCTTTGCGAGCACCACATGCTTCCTTTTTGGGGGAGGGTTAATGTTGCCTACTTTCCAAAAAATAAAATTATTGGGCTTTCGAAAATCCCTCGACTGGTTGATGTGTATGCTCATAGATTACAAGTGCAGGAACGGTTAACCTCTCAGGTGGCCACTTCCCTTTATCAACTCATTGATGCCCGAGCTGTGTTTGTAAAAGTATCTGGCTGTCATATGTGCATGATGATGAGAGGGGTTAAAAAGTCTGGGTCAGAGACGATTACGGAATTCTCGCTCGGACTGGAGAATTTATCTCAAGATGAAAAAAACAGATTATGGAATTCCATTGATTAGGAGTCTTGTATGCTAAGTTACCCCATCTCTTTTTTCGGATCCTCCAAAGCAACCCCGGGAATGGAAACAAACTGGAAGACTGATGCCTCCGGGAATGAAATCAGTTGTGCAGTTCCCAAAGAATTTGACGGTTCAGGTATCGGGATGAGTCCGGAAGACTTATATCTCCTTGCTCTTCAAAACTGCTTTCTTGCGACATTTAAAGTCTATGCGCACTACTCAAAACTTACTTTCAAAAGCGTAGAAGTAAAAAGTGAACTGGTTGTTGATTTAGATGAAGCCAAAAAGCCGTGTATGAGAAAAATTCTTATGCGTATCGATCTTACCGAAGCATCTGATTTAAAAAAAGCCCAGCTCCTGGTAAAAAAAGCATTAGACAATGGGTTTATTCTCCAGTCAGTTAAAACTGAAATCATCCCGGAGATTCATTACCTTTGAAGGCTGAAAGCTGGATTATATCACAAGAATGGCATGATGTTCTTTTCATGCATTACCAGGTCTCTGCAGAAACTTTAGCCCTCCACTGTCCCTTCGAGCTTGATCTCTATCAAGGCAGTGCCATTGTTTCTATTGTACCCTTCAGAATGAAGAAGATCCGTTTTCCTTACCTTCCTGCAATACCAGGACTATCAGATCTGTGGGAGCTTAATCTCAGGACCTATGTGGATGTAGGAGGGATTAAGGGCGTTTACTTTTTCACGTTGGATACTGATTCCCTCTTGGGGAAGTTTATTGCTCGAAATTTTTTTCATCTTCCATATCAACATGCAAGGATTGATGCGAAGCTTGTAGAGGATCATTATTATTTCAAACACCAAAGAGGACCATGGCATTTGGAACTTGAAGCCCAAATGGGTTCCAGAATAAAATCATCTGGTTTTGATCAATGGTCCACCGAAAGATACTCACTTTTTACTACTGATCAAGAATTCATCTATGAAGGTCGGGTTCACCACAGACCATGGGAACTACAATCAGCGGAAGTCCTTTCTCTGCAGGATAATTTTTCTTCTCTTTTACCTGAGATAAAATTAACTCCAGATTTAAATGTCACGTATTGTAAAAAAATTGAAGTCCGTTTCAGTCCCTTTAAAAAGATAGGAAGAATTCATGATTAACTTGGACTCTTTAACGTTGTTCATTTCTGCTGCACTTTTCGGGATCATTTGGCTGGTACAACGACTTCACTACCCAAGTTTTATGTTTCTCGATCAATTAACTTTTAAAACTGCGATGAAGCACCATCAGGATAGAATATCATGGGTTGTTGTGCCTTTAATGCTCACAGAACTCCTACTAGCAATTGTGGCCGTTATTCGTGACGTCTCTACCTATACTCTTACGATTTTAATTATCGTTATCATGATCTGGCTGGTGACTTTCACCATCCAAGTTCCCCTCCATAGCAAATTACTGCTGGAGGGATTCAATGAACAAAGAATTCACAGACTGGTGAGAACCAATTGGATTAGAACCCTTCTGTGGACGTTAAAATTATTTGTGATTTTTAGTACTACCGTCAATTCTTTGTGACCGGCATTTGAAACGATAATCTGAATGAGGCGCATTCTTAAGAGATCCCTTCTCAAAGACGCGTTTTCTCCATCTCTTGAACCGTGCCTCATCCAGATTATAGCGCATAAAATGAACAATTTCAGAAGGCGTAAGGTTAAACTGTAGTGTTATGGCGGCATAACTAGTTCTATCTTCCCACGCCATGCGGATGATACGATCTGTGCTTTCCAGATCATAGGAATCAAATTTCTCTTTGAGGGTCCTTGAAATACTCATTGAAACCTAGAGAGCTTTAGTTTTTCAAATGGAAGCTTCTGGCCCTTAGCATCTTTCACATACTCATCATAGATATCCTGAGGCATCGTAGGAGTTCGTGACATGATCCAAAGAGATTTACGGTCATGGCTTGCGATCGTAACGAAACGATAGTCAGCATCAAGCTTAATTATGTTGTAATCCCCCACAACCCTGAAAAGGCGTGTGAAAAAATTATTAAATCTCACATCAAGCTCAGCATTCGTAGCAGCATTAGTCACCACTGCTTCACCAGAAATAGTAGTCTGCCCCTTACCTTTCAAACAAGTATTCAGAACACTAATAGTCTGAGGGTTAATGACGGCATATTCAGCAGTTTGACCAAGACATTTTCGGGTAAAGAACTGGGGCATAGCTGAAATGGCATACCATTTTCCAACATAGCGGGAAATATCTACATGCTCCACTGTACGTAGCTCCAGGTCACGCGCCCAAAGGCAGGAAGTTAGGGAAAAAAGCATTAAAAAAGTGAGGATTTTCATTGTGATCTCCTTGCAAGTTATGGGTAAATTAGCACGCAAGTGATGAAGGTCAGATGGACAAAACTTGAACATAAAGTAATAATCAGCTTGCCTTAAATAACCAAGGGATATCTTATGATATTTGTAAATAATTGCTACCCTTAAAACTCATTCTCCTCGAAGAACTTAAATCTCCCTTCCTTTCTGCTGCGAGCGGAATGGTGTGGGTGAATGATGAGATGTTTATCATCGCTGATGATGAACTCTCTTTATTTTCTTATCCCCTAGATTTTGAGGGCCCGGGTACAAGTTATCGCCTTTTTCCAGGTGAACTTCCGGCAGGACATCGGGAAAGAAAAGCCGCTAAGCCAGATCTCGAGTCCTTGTTTCTTTTTGAAAATTTTCTTTATTGTATGCCTTCAGGATCAACACCCCAGCGGATGCGGGCCGCTAAGTTTAACCTCGACACGGGTGTCGTGACTCAGTTTGATTGTTCTCCCCTCTATCAAAAACTTCTGACGACTTTCTCTGAACTCAATATTGAAGGCTCCATCCTTAAGGGAGAAGAGCTCTATCTTTTTCAAAGGGGTAATGGTTCAAAAAATGAGAATGCCGTCATTAAAATTGATTTTGTGACGTTTGGCTTTTTAAGCATTCATCCGGTCATACTAGAACCAGGGTACAGCTTCACTGACGCCGCCATCATGGGAGATCAGATCTATTTTACGGCCGTGGCAGAGAATTCTGTTTCGACCTATGAAGATGGAGAAGTAACAGGATCAATATTGGGAATGCTAGGTGAAGACTTAAAAGTTTCAAAACAATATCCATTAAACTTTAAACATAAGCCAGAAGGTCTGTGGGTTTCAGGAAACAATTTTTACGTGGTGACAGATGACGATGACAGTAAAAAAGCGGCCCGCCTCTTTAAAGGCGAGCTTCCTCGTTAAAACTAGCTTTTCTTTTCTTCATGCATGCTGGAGCATAACTTCGACAGTTTGGCTTTTTTGCTTTCAGCACAAGTACTGTCCTGATCACCATTGCTCTTCACACAGCCCAGGGTTTTTAATTCTTTGTGACACTGTTTTTCCTGGGTTTCATCGTACTCTTTCACCGTCTGTGAAAAAGCTTGATTCGATAACATTAGCAGCCCTGTAAGTAGTAAACTTTTCATTTTATTCTCCTAGTAATTAGCTGCGAGTTGTTCCATGATTCTGCCGACGGCATAAGGAACAGAGTAATCGCGACTGGTTGAGTATGAGACCGCATGTCCGAATCCAATTTTATGGAGCCATTCATGGATCATATTTCTAGATACGTTATTTGAAGTATAAGAATTTAAAAATTTCGTGTTCATATTGATGGTCGAACTTCCTGTCATCGTATAACCGACCGTCGATGAGTTCTCATAATAGGTCTTGATGGTTAAATCCATCGTGTTGTTTTTGGCCGGTTTAAGTTTTTCAGCACCTTCCAACATCTTGATATAGATCTGAGAGTTAGTTAATCCATTGTTGTTAACAAAAGTTTTCCTTCCACCATAAGTATGGTTCAGAATTTTTGTTCTGAAAGCGTCTGAAGCAATCACGGCCTGCATTTTTCGTTCGGCACCTTGAATTTTGGCTTCCTGAGAGCTCGTCATTCCAATTGTCGTCACATTCGTATCCCAAGTCAGAGCGAGGTTAGGAACAGCGGCCGGGCTCGAGGTAGAGAAGAAAAAAGTAGCAAAGAGAAAAAGAAATGTTTTTGTCATGAATCGACTTCCTTGGTTTTTATAAAGACTAACCATCTCCGGTAAGTCTTGAGTTTTGCTTAAGCTCGTATTTTCATTTTCCCCACATCTGCAGAAGATGCAACCCTTAAGGCCAACAAAGATGAAATTGATTTTAAAAATGCATATAAAAACATTTGCTTAGAGGTATTGTCTGAGAGATCTGAGAGGTTTAAAATGAACGCATGAAAATATTACTTCTGCTCTTACTCTTCTCAGTGTCGTCGTTTGCTCAAAACTGGATTATTAATAAAGATCATTCTGAAATTCTTTTTGAAATCCCTTATCTCAAGGTGTCCGAAGTCACGGGACGCTTCACTAAATTTGAAGGTCAGATGGACTACGATGAGAAAACAAAAACTTTTAAATCTCTCACGCTGGTGATTGAATCGCAAAGCATCGATACCGGAAATAAAATGCGTGATGGTCACCTTAAATCAAATGATTTTTTTAAAACCTCACTCTATCCGACCATGTCTTTCAAAAGTCTTTCGATTTCTCAAATCAAGCCTCATCACTACCGCGCTAACGGATCTTTAACGATTCGTGATGTGACCAAACAGACACAGCTGGACTTCACCACCACTGATCTGATTAAAGACACGTGGGGCTTTCAAAATATGTTCATTAAATTTTCGGCAAGAATTAATCGTCAGGACTTTAAGATGGTATGGAATAAAACATTACCACAGAGTGAATACTTGGTGGGTGATGTTGTCAGCGTTCATGGGAATCTGCAACTGCAACCAATGGGTGACAAAACTCCTACAACAAAACACATGATCCCCGATACTCAAGGCATTCGTGAAAGAGAAAAATTTTTACGTGGCGAAGCCACTCCACAAGCGGCGGCCCAGGTCACGGCGACAGTTTCACCTGACTTGATAGCATTAAAGAAGACTGAGACTCAAGTTCAAACCTCTCCTGCTGCTTCTCGTGAGAAGAGTATGACGTGGTGGTTTTCGCTCTCAATTCTTGCTCTCCTAGGCTTTGGAGCTTCAATCACTATGGGTACCAAGGCCAAGCAGTACATAGCCGCCCGCTTCCACACCCAATATGTAGAAGCCGGACTGTTAGGTAATATCACTGATTTGATTGTCGTCATCATCGTCTTAATTTACGCCATGGCTTTTTGGTATGTCGGCTGGGGCATCTAAAAACCCCTGATGTTGTAAACCACTGCGACAATAATTGTGAAGATGACGGTCACGGATAAAATTCTCATACCAATTCTAAATGGTCTTGAATGAAGAAAAGGTTTGGCATGACTGGGGTAAATGTGAAACTTCCAAGTGAGAGCTTCAATGAAAAACACCAGCGCTAAGAGGGCATGAACTAAGTGATCAGTGGTGGCGAGTTCTAAAAATCCCGGAGCCATCCGATCAAGTTGTTCCGGCGGATAGAAGCCAAAGCGTGGCGCTCCTGCATCCCCTACCATGTAGCCAATGACAGCATTGAGTAAAAAGAAAATCCCCAACCCCAAATTAATTCTGTAGGCCTTGGATGGATTTTTAATCATGCCGCCATAAACAGAGAGAGCTCCCGCCGCTCCTAAAACTAAACTATGCATAAAACTTAAATTGAGACCGAGGAAATGAGGAAGAAATATTCCTAAGACCGCCGTCAGCACCATGATAAATCCAAACTCTACTCCTACGGAACGATAAGAAGTGTAGAGAGTGGTTTCATTCGTTGCTTGAGTTCTTTTCTGGGAATGAAGTTGGTTGTTACGGAAAGTTGAAGTGGCCATAAAATCCTCCTGTGCTTGCTAACCATCTTAGCACCGCACATTCCGAACCTCATATAAAGTCTACCGCAAGTATACCGCACTCACTTGATCTTATATTTCGGGCAGAGGAATCTTTTCAGCATCATGGGGCACTTTTTATACAGGTACTTCCATAAGTAAAATTTCAGAATCTTGAGTAGCCGCGAGCTTCAGTGTCTCAAATTTTTCAACCGCTAGTCCATCTCGTAGGTTCAACGTCAAACTCTCTACAAGGACAGATCCTTTGATCACAAAGATATAGACTCCATTTCCTTGGCGTAACTGTTTATACTCAACTGTTTTACCCTGATCCAGATTAGCGAGTGAGAAAAAGGCCTGCTGATTGATACTCACTGAGCCGTCTCTCCCATCAGGCGATACCACAACTGCCAGACGATTTTTTCGATCGTTCTCAGGAAAAGCTTTCTGCTCATAACGAGGCTTAATCCCTAGTTTTTCGGGCATGACCCAAATTTGTAAAAACTTAACCGTCTCATCCTCTGAATTATTTTTTTCAGAATGAGCAATGCCTGTTCCGGCCGACATGATTTGGACCTCACCTTTGCGTATCACAGCTTCATTGCCTTCACTGTCCTTGTGCTTAAGGGATCCTTCCAAAGGAATAGAGACAATTTCCATATCGCGATGAGGGTGAGTCCCAAAACCCATTCCTGCATCAACGGAATCATCGTTAATGACACGAAGAGCACCAAAGCCCATGCGTGAAGGATTGTAGTATTCTGCAAAACTAAATGTATGACGACTCTTGAGCCAACCATGATTGGCAATGCCGCGTGTATCTGATGGATGTGAAATCATAAAAACTCCTTGGGGATCATTTTTGGCGAATAATCCTGAAAAAGGCAAACCTCCAAGGGTCACAGCAAGTGAACTCAGGACGAAATGTCTTCTTTTCATAGATATCTCGTTGAAGAGAGTATCGTCCAAGTCAGGGTAAAATTAAATTATTATTATTTAATCGTCTTGATAACTTTTAATTATTAAGTTTGAGAAAAAACAGATTCTTGAAAGAAAAAAAAGCCTCCATCTTGATTGATGGAGGCCTATAAATAACTAAAACTAGTGCTTGTACGGCATATCTCCAAGGTAATCTTTTTTACCAATATCTACGCCATTGTGACGAAGGATTGAGTAGGCCGTTGTCACGTGGAAAAAAAGATTAGGAAGTGCGTGTTGAATAGCATACTCAGAACCTGTCAGCCACTTGCCTTCCCAACGAGGTTGGGTGATTTTTTTATCTTCAGCACCTGTAAAATCATTCGCAGAAAAATCTTTGAGATAAGAAAGAGTTGTTCCAATGCGAGTTTTTAATTCCGCCAGAGTTGTTTCTTTATCATCATTCATCGGAGCTTCTTTACCAGACAAACGAGAAGCGCAAAATTTAGCTGTATCGCAGGCGATTTGAACCTGACGAATAAAGTTAAACTGATCAGGGGCGAGACGGGCATTCATCAAAACAATTGTTTCAAATTTGCGGGCATCAGCATTCTTCGCTGCTTTATCAAGAATCAAATCAAGATTGTTAAGTGTCTTAATAAAAGTTGGGACAGTGATGTCGTATAAAGTCATAGAAATTCCTTTTGTTAATGAATGAGAGACAATTTAGCACGGAGGCTTTTATGAATTCAACTAAAGACGAGCGAGCATAGCAGCAAAATTATTTTGTTTAATACTAGAGGAGCGTTTCAAGGGGGCCAAAAGTCACTTAGCAAAAAGCTTCATTCACTACAAACGCGTAAATTTACGGCACGTAGGTTGCAAATCATCACTCAGAGTTTAACCATAACAAAGGATGTTTTATGAAAGACTCAAGTAAAAACCAATCGAACCTCGGGAATAAAACCCCGAATCAACCGAATCAAAAACCTATGCAGTCTCCAGGAACTCAAGGGCAAGAAGGCAAGGATAGAAAATTCACGAACAATTCAGAAATCAAACAACCGGGAAAAACTCCACCCACTCAACAAGATCGCACGACGAAACGCTAATAAAAAAAGAAAAGGCCACATAAGTGGCCTTTTCTTTTACTGGGCGTTTTACCCCAACTTAGTGACGTGCGCGGTTGTGAATCATCTTATCCGCCTGAGCTTTTCCGGCACCTTTATAACCAGAACCTGAGAATCCACTTACACCTTGCGAGTGCTCCATCGATTCCATTTTTGGATTAAAAGCTTCGGGAGCGATGGTATTTGTCGACTCATACTGCTGAAATCTCTTGTTTATTTCTGCATCACGATTTTTATAGTCTCCATTATAAACAGAAGAAAAAAACGTTCTTAGGTTCTTGTAACCCTCATAGGTCGTGTCGATGGTGTTTAAGAGTTTTTTTAGCATATGGCCCTCCTTGGGGTTGTTGTCCCTTATACAAGCAGAAACCGTGCCAAGAAAAAAATTAGAACAAGTTAAGGATCCATTGAATGACGTAGAAGCTCATGACAGCTGATAGAGTCAGTAATGTAAGCAGAACTAAAATTAGTCCACTTAGAATGATTCTCGATTTTAAAGTGACAGCACGAGGATTAATAAGGTGCTGATCAAGCAGGGCGATATTTTTATTATTTGATTTCCAGAAAAAATCAAAAAGATGTCCAAAAATGGGAATAATGTCGACAATATTTTCGATCACAATATTTAAACCCATACGGGTAAGTGTGGCCGGAGTGCATCCCAAGGTAGCCGCTTGAAAAAGGATGTAGACTGACATCGTCGTCGTGATTAGATCTCCAATACCCGGAATGAGTCCGATGATTCCATCCAGACCAAATTTTATTCCGAAAGGACCAGTGAATTGAGAATCTAAAAGAATACTCAGGGCTTTCAGTTTATCAACTTTTTTATTTTTTATAGCACTCATACTTTTCCTGGATTGATATAGGATTGTTGACTATCACGACTCAGAACTTCGGCGAGCTGTGCTGTACTCTTATTTGTGACACTGACAAACTTCGCACTTGAGTCAAGAGTCTCCCGTTTAAAGTTGGAGATACCAAGATCTAGGAGTTCAAAAGCATGTCCCCTGTTTCTAGCACGAGCGTAGATTTTTAAATGCGGAAAATGTTTGCGAGGCTGGATCTCTAATCCAATCATGAAAAGGAGGAGGACGACCCCCAGTTCAGCGAAGTGAAGAACGCCATGAGCATCAGCTATCAACTTGAATCCCTGAGGGCCCACGAGAATTCCAGCGGTCAGATATCCGAGAACGGAACCCAACCCAAGGCGGTGAAAGAGAGGAACTAAAACGACCGAAGCTCCGATAAAAACTAAAAACTTATCCATATAACCAATCATGAAAAGAGTTTAACTGGGGACTGATGATAAGTGAAGAACTGGTTTCCTTTTGGGACTGCCCTATGATCCATTCACGACTAATTCTTGCCGCTTCAGATTTCTTTAGGTGCTTCGCAAACGAAATTGATATACTTTTTCTATGAGTCAGACGATCCTGATCGACAAAAACTTAGAAACTAAAAACCTTATCACCCTTACACTGGAAACATTTGTCGGGACAGAAGTCATCCATCAGTTGAATGCTGAGGATGCCATTGGCCTATTGAAAATTCTTCCCGAAGTCAGTCTCATCATCAGCCGCGCTCGTGTGGACGACGAAGAGACGGCGGAAAAACTCTTCAATTACATTGCTGATGAAGGGCTCTCCATCTCACTCATTATTCTAGGTCAATCGGAAGAACTTAAGCATGACGTTCACTGCCTCACAGAGCCACTGAATTTTGATGAACTTATCCATCAGGTAACTGAACATCTGAGTTACGGGGCCGACGATCATACCTTTGATAACCATAATGATTATGTGCCATTTCCACTTCACTACTTTTATGACATCTCCAAAGCTCCTTGTAATGTATTCATACGAATAAAAAAAGATGCCCATCACTTTAAATTCTATAAACGAATGAATGCCAAAGAGTCTTTTGATCGTTGGATCCTCGAGCGCTATCACGACAATGGATTACGGGAATTTTTTATCCAAAAAGAAGACCGGAAAACTCTCATTGAATTTATCTGCGTAGAGTTAACCGAAAGACTTAAGCGGCACGATTTAAATCCGGAAGAGATGATTCAGGCAACTTCGAACGCCCATAAAATAGTCAGCGAATTTATAAATAGCTCTGGTCTGGACGAAACATCGATCAAATTATCAGAGGCGACCATTCATTCGATTGTGACTTCGGTCATCTACTCGCCGGAGATAGTAAGCCTCTTAAAAATGCTCCTGAATAGTCGTATTCTCTATGCCTACCAGGCCTGTCATCTGCAGGCACTGATGTGCCACTATATTTTAACCAAGCAGAGTTGGTACAAAGTAAAACATCTAGAGACGCTGACTTTTGTCGCCTTCTTCGCGGATGTGAGTCTGCATACCGAAGCCCAGATGCAGATTGGCAGTATGCCAGAACTTTACATTTCAGACCTAACAGATCACGAGAAACTCATTGTCCTGGAGCATGCAAAATCATCTCAAGTTGCAGTGGATAAGCATCCTATGATGAATTCCTATATCAAAACAGTCATGACTGAATCTCATGGTAAGTCTAATGGAATTGGTATTGAGGAAAATCCAGCAGAAAGTCTGCATGTTCTATCGAAGATTTTTATCATCGCGGACAACGTGGTGAAGATTCTGCTCAATCCGGATATGCCTTCAACAAAAAATGAGATTCTCCCTCTTCTCTACCAGCGCTTCTCTAATCCGAGCTACCAGAAGATCATAAAAACGCTCGAACAGCGCTTTCAGACTACTGTTTAATTTTTAGACACCCTCCGGACTCTTAGACGAAGACATTCTACTTAAAGCAATGATCCCCTTCCTCACTTTCCATTGTTTCGATGACCTACACTCCCCTTCAGTTATTCAAAAGGTTCATTTTATTGGCCCAGGAATTGAACTTGTACTGGTTGAACAAACCAGAACAACGGATAATTTTTATGAAAAGTATAAGCCTCACGGTCCTATTGATTTTTGCCATCGGTTGTAGTGAATCCACAGAATTTTTTGCTAAGAACAGCAAATCATCACCGACCCAGTCGGCCAGTGAAATACCTGCAGTAAACCCTACCATTATTGCCACTCCCGATCAGCTGATCGGAACCCCACTGGTGGTTGATGAAGGCCTGGTACTGATCACAACTGATGGATCAAGTAAGCCTGGAACCTTAGAGATCACTAACATTGATCCAAAAAACACTTACATAATAGAGTACAAACTAGAAAAAGAAGAGACCATCACTCGCGTTTCAATTCCTGATGGCAAAACTCCAACTAAAGAAGATATTAAACCTGGAACCACTTTAAAAATCCCGGTGATATTTAAACCTAATGGCGATACAACAGTAGTGATTGATCAAGTCGTTATTGAATATACTAAGAAAGATGATCCTTCTGATGTCCACACCATCATCTATCCTATACGTGGTGAAGTAAAAAAACCGATCGTGGTGGTTGAACCTAAAATTGAGATTATTCCGACATCGGTAACGATCACGACAATATCAGGTCAACCGATTCAAGACTTTGGTACGACTGTTATCGGTAAGCCGATTGAAGGGAAAGTTGTTATTACTAATACCAGTAAAGAACCTATCAAAATTGATCTTCGTATTGAAAAAGATGATTCATTTCGAATTAAAAATCCAAAAGAATGCCCGGAAGTCCTTAAAGTAGACGAGACTTGTACTATCATCGTTGTACTAGATACCAAAACTCCCGGTACACATCAAGATCATCTCATGATTGAACATGGATCACTGAAGCGTGATGATCGAGAGATGACAAAGATTCCTCTTATCGCTATTAAGATCGAAGATTTAGAAACTTGTGGCGACAAACCCTGCGGAAAACCGTTTAAAGAAGGAACACTTATCTCAAGTGAAGTTTTCTCAAACGATATTGATTTTGGCTCTGTATCAATTGGAACAGTTATAAACAAACAAGTTGAAATTCAAAACAAGGGTGATGTGGCCTTGACAATAAAAGATCACAAACTTGATGACCAAGGTGTCTTCAGCTTCAGTGGTGGTCAATTCCCAGGAGAAAAAGGAACTTGTAGCGATATCCTTCGTCCTGGAAGTTGTGTCATCGAAATCTCTTATCGTCCACTTGAAGTCAGAGCAGATATCGGATCACTCTATGTTAAAAGCTCAGAGGGACCAAGTCTTAAACTCAGCATTACAGGACTTGGCTCGGCCCAGAAATCATGTGATACGACCAACGATTATCTCATCGTTCCTGAAAAATCATTCCCGGCTTCAAGAGTTATCTTCCCATATCTGAAATCAAAAGCTGGTACAGGTGCTAAACTTGAGCAGCTTTACGGAATGCAGGTCAATAGTTTTGTCCCAGAAATTAAAGATCACACCGTTAAAGATGGAATGGTTTATATCACCTTCAATCTTCCAGCAATGGAAGGCGAAATAACTAGTATGAATTTTGGTGTAAATGTTTATAAGGTGATCAGAGATAATTTTAAAGATACTGAGTCACTCTGTCTGTCGTCCCAAGACACAAGAAAATGCTCTGGCCATGAATTCTCACTAGCATCATGGCAAAAGTTAAAAAATCCAGCATTCTGGGATCTGTTTAAGACTCCGGTCAATGATCTTTATGAGAAGCAATTAGTTTCTGGCGAAAATAAGTGTGGCTCAAAAGATTGTCTTTCTCTAAACACTCGTTACGAGCTGAAAGACATTTTTAATCTTTCGGTTAAAGAATTTCAATCCATCCGTAATGAAGGGACTTTCACTCTGATCTTCTCGGATGATACCCGCATGCTCACCATGCCACGGATTTCAGTGAAGACTAAAATTAAAAAAGAATGTATCTAATCAATTTTCGAATCCGTTGATCAATTCAACGGATTCGGATGATTTAGGCCTACATCGTGGCTGTCCAAATGTTTCTTCTGCCAATTGGCATCCTCACATCCAGCATCATAGGCACTCTGAAAAAATGCCTGAACATTCTCCCCAGGATGCTCTGAATTCCGTACACTACGGTAAGGAAGTATCGCCTTCGTTCCCGTAGCACTTTCCCACCAGTAAGCATCTTTGGGCTCTAGTCTATAGCTTGTGAGCATTTTTGATTCGGGCCAGATGTAGGAATAAAAAGCTGGCTCTGGAAAACTCGCATCTCCCGCCCAGAAGCCAAAACTGATCGCTTCATGCGAGTAGGCTTCATAATTCACAGCACTTTCATTTCGGTCAGGAGGATCGCTCGCTTTACGACCATTAAAACGAGTCATCGCCAGATCCATACTGTGCCAGAAAAACTGAGAAGGACTTTCTTTGCCAATATAATCTCGTCCAAAAATTTTCAACTGGAAATCCGCGAATCTCAAAGTATCAAAATATATTGAAATGAGTTCTGGTTCACGAAAAATATGCTGTTCATCTTTTTCAAAAGGAATGGCTGGTTCGATTTTATAGGGAACAGCGTGAATCGGAATTTGAATGCCAATGCGACTTAATTCACTCATCAGTAATCGGTAAAAATCTGCCACACTTAATTCGAGTAAAGAAAAAATAAAAGAGTGGCCCCAGCTATCATAACCTTTGAGGCGATGATTAATGAGATCGAATTCAATTTCAAAAGTATCGGGAAAATCTCCCCGCCCGAACGGCATGGGCCCAGTAGTAAGTCCTCTTGAGGTGAGAGCTAGTGTTACATGCCACCAGTGATTGCGCGGTGGAACAGTCGCCAGCTTAATCTTTCCAACAATCTGAACGAATCGTTGAAAAGCTTTAAGTGGTTCTTCAATATTTTTATAGTCAAGTACTGGAAGAGATCTTTCGAAGGTTCCCATAAATCATCCTTTGAGTCGTGATGGTATTATTGAGATGCTCCCACTCGCCCTTTAGAGGAGCAAGTGAGGAGCAGGAAATTATGATTTAATTAATCCAGAGTCGCTGCGATCTTCGACATCAAACGTCCTACAGCATAAGGAACTGAGTAATCACGGCTGGTGGAGTAAGAAACGGCATGACCAAATCCAACCTTATGCAGCCATTCGTGAGTTAAGTTCGCCGTTGCACCAGTGGCAGTATAATTATTGAAATATTTAGTATTCATCCAGATTCGAACTGTACTCGGATTGGTATAGCCGACTGTGTTGGATGAAGTGTCAGTGTAGAGTTCGACTTCCATATCCATTTTATTATTTTTTGCTGGAAATAACTTTTCAGCAGCATCTAAAATCTTTTTGTAAATCTGGGCGTTAGTATAACCACCATTATCAACAAAAGTTTTAACGCCGTTGTAAGTATGATTAAGAATTCCATCACGGAAAGCCTTTGTGGCAATCACGCGGGCCACCAGGTCCATGGATTTTTGTAATTTGGCTTCGTTGCTTGAAGACATGTTGATGAGATTTACATTAAAGCCAAAAGTATAGGCTTCATTAGGAAGAGAGCTATAACCAGTACTTGTATCAATGGGATTTGATGTATCTACACTATCTGCTGGTGTTGTCGTAGAAGCAACTTCAGCAGCAGGGCCTCCGCCACCGCCACCTTTTCCACAAGCTACGAGCGAAAGAAGAACAAAAAGAGTCAGAAAAATCTTAGTCATGTATTACCATCCTGTTTGTGTTAAGCCTGTTTCCTCAACAAACTTTATGAAATCGCAAGGTCGCTTTTCCATTTTCACACAGCACTCAATCCAGACAACCGCGGCAAAATGCACAGGGTACTTCTACTCGGGTAATAAAAATAATATTGCCCCTACTTTTAATTCTGGTGATCTGGGCCGATCCAGTTCTTTCTGAGTGTCCTTCTCACTCATAATTTGGTTGACAGAAATTTAATCGAGACCAAATATTTTGCTCTATGACTGCAATCGCTTTCATGCTCAAATATGAAGATAATCTCAATTCTTAGGACAATGAAATGGCCTTAATCTGGAACTATCTTCAACCCGGTGACATGGTGGATATTATTGCTCCAGCGTCTTCTGCCCCAAATGAGAAACTTCCACTAGGTGTTGAGGCCCTCAAAGAATGGAATCTGATTCCACGAGTTCCTAAAGGTATGATTGAACCGAGTGAGTTTTTTGCAGCTCCTCTGGAACGTCAGTTTGAACAACTCAAAGGAGCTCTTCATTCGGATTCAAAAGCTATCTGGTGCCTAAGAGGTGGCTACGGGTCCATGCGACTCATTCCCTTGCTTAAAAAAATCAAACCACCCAAAAAACCAAAATTATTTATCGGCTTTAGCGATATCACCGCCCTTCATCTCTACTTTAATCAAGTCTGGAAATGGCCTACGATTCATGGAAGAACTATCAGTCAGATGGATCCAGTAAAATTGCAGACGGCTGATCGAGTGGCCTTGCGTTCAGCACTTTTTGGAGAGATGGAAGAAGTGAGTTTTGAAAATCTGATCCCTCTCAATGCTCTGGCAAAAAAGAAGAAAACAATTTCAGGAGAAATCATTGGTGGAAACTTGCGCCTCCTGCAGACTTCACTCAGAACTGATTGGGAACTGAAAGCTAAAGGTAAAATTCTTTTTATCGAAGATGTCAGCGAGCGAGGTTACTCCATTCACCGCATGCTGGAACAATTGGTGCAAGCAAAAATTATTCACAGTGGACTTAAGGCCCTGGTGATTGGTGATTTTACCGATGGACATGAGAAAGACGGAAAAGATCA
This sequence comes from Bacteriovoracaceae bacterium, assembly GCA_040399925.1. Taxonomy (GTDB): domain Bacteria; phylum Bdellovibrionota; class Bacteriovoracia; order Bacteriovoracales; family Bacteriovoracaceae; genus Peredibacter. The sequence continues at coordinate 37,313 of JBBARF010000020.1, forward strand.
CTCGCAAATCGCGTTTAATGAATTTTCCGAGAGA
>JBBARF010000021.1:0-13039 GCA_040399925.1 Bacteriovoracaceae bacterium
ACCGCTTCAGCTCTTTGAGTGGAGAGTTTTTCATTGATCTTAGAAGTTCCGGTATCGTCGGTATAACCTTTAACCGTTAAAACGTTTTCCGGATATTTTTTCATAATATCGGCCATGGATCTTAAATTCTCTTTAGCCGCGGGTTTAAGACTCGCTTTGCCGGTATCAAAAAGAATATCTGATTTTAGTTTGGTGATGAGTCCTTCCTCGGTTCTTTTAGTCTCTGCCACTTTTTCAAGTTCCTTGGCCTGTTTGTCCATGCGACTTCCGGCATAACCGCCGATTCCCCCACCGATCACTCCACCAATGACGGCACCTTTGCCTTTACCGAGAACTGCTCCCAGACCCGCTCCAACGGCCGTACCGACACCAGTACCGATAGCTGTTCGTTTATTGTCTTTGATGGTGGAGCAACTGGTGGAGAGGAAAGTAAGAGTGAGTAGAGTGGTTAGAAGTGATTTCATAGAGCCTCCATCATCATTTATTATATTTCTTTATGTCTTGTTCGTTAAAACAGATCACAATCGGATCCCCATACTCCTCTTTGATGAGACCCAGATCATTTTTAAGAATCAATTCATTTAAGGCCGCCTGACAGACTTCCTGGGTTTACTTCACATCAAGGCTAGTGCAGTGATCAGCAAATTTTTTCTTGGCATCAGTGAAACCCTTGAACTGCTTCATGGATAGATCATTGCAGGCCTCAAGATCGTAGGTCTTGTTGCAGCTGATACAAATAAGAGAGAGCAGAATGAGTTCTGCTCTCTCTTATTTATCAATTTATTTTTCGGTAACTTCTTCAACATAGTCTTCGTCTGCTTCTTTCAACTCTTCTTTTCGTTCTTTGGTGGCATCATTGATCATTTCTCTATTTTTGCGAGATTCTTCCATCCGTTGTCGTTCTAACTCGCGACTATCCTTTTTCATTTCTTTTTTAGAATCTCGAATGTCTTCTTTGAAATCCTCTTCGACCTCCATACGCTGCTGGTTTAATTTGTTCTGCGGAGTTCTTTGGTCGCAGGCAACAAGCCCTGTCATCATTAGAGCAGTAAGTGAAATCATTAAAATTTTCATAGAATCCTCCATTGTTAGTTCTTCTGGAAAGTGTGACAAGGAGCGGGCCTCAAACCAACGGGGATCGCGTAGTAAAGGGTGGATATTTAGGAAAACTTATGACTGGGGGATTGGTCGAGTCATAGCCTGAAGTCTCGACAAGGATTAAGTGCTCCCGATTCGGAAGATTTATAAAGAGCGGAATAAAGCTTTCGCTCCTCAATACCTATGGCCTCCCGGGAAGAAAATGGAGTAAGTTATCTCAAATTACCGCTTAAGCCGGTTTTAACAACGGGGAAGTTATGAAGTGGTCTTTGTTCATTTTTACATTCTTATTTTCGAACGCTTATGCCCAGGACTTTCAATCTGAGGCAAGAGTTTTGGCGAGTGACTTAAAAACCTCTCTGATGAAAAATCTGTCTGAGCATTTGGCCGAAGATGGTCCGGTTAAAGCGATTGCTTTTTGTCATGGCAATGTCAAACCGATTGCTAAAACTGCGGCGGGAGTCCGGATCGCCAAATATGAATTCGGACGCACATCTCATAAAACTAGAAATGAAAATAATCAACCTCAGCCTTGGGCGGAAGCCTATCTTAAAGAGTTTCAAGGGACCTTTAAGGGCGATATCAAAAAAGAATTTATTCTGCACAAACTTGAAAACGGGAAGCAAGTCTACCTCGAGCCGCTCTACGTTCAAGCTCAATGTTTGGTTTGTCATGGAGAAAACGTGAGTCCAGAAGTTAAGAACAACATAACTAAGCTTTATCCAAAGGATCAAGCGACTGGTTTTAAATTAAATGAATTCCGTGGATTCATTTGGATCAAGGAGAAATAAATGTCAAAGATCGAAGCCATGAACGGACTCAACAATTTATACGTCACTGAAGAAGGAGCGGTCAGAGACTTTCAGGTTATTGACGTCCGGGGAGCAGATGAGTTTGTGGGAGAGCTTGGTCATATTAAAGGTGCCAAACTCGTGACCTTAGGACCGGAGCTTCATCAATTTCTTGAAACGGCCCCAAAGGATGAAAATTATCTTTTTGTCTGCCGCTCTGGCGGTAGATCAACTCAGGCGAGTCTTTTGGCCAAATCAAAAGGTTTTAATCGGGTCACTAATTTAGCTGGTGGAATGCTTCATTGGAATGAGCTAGCACTTAAAGCGGATCACTAGATGAAAGAGTTTTGGGATCAAAGATACTTGGGTCAGGAATATTTTTACGGTATTCATCCCAATCATTTTTTAACGACGGTAGTTGGTCTGCTTCCGGAAAAGGCGAATATTCTCTGCATCGGAGAGGGTGAGGGAAGAAATGCTGTCTTTCTCGCGAGTCTTGGATTTAAAGTTTCAGCCGTTGATTATTCAGTCGAAGGTAAGAATAAAGCCTTGGCGTTAGCTCATCAGAACAACGTTGAAATTGATTATCAGGTTAGTGATCTGGAGAATTTCAATTTCGGAACTCAAAAATGGGACGCCATTGTGTCTATTTTTTGCCATCTGCCGGCAGGAATAAGGACCAGCATCCACAGTCAGCTCGAGAAGAGCTTAAAACCTAACGGTCTTCTCATTGTTCAGGCCTATAACCCAAAGCAATTAGAATTCAAAACTGGTGGGCCCAAGGACATCTCGATGCTTTATACCGAAAGTGGTGTGAGGGATGAGTTTAAACATCTTGAATGGATCAAATTAGAAAATAGTCTGACGGAGATCTCCGAGGGACAAGGGCATCAGGGTTTAAGTTCTGTCATAAGTGGGGTTGGGCGCACTATAGTGAAGATATGAAAACATGCTCAAGCTTTAAAGAGGCCCTCTCATCCATTACTTCTCAATCTACCATCTTTGTGTATGGGGCAGCGGCCCTTTCTGAGGGCGGGAAGCCGATTCTTGCCTTCACTTCCCGAACTGCCAAAGGTCATCCACGCATTGTCTCAAGCCTCAAGCAAGGGGCAGGTGTTGTTACGACACGGGCCCATGTCCATCATGTGGTGACGGAATTTGGAAGTGTTAACCTTTATGGTAAAACGCTGAATGAGCGGGCGCATAGTCTGATTAATATCTCGCATCCAGATGACCGCGAGATACTTGACCAGCAATGGTTTGAAATTAAGAAAAAAATTTCCAACTAAAATTCTCTGCAAAAAAATTACTTTTAAATTAAGCTTCCCTTATCAGTGTGCCTTGCAAGACGAATTGAGCTTCAATAACTTCATACAAAGAGTGAACAATGACTGATTCATTCAATGACATTGGAGATTCTTATGAAGTTCATGACGCTCATGCTACTGGTGTTATTTTCATTAAGCTCTTTGGCAGAAAAAAATCGAAGTGAGATGCAGGAATTACCCTCTTATCTTAAAGGCCTTGAAGTAGACGGCAAGATGCTTCGTCATGGTTATCTTCAGTGGCTTGATAAAAGACCCTATACACCCTTGGTTGATGCAAAATTAGCTCAGCAGGGGGGACAACTCTACACTAAGCACTGCTTGCAATGCCATGGAGTCAAGGGCGAAGGGGATGGCCCTGTTTCGAAGAAGTATGGAGTGAAAGCGGCCAATCTCAAGCAAGCTAGTAAAACATTAAATAATCATACGCTATTTATTCAAGTGACTGAAGGCAGAGGCGACATGCCTCAGTGGATGGATCTTTTGACGGAAGAAGAGATTTGGGCGCTGACCCACTATTTGAATAGTTTTAATTCAGGTTTAACTAAATAGGAGAGTGACATGCCAATTGAAACCTATCCCGAGAAATACCACCGCTTGCAATCGTTTGCCGGAAAATTAGCGACAGAGATATCTGGTCCAATGAAAGGATTTGCTCAGCTTCATCAACAGGCCCTTGTGGATGGAGCGCTAAGCAAAAAAGTGAAAGAGCTTATGGCACTTGCTATATCCATTACAACTCCTTGTGCTGGTTGCATTTCTTACCACGTTCATGATGCCTTGAAGGCCGGTGCCACTCATGGGGAAGTGTTAGAGACCATTGGAGTGGCCGTTATGATGGGTGGAGGTCCAGGTTTGGTTTATGGGTGTGAGGCGCTGGAAGCACTTACTCAATTTGAGACATTGTGAGACTTATTTAGAATTCTTCTTCGCCCTGTGACCAGGCTTGGCCATGATTTCGATATAAACCTGCTCTAGTCCAGAGCTTACGACCTGATCAATACCTTTATTGATCTCGGCCACGTGAACCTCATTAGCAGTGGCTTCTTCTTTTCCGATTTTACAATCAAAGTCCCAATAATCAGCACCCTCTGCTGGAGTCTTTCTTCTTTCACGAGCGAGGTACTTATTGATTTCGTGTTTAACGAACTCAACTTGGCGGGCAGGGGCTTTTTTTGGATCAGTCAGTTTGAAGGTTTTTTTCATAGGTACGTTTTGTAGCAAGTGGAGCAATTTGTCACTGCCAAAATGCCTTTTTTGGCGCAATTGACACCTCGAACGGGTTCACTGCGCTGGCGGAGTGGAAAGATTAAGCAGGGCGAGCTTTCTTATTCTTTGATTTATCCATTTGGTTAAGTCGATCGAGAATTTTCTTCAGAAGCCTCTCTTCAATTGAAGAGGACTGAGTTCCCACATGCCGTCCAAGAATATTTGCAATAAGTGTCTGATAGCCAATTTCTAGCTGCTCCGCCTCTTCTTTAAGTGCAGAAAGGACAACGGTATCCATGCGAATGGAGATCATGATTTTAGGGGACGGGTCTACCCGGTTGGGGGTGACCTTTTTGCCTTTGCTGAAATCATATTCTTTCTTCATACATTTTCCTTTCGTTGGTCGTCGCTTTGCGAGCTGAGATGAGTCTAATGGTATTTCCCCTTCGCTCACAATAAATCACGACTAGGACACCAATGTAGGGATTGAGCTCGATACGCACCATGCGCTCTTCAAAGAGTGACTTGTCGGATAGCTCGAGAGCATTAAAATCAGAAAAAATAACCACCGCATCTTCAAAAGATATTCCATGTTTTTGAATATTCTTTCGATTTTTGGTGGGGTCCCAATCGAAATCCATAATACGCCTTTTGTATATACATGTAAATACAGTGAGAAAAGGTTACAAATGTAATGCATTAGGGGTTAAAGCTGAACTTGATTCATATGATCAAGATCAAACACTTCTTTTCTGAATCGACTTGTGCTGGGATGGAATCGTTAATTCTTAGGCGACTGATATTTTTTTAAATCATCCTCATTAAAGCAGCCTACGACTTTGTCGCCATACTTGTTCTTAACGAGATTAAGATCATGTTTAAAAAGTAGCCCGTTGAATGCTTCCTGACAGAGCTCCTGCGTGTACTTCACATCAAGGCCTGTGCAGTTATCATCAAACTTCTTTTTGGCATCAACGAAGCCTCTGAAGCGCTTCATAGACAGCTCGTTGCAGGCGTCGAGATCGTAGGTCTTATTGCAGCCGGCGGAGATGAGAAGAAGAATGAAAAGTTGAAGAATCATAGGGATAGGGTACTCGAAGAGTATTTTCATGGCCTGACGCAACCCGCGGTGTTATACTCTCACTACTTCTCGGGGGTGCCCAGGTTTTGACGGGGAACTAGAAGGATTGAGTGCGTGCATAGGTTGGTCGAAGGCCTATTCAAAATCGACTACTTTTAATCGGCAACGATTATGCAATGGCTGCTTAATTAATCTTTGATTAATTAGTACCTGAGGGGCCAGCACCGATAACAAAAAGCTGGTAAAGACGATGGCGGATCGTCCGTAATATAAACCGCAAAGAGCTCAGGTGTTGTTACTCTTTAAAAGCAACGACTGTTTGTTGATTCAGTAAAAATCAAAAATAGTATTGGTGCTAACTCACCAAAGACGCACGTGGTACTCTCTATTGGAAGGTTTTTCGGACGTGGGTTCGATTCCCACCACCTCCACCATCGTAAGATATAAATTGGCCTCCGCAAGGGGGCTTTTTTATTTCTAAAAAATTAAGTGTTTATCTAAGAGGAGATTTTCGGAACAGGATTTCGAATCACCCGAAATCATCGAAAATCACCCCCCTTGTAGTTCGTTTGTAGTTTGTGGCCGTAGTTGGGGCAACTACAAACTACAGAATGGCTATTTACCTTTCTCTTGATATTGTTTTTTTAGAAATCTCTTCTGCTTAGAAAACGATTCTATTTTGCAGTCTTCAATATTCAGCTTAATAAGATTTAAACTTTCTTCGTTTTCAATCTTGTCTCTATTCAATGTTAGAATGTATTGGAAAGAATTCTTGTCTTTGATCGATTCAAGAAAATTAAGACTTTTTATTAATGTATCTTGATCTACGTCGAAGATATTGTCATGGATAAGCATCTTGGGATGACGTTTCCTCGTATGCACGTTTGTAAGTAATGCCATGTCGTAAATGAACACTTTAGTTCTGTCCACGCTATGACTACCATCATCATCAATTCGAAGGTCAATAAGTACAAATTCTTTTTTGTTCGCTTTGTCTTCGGTCTTTACATTGAATGAAGCTTTCTTGTTGCCCATAAGGGAAAAATGGATATCCAGGATTGTATTCTCGAAGCTTCTTATTATGTCGTCTCTCTGTTCAATCTCAAAATCGTACTCAATTATTTTTAATGACTTATCTCCCGATAGTCTCTTTTTAGTTTTTTCTTCTCCCTCAAGTTCGTTGAAAAGAGATCTTAGTTTTGCGGCAGCGCTACTCTTCTGATCATAAATGGATAAACTATTTTTCAAACTCTTTAATATACCCTCGTGCCCAATGAGTTTTAACTTTTCACTTAATTTGTCATCGGTGCTTTTTAATTCTGTTGTTACATCGGAAAGTTCTGATTTAAGACTTTGTACTTTGTCAGATAAGATTTTTGATTGAAAGTTGTCGATTTTCTTTTTGAATTCTTGAACCTGATCAACAGTTTTCTTAAGGTGTGTCCCTAAGCCTTCTTTAAACTGATCATAAAGTATCGCAATTTCATCCGTGTCAACCACTTCAAAACGAGGTGCTTTTTCTATACGGCCTATCTGAGATTTTAGAGATTGTTGCCTTACTTTCAGATTATCTAGAGTTGTCTCTAGCCTTATAATTTCATCTTGATGTATTTCAAAACTTTCCAGAGTGCGAAACTCCTCAATGGAAGTCTTCATTTTTTCAAGTTCATCTTGTAATGAATTTAGTTCGGATCTAGTGGACTCAAGTGTCCTGCCCGGGTAGATATCTGCGATATTAGATTTAATCTTTTTGATATAATCTGTGCTCTTGGTTATCTCAGTGATGATATCTTTAATCTCTTTATACATAGATAAGTCTAAGTGTAGAAAATAAAGATGCGGAGTGAGGTTTACTGGGGATTTGATATTTATATCATAGCATTGCAAAATATTCTGGAATTCAGATTTTTCATCTCTTATGAGTGGCCCCATCATTTCTCTGAAGGAGGGGATCGCTGTGTTCTTGGTTTCTGAATTAGCAATCAAACTATTAAGGAAGTTTAGGGAATCTGCCAAATTGCTATAAATTGTGCTTTTGCCCTGATAGGTAATTAAAGGTTTATCTTCACTCCCTATCGATCTACAAATTGTTATGGGTTCATCGTTAATCTCAAGGTCAAGAGAGATGCTTGTTTCTTTTGGTAAAGTCGCTTCATCAATTAAAGTTACTCTTGAATGGACTTTGTCTTTTAGTAGGCAAAAGTTAATAAATTCAATACAAACAGACTTTCCAACACCGTTTGTCTTATTTACGTCCGATCTTTCCCCGAGAATGATGTTAACTCCTGGCTGGAAAGTTATAGGATCAAAAATCTTTGGATCTGAATAAAGTTTTTTCAGTTTCATTATTTCTTCTCAATATAAGAGGAATTAAAATCGATTAAGTCACAGCTATATAAAAACAATATTGCAAAAAGCATTTGTCGGTAACTTGTTACATTGTTCTTCTCTAGATGTTTGTAAACATCAAGCATACTTATTTTGTTCTCTGGGTTCTTGTCTAGCTTGGAAAGGATGATTTTTCCTATATAGATGCTAGATTTTCTTATGTCCTCGTCTTTCGTTAGGAATGCACTCATACGAGCGCCTCGTTAGGGAAAATGTTGCATTTGAGGACTTGTGAGATTAAATAGAACCGGATCGCACTTTCGTCATATTGAATTCCGGAAGTAGAGATTTTATCTATGAAAAAGCGTTCAAGTTTTTGAAGAGCATCTTGAGGATTGTTCTGGCTATTTTTAAGAATCTCGATACTTTTTGCTTTTAAATAAGGTCTGATTTTGGTGAGTTTTACTGCATCTAACTCACTTGCTTGTTCAGCAGCTAAAAGCGCATTGTTGTAAATAATAAATAGGTCTGTGTATAAGGTCTTTAAATAGTCCGCATACTCATTAAATCTTTTTTCGATCTTTTTCTCTGGGTCAGCCTCAAAGTTTGAGTCTGCTAACGATGCCTGGGATGAACTTATAAACTCAATGAGATCAATAATTGTTTTAACTTCATTTGCCTCTTGCTTTGGAAGCTTTGTAGACAACTCTTTTTCAAGAAATTTGCAAACTTCTTCAATTTGCTCTGTAGTTAGTGCTCGGATGTGCTTGATCAAGTCCGTATGATCCCACTTCTCAAGAGTTACACGGCCTTCTGTTTTATATTCCGTGCTCGAAGTTGTCTTCTTCTTCAAATAAAGCATGCGAAGAGTAGAATAATCTTTATCAAGATCATTTTTTAAAAATGAAGCGAGGGTTTTGTGTACTTTAGACGCTGATGTATCTGATGTGACCTGTATCGCAATACTTATGCTTTTGCATGCGAGATCTATAGCAGCCGCATTCTTTTTCTCAATGTTTATATTAATAAAAGCGGTGTTGAAAACGTTATTGAGAAAATCTCTATAAAAGTCTTCAGCTATCTGATTTACATCAAATAGATTGATAGAGTTTTTAATCTCAACTTCGGCAATTATCCGTGCAAGTTGCGTAGAGATTTTTTGTAGCAACTCATTTCTTTTTATTTGGCTCTGCATTTTTTGATTCTTCTTCTTGCTGTATGAATTGGTCTAAAACAGTGGTGACTAGGTCTGTAACAGTCCACCCTTTTTTCTTTGCCATCTTTTCAATTTCACTCATCAAAGTTTCTGGAAGTCTCCAGGAAACCATTTTCTTGCTTCCCGTAGCGTATTTCCTACCTGGGATAATGAAGTCGCTCATTTTAATTCTCCGGATGCTACTATTTTAGTGTCTTAACATTGTATTGACAATGTATGACATGTTGTGTTATAATAAAACATGGGAAAAAAAGCTGCTATCTATCTTCGTACCTCGACGGATAAACAGCAAAAAGGGCTTGAGTCCCAATTTTTAGCAATTAAATCATACTGCGAACAAAGAGAAATTATTGAATATGAAACCTTCCAGGACTTTGGTGTTTCAGGGGCCAAATCTGCAAGGCCAGGACTAGATAAGCTATTATTCGCATGTCGGAGAGGAGAAATTTCTCAGATAATTGTTTATTCTTTCAGCCGATTTGCAAGATCCACCAGCCACTTGTTACGGGGCTTGGAAGAGTTCAAAGCCCTAAAGATAACTTTCATAAGCATTTCAGAAAATGTCGATACAAACACTCCTATGGGCCAGGCAATCTTTACGATTATTTCTGCAATTGCTCAGCTAGAAAGGGAGCTAATTGCTGAAAGAGTAAGGTCAGGACTTAAAAACGCTCTCGCAAAGGGGAAGAAACTAGGCAGACAGAAATCAAGGAACTCAAAACTTATCCAAGAATTAGCTTCTCAAGGGCTTTCCTATAGAAGAATTGCTGAGCTTGCTCAGTGTAGTATTTCGACCGTCCATCGAGAATTAGCCAGTGTTCCGAAATAGGTCAACTGAGGTTTTCCGAACGTTCTCATGACAAATGTTTTTGGAACGACCTTCAAGGCCTTCATTTATTCAATCGAATTTGTTACTTTGTTAAAAAGCTTCACATAAAGTGGCTTGGGAGGGTGAAATCTCATGGTTGACAAGGGATCTTCTTGGAATGATTTGTCATTAAAAGTTCATAAAAGGCGTAAAAGTATTCAGCAATTAGTGAGAAACAACCTATCAATTTCTGAACTATCTGCTCTCCAGGGTGTATCAGAGATGACAATAAGACGTGATCTTGCCTGGCTTGAAGAGAGTCAACTTGGTTTCACAAAAAATCTCAAACCTTCACAAAGAATTGCAGAAACTTTGTCGCTTTTAAAAGAAATTGAAGAACAATCTATGGTCTTTTATGAAATAGCAAAGAATAGAGAAATGATCGTTGATGATCTGGACAGAGAAGGTCAGCTAATTAAAGTTAAGAAGGTCGTTCCTGATAGCCAGGCAGCTTCAAGGCATCTTCAAGACGCAATGAAAGCTCGATTGAGTGCTGATGGCTACATAATGAAAATGGGGCTATTGGATGACGTGACTATCGATCCTGGGGTGCCTGATATATCGAAAATGGGTACGAATGAGCTAAGGGAATATATAAAAGTTGCAAGTGAAAGAGTAATCAGTTTAAGGGCAGATATAGATCGTATTAACCGGCCATCACAATTTAAGGAGCTATCCGCTGGTTGGGAAAAAAGCCTAATAGGTGAGAAATCCAGCTAAGTAGTAGAGTGTTTTTGCCGATAATACACCTATGGAAATCTATAAATGTATTCTACCGACAAAAGCCGGTTTAGAGGTTGCGCTCAAAGTAGTTATTACTGAAAAGATTACATTCAATTTTCAAATAAATAATAGATCTCACCATTCAAACATTGATTTTGAAGAACAAACGGAATTATTTAAAAAATTGATTGTTGGGCTTGAACTTCAAGATTTCACTTTTGCTGAAGCGATTAGTGTCATCGCTGGTTTTGCATATAGTGTTATCACGAAAAGTGGAGAGAACCCGACTCAAGATTTCTTTTCGACTTACCTTGAACATCTAAAAATCTCGTTCACTGAAAATAAAAGCTATGATCTAGAAATGTATGCAGATGGATTCGAAGATTTTCAAAATCGATTCAGGCAGGGAAATAAGCCGCAAGAAAAAGTAAAAACTAATCTTAAGGTTCAGTTTATTGATGAAGAATTTAGTGTCAACGTGAATGGTAGGGTTTTCGTATTTGGTAAAAAGACCTACAAAAGATTAAAACTTATTTGTGCAGAGATTGAGAGGAGGATGGCTGATCCAAAACCAGACGAGCCTTTCGAAATTGATGGTGAAGATTGTATCAAGCTGTTCACTAAGGATATAGCGTATACAAATATCAATGAACGAAATCTGAGTCATATTTTCAAGCGTGATAGAGAGAAAATAAATGAGTTTGCTCTTCTCGATAATAATCAGTTCTGTCTTAAGTCATGATTCACCTTACTCTATAAATAATAGGGCATGTCCCCAAAAATCCCCATAAATACCGATGACCAATTTTGCCACTGGCCCTATTGTTCGGCTGAAGAACAGCGGGATGCACATTAATGAGTGTGCTTCCTGAGGACGGTAACAATTTTAAAATCAAGAACTTAATGGCAAAAGAGCCATTTTGAATAGGGGTTGTATTGTATGAGTATTTACGAAATCACTGAAGGTTTACTTGTAGAGCTAGATGAAGTTCTTCAACAGAGCAGTACCAATGAAGAAGCATACTTTCAAACATTGAGCTTGGAGCAATTGGAGATTCTTTACTCTCATGTTTCAGTAGCCTTAAGGCGTTCACACAAGTTTGAAACCATTACGACTTTATTTGAGCATAATCTGAGAATCTATCTAAAATCACTGTCCCGTTATCAGTTTTATTCAGGGTTTTGGATTGGCCGTCATTGCGTGGATCTCTTTTTTCCAAGATATGGACTCATCGCTGAAGTCGATGGAGGTATTCATAACGAGGAGATCAAAATGCGAAAGGACGAACACCGAGATGTTTACTTTAATGACATGGGAATGGTTGTTACTCATATAGAGAATGAAAAAATCTGGGATTTTACGAAGGCGTTCCTCACGGGAGTAAGAGATGGAAGTATTAAACAGCTTGATTCGAGGTCTACCAAGAAATTAATGAGGGCCATTTATATTAAGACGATCGTTAGGAATAAAGAGTTATTGAGAACATAAATATAGAACTAGAAAATAAAACAAGGGAAATGTATGAAAGAGGATGAGAATAATTTGAGTTGGATGAGTTCTGGTGATGCCTCGAAGTATCTTCGAATCAGTATATCAAGACTTCATAATCTAACGAGTCTGGGCCATATGAAATACTACAAATTTGGAAGATCAAATCGATACAAGCGTGAGGATCTTGATAAGTTAGTGATCAGTAATGATCACATTGAAGCTCTTAGAGTAAGCAAGATAAAAGCGGATAAGCTTAATAATTAATTGGAGATAGTTTTATGGCGATAAAATTTGATGAATCCAGGGGAGTTTGGAGGGCTTATGTTTGCAAGAGAGATCACCTAACTAAAAAGCCGATTACGAGAGTTAAGAATGGATTTAAATCAAAAACGGAGGCTCAAAGGGCTGAACGTAAATTGAGAGATGAACTTGTTCTTTTATTAGATCGGAAGTTAAAAGAAGTTAAAGAACCGAGATGGCAGCAACATCTTGAAAATTACTTTCTTGAGCTTGAGCAGAGAGATATTTCAAAGAAGACAGTTGAAAATATGCGTTTATGTCTCAGGGCCTACACCCTAAGTGCTTGGGGAGGTCGACTTATTTCTGACATCAGCAAAAATGAGATTAAAGAATTAGTAAGAGCTAAGATTGACCTTTCGGAGAGTCATCGTAAGAACATCCTTAAGTATATTCGTGGTTGTTTCCAGTATGCAGTCGATACGAGAGCTATAGGAGCAAATCCAACACCTGAATTGTCTTTTAGAGTAGGGGAGAAAATGGAGGCAGTCCTAACAAAGGAGCAGGCTGGCAAACTTCTAAGTTATGCAAGGATAGTAAATCACGAATGGTACCCGATTTGGGCGATGGCACTTTACACGGGAATGAGAAACTCGGAGTTATATGCACTG
>JBBARF010000021.1:13049-37155 GCA_040399925.1 Bacteriovoracaceae bacterium
CTGACTTGGGACAAGATAAATTTTGAACAAAGGATGGGTCGTATTGATTGCGCTTGGACGAAACAAGATGGCTTTAAGGATTTAACCAAGTCTAAGTGTGATCGAAATATTGAGCTTGCAGATGACCTCCTGGTGATACTTAGAGAGGTAAAACTAAAGTCCATCGATCGTCATTTTGTTCTGCCCCGTATTGATCGTTGGGAAAAAGGTGAGCAAGCAAGAGAACTGCGAAGGGTGCTTGAGGGGTTGGGTTTACCTCGTATTAGGTTTCATGATCTGAGAGCGTCTTGGGCAACGATGATGCTTAATAGAGGGATCGCACCTATTCAGGTTATGGGGATGGGCGGGTGGAAAGACCTAAAGACGATGCAAGTGTATATTCGAAAAGCAGGCGTTGATATTCGTGGTATTAGTGATGGGTTTAGTCTTCACAGTCTTACGAAAGATGCCGACGTGTTAAAGATGAATTAAGGGAATTATGCGTTTCCAGAAATATTGAGAAGAACTAGACCAGTTTCTTTATCAACCTTGATAATTTTAGAGTTGAAGTTTTTAGTAGTATTTGACTCATGGTCAAAAATTGAAAATTCAGCATCAAAATCTTGAGCAAGTATTTCTGCAATGTCTTCAATGTTCATTAGTTTTGATTGGACAGTATCTTTGTCGATGAACTTGCTATCTGCCATACTAAAAGAATCGTTCTTAAGTTTGATCTTTGAGGCAAAAACTTGAGTGTTCTCAATCATTTAACTTTAATCCTTGATGAACAAAATATACAATTTACTTATACGAAAATCCTGCTCATTTGCATAGAATTGAATTTGGAGTGCTGTGTCGTTTTTCAATAATGGATTGCTGAAGTTCTTAATAGCTGATTTTAATAAGCTCATTCAAAGTGGTGATATTCTTCCGCATTCTGATGAGGGTAGAAAGTTACTCTCAATAAAATCTAGTAAGCCTAAGGACATGAATGAGGCCCAGGTTAGGCAGAGCTTCATCCTTCCGCTAATTGAAATTCTTGGATGGAACAAACAAAATCCATTGGAAGTAATTGCTGAGGAGCGGGCCAATGGTGGCTTTTTAGATATTCGACTTTCTTCAAGAGGTAAGACGCATTTTGTTATAGAGATTAAAAGACCATCAGTTAATCTGGAAATCTCTACAACATCAGGTAAGTCTGCCGCCTATCAGGGAATTGGTTACGCTAGATCATTTCCCGAGAATCCTATAACGATTGTAACAAACTTCGAAAGATTAAATATATATCACTCGTATGGAATGGTTAAAGAGAGTGATGTAAATGCAAACCTACTTGCAACATTCCTTTGGAAGGATTTTGAAAGTGATGAAGCTATCAAAATCCTTAAGAATATTACGAGGTCATCTTGCGAGGGTTCTCAGGCGAAAGCGTTTTTTGATGGTCTAATTAAAAATAAAGATGTCATAAGAAAATCAAAGCCATTAAATCAAAAAATTCTTGAGGATTTTGAAAAATGGAGATTGTCCTTAGGGCAAGATCTCTTTTCTCATGGGCTTAAAGAGCCGAATACTTTGAATATTATTGTTCAAAGAATCCTTGATAAAATGATCTTGATTAGGAATCTTCAAGATCGTCGTGTGGACGCTAGCGGCCTTTCGAATCTTAAGAATCTAATCTCAGAAAAAAACATTGGTAAGAAGTTAAGCAATGTTATCTTTCCACATTTTGAGATGAGTCTTTCCAAAGAGTTTTTTAAGCAGAATGATCTTGAAAAAAAATACCTTCCAACTATTTCAGATATAATTTTCAAAAATATCATTCTTAAAACTTATGGGGAAGATGAGAATGGAGTCGTACAGGATATTTACGATTTCTCAATTATACCTGTCGAGTTGTTGGGGTATGCATATGAGCAGTATTTAGGAAAAGTCTTTGTTGTTGAAAAAAATAAACTCAAATTAGATTTTAAGCCTGAATTTAAAAAGGCTGGTGGGATTTGTTACACTCCAGTTTTTGTCGTTGATTATATTATAAGCAGTGTCTTTGACCAATTAGGAGTTTCCGAAAAAGGGGAAACGATCAAGAAGCTAAATGGTTTTAAGATCCTTGATCCGAGTTGCGGAAGTGGATCTTTCCTAATCAGACTTTTTGGACAGCTGATTAAATCAGCGTATTCGAAGCCATCTAAGAAAAGCGAATTAAGTGAAGCTCCTGATTTAAAAAGCAAAATAAAACTACTTCAGAGTTGTGTATTTGGAGTTGATATTGATGAGAGGGCCGTTGAGATCACTAAGCTTAGTTTGATATTGAAGTTATTAGAAGGTGAGCAACAGCTTTCAATGGTAACTGCGGGCTTAGTTCCTGATCTTGATAAGAATGTCAGAACTGGAAATAGTCTAATTTCACCCTCTGATCTTGACCAGAATATTTCAATTGAAGATAAGAAAGAAATGAAACCCTTGGATTGGAAAAGATTTCTAACAGAGATTTCAAGCCCGGATGGTTTTTCTGCAATAATAGGTAATCCTCCATATGTTCGAAACCAGCATTTTATTGAGGCTTATCCCAAGCAAGCCGAAATATTGCAGAAACGATATGTAAGCTTTTCAGAAGGGAATGCTGATATTTATTTGCCATTTGTTGAGCGAGCGTTTGAGATTTTGCGCCCAGATGGAGCCCTTAGCTATATTATGCCACATCGTTTCTGGGCGAATGACTATGGCAAGCAGATAAGAAATCTTTTAAGCTCAACCTACAAAGTTTCAGAAGTTTTGAATTTTAGGGCAGAACAAGTTTTTGACGGGCCAACGACATATACAACGATAATGACTTTCCTTAAGACGAGTACTACTAGAGGCTACTCTTTCCCTTATATTGAAGGAAAGCCTGAAATAGGAGCGGAGTTCTTAACTAAACTTGTTAAAGATTTTAAACAGCGTGGAACTTTGTCCCCTGAAATTATCGTAGATAGTCTAAAATCAGAAATCCTAAAAGAGTCTGATTGGCTACTCGCTCCTAACAGCATTCGTTCATCAATCCTTGCTCTTGAGAAAAAAGGCACAAAGTTTCAGGAGTTTATTTCTGATAAAGGAATTTATCAGGGAATCATCACGGGTGGAGATGAAGACTATTTTATTCCCATAGATGAATGGAAGACTGGACTAAATAAGTTTTTGGTTAAAATGCTGAAAGGTTCGAGAGACATGAAAGCATTCTCTACACCTGAAGCAAACAATTTGCTGATTTATCCCTACAACCTAGAGGGCGATGACTGTCGTTTAGCAAAGCTAGCGGAAATCAAGAAAGAATCACCAGAGCTCTATAAGATAATTACGGAGCGTGAAGAAACTTTAAGGAAGAGAAAGTCCCTTAAAACAAAGACTGAGAGAGAAGAAGATCTGGAAAACTTTGGGGAGAAATTTGAAAAGGATGAAGATGGTAAGCTGAAATGGCACTACTTAGAAGACGACTATTATAAATATGCTAGAACTCAAGCCTTATATGCACCCAAGCTTTCGAAGGTGTTAGTTCCATCTCTTTTCAGAAGACCTTGCTTTATTCCAGACTATAAAGGGGAATATATCACGCCAGGAAGTGGTTCAGGAGGCGGGGGAGGTTATATATTTACACTTAAGGATAAATATATTCCTGATACCTTCGTATTGATCGGGCTGCTTTCCAGTGACATTCTACACTCATGGTTTGAGAGACGTGGAGATCTATATCAAGGTTACTATGTAGGGGTTGATAAGAAGATACTTAATTCTGCGCCTGTTCTTTATGATTCGCTCACAAAAGAAGCGAAGAAGAGAATAAGCACTTATGTTACCGATCTTTTCAAATGTAAGGATGAAAAAGATAGTTTCTATCAAGAGACACTGAATTCCTTAACAGCGGAAGTTGAATCCTTGCTTGTGGAGGAAAAATGAAGCTTCTTTCATTTGGTAAGAAATTTGAAAATATGTATTTATCGATAGATAAGAACACGCTTGGATCAGAATTTAGTACTTTCTCAGAGAAAATCAAAATAGGCGAACAGGTTATTTTTGTTTGTGCTTCACAGATGTGGGGAGTGGCTAAAGTTAGTTCAGAAGTAGTGTATGAGAAAGATCCAATCTGGAAAGACAAGCTCTATCCTTACAGAGCTCGCATAGATGGCGTTAAGATATTTCAGACACCCATATCTTTCGTGAGTTGCGGAGCAGATAAAATTTTTAGAGACACTCTTGGAAAACAATGGGCTTACAAGATACTTTTTACGCCAGGAGAGTTGCCTCAGGAAGCGATGAAGTTACTTGAAGTCACGTTTAAGAACTCCAAGTTTTTAGAAATGGCCGAGTATGAAAGATATTTTTCAAATCATTTGCTAGAGTTTGAAAAGGCTAAGCGTAAGAGACTTGGATTGAAAGAGATTGGTTAAACGAGGAGGGGCAAAGTTGCGTCGATTAATATACCCATCATTTGACTTCCGTTTGCTTCTATTTCAGTCGTTGGTTGCAGGTTCCGCCATTGGGAGTATTTGATGAAACTAGCCCCTGACAGATTAGTCAATGAGTTGAAAGCATTTAGTGTTTTTGAGTATTTCTCAGCTTATCTTTTGCTCGCAGGCGCATTCTTTTTTATCTGCATCCTTCTCGGAAAGACTCTTCTTATAAATGAGTTTGGGAGCTACCTTACGGGTCTTGGAACATTTGGTTTGTTTGTGATTACTCTATTTCAAGTTCCCGCCGCTATTGATAAATATAATCGTCAACGTCGAAGAGATAAGCTTGCTGAGTTTGCCTATGATTTAACAGATAAAAGTCTAAAGTTTATTTCATCTTTAAAGCGAATTTCCTCACCGCTTGTTATGGGGTATGAATCAATTAATCCAGAAACAGGTCAGGCGGAAGAGGGGCAAATTAATCAATTCAGAAATGCTTACAATTACAGAATAAATAATAATAAACAAGACCTTCAAAATTTTTCCAACATAAGCTGGAAGGCAATACCGTTTGATGATCAAGAACTGATCGGCCTTATTGCTGAACTTGAAAAAGTTTGGAGATCATTATGGGCAACGGCCTCCACGATCATGACTTTTAGTAATGATAGAGATGATTTAAAAGTTGCAAGAGAGTTTTTTGATGAATGGTGGGATGTAAAGTCTGTTAGGAAAAAGCGTTTGGAAGATATTGAATCGCAAATAATTGCGATTCTAAAGCGTTATTATTAATTCTTCAGGGTCTCTTATAGGTGGGGATTTTAAATGGCGATAGCACTTAATATTTTCGATTCACTTCAAACCGCTGCTGATATTGATCATCTTCTAAATCAGAGAGCTAATGAGTGTCTGCACTTGGAATTTAAAACAAAGCGTTTGCACAACAGTCCAGAGCTCACTTGTGGACTAGATGTTAATCTTTCAAAAGCGATAAGCGGTTTTGCTAATGCAGAGGGGGGCGTGTTAATCGTAGGTATAGATGCTCCATCTCAAGGGGTCATATCAAAGCAACCTGTTTCAAGCTTGTCCCAATTAGAAACACGTGCAAATGAATATGTCTCTAGGGCAACTTCATTTGTTGTTGAGGGTGTAGCAACGAAGAAGATTTTTACTAATCAAACGTTGGATGAGGGATACTTAGTTATACATATCCCTTCAAGCGATCTTGCTCCTCACCGCAGTCAAAAAGATAGTAGGTATTATTTAAGGTCTGGTGAATCTTTTGTTCCGATGGAGCATTATCAGATTGCTGATATTTTTGGAAGAAGACAGAAGCCCTATATCGTACCTTATATTTCTTTACGTGGTGATATTAATAATCAAGGAAAGGTAATTGCAATTCTAGGAATCAAAAATACGGGTAGGGCATTGGCTAAATTCCCCTATTTAAAGGTTGATACTCAAGGAGGGTTTCAATTCAACGCTTATGGAATATCTGGAAATGGCCAGTGGGGCCTTCCAACATTCCCTGGACCGACGAGCTATAGTGAGTATAGAGGTGGGGTAAATGACGTGGTTCATTGTCTTATGAATCTTCCCGTGACAAAGCTAGAACAAACATTTCCATTAACCCCGACAACAGGTGCTATTGCCGTTGCTCCTGGTACTATTCAGTTGAGCGGATTTTTAGCTGCAGAGGAATTCCCTCTAAAAGAATGGCGAATCGACATTGATACTGTCTTGATTGACCCGCTTGTTCAAAATCCGAGAAACGCACCTCCGTTAACAGTGGAGGGGACTCTGATTTGAATTTAGTCAGCTTTGTAGTTAATTGTAGTTTTCATTTGTTATTGAGCCAATAGAATCAATACGTAAGGACTGAATCACCACCTCCACCAAATGTTTGGTATAAATTAAGCTCCGAAAGGGGCTTTTTTTATTTAAAAAAATCAATGAGTTGAAAACAGTTCAAAACAGGGGTGTCCTATGTAGTTTGTATTCACTGGCTTTAGTTTTTTAATAAAGTAGATCTAAGAAACACTTCCATACGAGTTGACATCAAACAAACTTTATCAGAAATTCCTCGCATGAAAAAATCAATTTTGATTCCTAGTTTTTCAGCATTATTCTTCCTCATCTCAGGTACGGTTCAAGCAGAAAATATTTGCCATCGCCGTGCTGAAGCCCGCCGCCACACGGCCTTAAGTCAGGCCCGTCTGACTTACGTGAATCGAGTGAAAAGTTGTAATACATTGCCTTCTCCAGATAGAGCAGAACAATGTATTCAGGCTGCAAGGACGACTTTTGAGCGTGATTCTCAAACTGCACGTGCCCAGTATGCTAGAGATGTTCGAACCTGCGGCACAGAGACCTAAACCATCTCCACCTTCGTAATATATAATCAAGCCTCCGCAAGGGGGCTCTTTTATTTTAGTAATACCAGTTTACTGACCAGCTGGAAGTTTTTCCACCACCTGGTTAAGAATGTAAACTTCTCCTGATGGATCCAAAGTACTAGCTGCTTAAACTTATATCTGGCTTCTTCGGCAGTTGGAAAATCAAAAATCTGAAACATGCCCTCCTTAATAATCTCGAGATAACTGACGGAAGTATTTTCTTTTAACACGTCATCGATGTGCCTATTTTTCCAGACTGGTCTTGCGATCTGCTTTCTTTAAAAAGAGGTTGGCAAATTTAGATCTAGTCAGCCGCTTAACTTCGCCTTTGGTGATGTATTGATTTAGCCCCACCAAAAGGCAGGACTCCATTTAACTCAATCAATGGAAACAAAGGTCTAGGGACAGGTGCTTCGAATATAAGCGTTGATTGAACTGAGTAATGGGTGCTAAATTTAGAAAAAAATCTTCGTGTCTCTTTGGTACAATCTCATATCATGTTAACTAACAGTACCTGTTGGTTTTTTTCTGAAAGTTTGTGTTTATTAAATCTTTAACTTGGCCATAATCGTCAGAGGACGGTTAACGATTCAAAGTTTTATAAAAACACAGAATGAATTTAATAAAGTTAAACCTTGAAAATTTAAAAAAGCTTAGAGTCTCTTTCTGACTCTCCTTTTACTTCTGCATTTCTTTATAAAGATCCATCATGACTTCATAGCGACGAGAGCCATTATCAACTCCGTTTGCCCAGCTGTGAAACCTTTCAGGTGATAGGGAATAGCACTCTAAGGTCAGTGACCGGTCACCCGAGTTAGCTCTAATTTTAGCTGTCCCCATGATTGGATAAGTGCCATAAGTCGCTGTCGTATTTGTATGAAGTTCAATACTAGCTATTTGAATTGCTGCTTTATTTTCTTCAAGATTGACTTCGGACCCATCAACAACGATTGGAGATTGTGCATTCTGAACCTTACCCAATTCCAAAAGGCGCTTACGCATTAGACCAGCGTCTCTAGAGTGCCAAATGGTTGCTTTTGAAACACCGTTTTGATTCACACCCACGGATACATCAAAGCAACCTGCTTTAGGGCACCCAGGCAATACATAGTTACGTTTTGCTATACATTGATAAAAAGAAGTATCGGCATATGCTGTTGCTGATAACATTGCAAACATTCCGGCCAATAAATTTCTCATATAATATCCTTAAGTTAATACTTTTATAGCAATGTTAAAACCCGTTACTTTGCATCATCTCTTGCTTAATGATAGGGGATGAATGGATAGGAAAACAGACCATTTGAACTTATTACCTAGGTACCTAGACCTGACCGGGTAAAACCGGTCCAGAGCTTATGCTATCCTGAACCTATTCAATAAAGAGCAGTTATGGCACTCAAGGCTTACGCAACAGAAGAGATCATCAAGCATTTTAGAACAATGGAAATCGAAAAGGCCAAGAATAAATCGATGGAAGAGATCGCAAGGTCCGTTGGTGGCCTTCAGTTAGATCAGGCCCATCGCCTCAAAGAGCTTGAAAAAGAAAATGGCAGGCTTAAGAGGCTTGTTGCTGACCAAGCGTTGGACAATAATCTCCTTCACATGGTTTCTTTGGCCATTGTGGGTCTCTTTGACTTAGAGACGTCTGTTGGATTGGATCTAAAATATGATGGATCAAAATTTAGAGATTAAGAAAAATTGAAAAATAAAAAGTTAAGGTTGTTTTGGACTAAGGCTTTTTTATTTCCTGAACGACCAGATATTAAGATCTTCTTATCATTTGAATCTCAAGATTTTTATCTTAAAAAATAAAGTAAAGAGTCTGACTATCAGGTCCGATAGATTATTTACTATATAACGATCGGTATTAACCGTCCGTGGTTTCTAACATGTTAGATAAAAATGGATTTTAAAAAGACCTTAGAACAATTGCACGACAATTCAGATCTTATCAACATTGTGACCACCATGGCCGATGACACTAAGATGAAAGAGTTTATTGAAAAAACCGTGAAGTATCTACAAAGCGAAATCAATAAGTACATGGAAAGCGATAGCATCATTAATGACAAAGATGATCTGGGCTACTTCTCTGCAGTTCAATACGTTGAATTGAAGGCCCGCTGGATTTAGATGAACCTGCGTTTAAGCTACGTCGAAGAAATTCAACGATTGCTTGCCCAGCCTCTCATCGGAGATGCGATTTTAAATGTCGACTCATAAGTGGATGGGGCGTTGACTATTATGACGAATCAAAAACCGTCTACTTCCTGTGAATATTAGCTTGAAAATCCCCGAAACCTCAAAATAACTCGCTCCCCAGCTTCTTTACCCAACTGCGCCTCGAGGTAAATCCTCCAATCATTTTTTCCTTCCGGATCAACGAGTGTTTGCTCGACCGCGAATACTCCTTCCACCGATTCATGGATCACTGAAAAATTCAGAGCGCGAGCATTAGGCGTGAGCAAGAGAGCTTCGTGATCTATGAAAAACTCCTCCATCGGAACTTCAAATTCCTGCGTGGTCGCACCTAATAGGGCCGCAGCTTCCTCGTATCTACCGAAGCTCAGAAGTCGAATCACACGGAACACTTCGTTTCGGATCGCGATCATCTGGGCCTTCTTAAGTTTTCGAGTGGCCTCTTCAAGGGCCGCGCGATCCTCTCGGTCCGAGGGCGGCTTTTGCCAAGATGGATTTCGAAGCTTTTCCCATTCTTCGACGAGACTTGAGTCGACATCTCGGAGCATACCTCCGAGGTAGTCGATCATCCCATCGACTTCGTCGTCTCGAGCTGGGTCGGGCACCGTCTGAACAAGAACCTTGTAGGTCTCAGAGAGGTAGCGCAGAAGGAGTCCTTCGACTCGCTCCAAACCGTACTCTTTGATGTAGTCATGAAAGGAGAGAAAGTTTTCGAACATCTCGCGTACGATGGATTTTGGACGGATGTTATCCATGCCAACCCATGGGTGTGCTGCCGCGAACGTGTTCCAAGTTTGGTAGATGAATTCGCGGTGCGGTTTTGGGTACTCGACTTTCTCAAGTTCAATCATTCGCTCATCATACTCGAGTCCAGCCGCTCGCATCTCTTCCATGCGAATCTTCTTCATCTTGTCGACCTGTCGCCTGAGGATGAGGTCGGGATTCTCAAGGATTGATTCGACGAGAGTGAGGAGATCGAGCGCGTAGTTTTCACTCTCGCGGTCCAGAAGTTTAAGTGTATCAATGAGGTAGAGGGAAAGTGTTTGGTGGAGCGAGAAGTCTTGTTGGAGGTCAACGTTCACTCGTAAATTTTTTAGGTCGACGATTCCGCGCTCCCAGAGTGAACGAAAGAGTTGGAAGGCAAGCTTCTCATGACGCTTCTTCTGTTCATCAGTTTCGTGGGATGAGCGGATGAGATCCCGGAGTGCATCGCAGTTTTTTGTTCCTTCACGCGAGAGCACATTCAGGATCATGGCGTGGGTCACCTGAAACCTCGAGACGAGGGCCTCAGGTTTTCCGGTAGCGAGTTTTTCAAGAGTGAGTTTATCCCAAGGAAGGTAGCCTTTCTCAGGTGGCTTTTTCAGGACCATTTTTTTTGCTTTCTTGGGATCGTTTGCGGCCTTATTAGTCATGCCTAAATTTTCGATGACATGCTCTGGGGCCTGGACGACGACGGTGCCGAAGTCATCAAAGCCTTTGCGCCCGGCGCGACCACTGATTTGCTGGAAGTCTCGCACGGAGAGGATCGTGGTCTTCTGACCGTCGAACTTGCAGAGCTTGGTGAAGAGCACCGTTCTGATCGGCACGTTCACTCCGACCCCAAGGGTGTCGGTTCCGCAGATTACTTTTAGAAGTCCCTTCTGCGCGAGTTTCTCAACCAGCACTCGGTAGCGCGGAAGAAGGCCCGCGTGATGAAGACCGACGCCGTGTTTTAAAAGACGTTGCAGTTCTTTTCCATAAGGTGTTTTGAAGTTTACGCCTTCAAGTTCTTCCGTGATTTTTCGCTTCTCCTCTTTAGAGCAGAAGTCGACACTGAGGAGGTTTTGCGCCTCTTCAGCACACTCCCTCTGAGAGAAGCTCACGAGGTAAATAGGCGAGAGGTTTGAGGCTATGAGTTCTTGGATCTGGAAATGGAGGGGGCGCTCAGAGTACTTAAAGTCGAGCGGTACCGGGCGATGAGTTGAGCGCACGACAACGGTCTCAAGGCGATTAAGCTCCGTGAGCTTTTGCTCAAAGAATTCCGTGTCTCCAAGAGTTGCTGACATGAGGAGGAACCGAGACTTAGTAAGTGTGAGCAGGGGAATCTGCCAAGCAACACCTCGGTCGCGGTCCGAGTAGTAGTGAAATTCGTCGATGATGATATCAAGGAAGCCCGCATCCGCGCCGTATCTCAGAGCAAAGTTCGAGAGGATCTCGGCCGTGCAGCAAATGATCGGGGCATTAGGGTTCACCGTCGCGTCCCCGGTGATCATCCCGACCTGATCAGGACCGAAATCTTTACAGAGGCCCAAAAATTTTTCATTAGCGAGAGCTTTAATTGGGCAGGTGTAGATCGATCTTCGACCTTGCGCCATTGACTGAAAGTGGAGAGCAGCGGCAACAAGTGATTTCCCTGATCCCGTTGGCGTATTAAGGATCACGTTCTTGCCGGAGTAGAGTTCGAGGATCGCTTCTTCCTGGGCCGGGTAGAGCGTTAGGCTTCGCTCAGCTACGAAATCGAGGAACAGATCGAGTGGTTGGGTGTTTGGGTCGCTTTTGCGTTTGAGGAGTTCAAATAATGGCCATGTCATGGAGAAACGATCTCATGGATGGGTAGGGATGGGCAACTTACTATTGGGGCGAGTGCCTCAAGAGTACACGGTTCCAACACACTTTTGCTTAAGCGATGCGAACCTAACAAAAGTGGATTGTGTCAGAACTGCGCATGCCCCCGAATCTTCTCCTCAAATTCCTTCTCATCCGATGAACTCAAAGTCCGCGCAACCTTCGCATCACTTTTCTCCCATCGCTTAAGCCACTCCTCACCAAGCAAGGTCGTTCCGAGTTTCTGAGCGAGTGAGGCTTCATTGAAGGCCACTGTCGTCGTGCCTTTCGGCCCCGTCGCTGGTCCATAACCAACGGTGAAACCGACTGCGAGCAGTGTCGCCCGAACAGCAGTTGAAGCTGAGTAATTGAGAAGCTGAACTTCATTCCCGCGGCAGTAGTCAAAGATCTTGGCAAAACCTGTCTCACTCCAGAGTTCGAGGTTTGTATTCATCGAAAACGGATCGTAAAAAATCACATGAGGTTTTGGTGCTCCATGAAATTTACTCGAAAAATCTCCCTGAATAAGTTCCCATTCGATATTACCTTTCGGAGAAACCCACTTGTTGTTTTTTAACAGCTCATGTGGAGCCGCGTGATGCAAGTGCGGAAAGAAATTCGAGTTTCGGAGAGCAAGTTTCAAGGGGTCCGTATCATTTTCAAAACTCACGATGCGGATCTTGCCTGTAAAATCTTTATTCAAGAACTCATGGATGACCGCCATTGAATTGTGAGCAGCACCCAGACCTACGTCCCAGATAACGACTTCATCAAGCTCTTTAAGTCTCTCATCAATTTGAGCGGGGATCATGTAGAGGTTGCGCGCTTCTTCTTGGGGAGGATTCACCGAATGCATGACTTCGCCGGAACTGATCTGGCGAATACTGGAAAATCCGCGACCGCCCTCAAAAACTTCGTAATCTCCGAGCTGGAGACGCTTTTCTCTTTTAAAGGGGTTCGTTGATTTCGGATGGTTTGGAGGATTTTCCTGATCACTCATCACGAGTTCAAGTCTTTTGCGATTGTAGAAATCAAGGAAGGTTCCATTCAAAATAGTCAAACGAATCTCACGCATGAGACGGTGATAGAAAGTAATGTTGTGGAGAGAGAGCAGGTGCCAACCGAGAGACTCATCAGTTTTGATGAGATGATGGAGGTAGGCGCGGGAGTAGTTGGTGCAGGTCAGACAGTCGCAAGCTGGATCGAGTTTCTCCTCAGCAAACTTGTAGACCGAGCGCCTCATCTGGAAAATTCCAAGGCTCGTGAAAACACTTCCTCGCTGGCCAAACTGGTTTGGAAGAATGCAGTCGAACATGTCGACTCCGCGGTGAACAGCTTCGAGAATGTCTATGGGAGTTCCAACACCCATGAGGTAGCGTGGGAGATGAGTTGGTAACATTTCAGTGGCGATGGCCGTGAAGTCTTCGCGCTCGGATTTTGTTTCACCGACAGCGAGACCGCCGATGGCCAGACCATCAAAGCCCTCTCCATTCACTCGAAGATTCGTCAGGACGTCGGCACTTTGACGGCGGAGGTCTTCGTGACAGGCACCCTGAACAATCCCAAACATGGACTGCTGAGAATCGCCGCGGGCCTCTAGGCTTCGCTGGGCCCAACGGTGGGTCAGCTCCATCGCGGCCTTAGCATCTTTATGGTTAGCATTGGATTCGATACAGTGATCAAGGACCATCATGATGTCGCTATTGATCGCTTTTTGCATATTGATGGAGAGTTCAGGTGTGAGCATGATCGGGTGGTTGTCGACATAACTCAGGAAGCGCGCCCCTTGTTCATTCATCTCGCGAGAATGGGAGAGCGAGAAAATTTGAAAACCTCCAGAGTCCGTGAGAACGGGACGATCCCAGTTCATGAACTTGTGGATGCCGCCGAACTTGGCCATGACTTCAGGGCCCGGGCGAAGGAGGAGGTGGTAGGTGTTGGCGAGCAGAACGTTTGAGCCGGCCGTCTTGAGTGATTCGACGGTCTGGTTTTTCACCGTGGCCTGGGTTCCGACCGGCATGAAGATCGGTGTCTGCACCTCTCCGTGAAGAGTGGTGAACGTGGCCGCGCGGGCGCGAGATCCTGGGGCCGTGGCTTCAAGTTTGAAATTTAATCGACTCATAGTGGGGAAGAATACCTAAAGTCTTTCTGGTTCGTAATTAACTTTTAGGAGATAGAGTCCCCGAGGATCGGCTTTTTTCCAGGGGCGCATCTGTTTCTGCTCTCCGTGGAGGTACCCCAAGAAGTCTTCCATAGTGAGATGGCCGCTTCCTACCTCCCAGAGGGCGCCTACGAGGTGGCGGACCATGTGTTTGAGGAAGCCAGTTCCCACGATACGGAACTGCCAGCAAGATGAAAGCTCGCCCGCTGAGAATAGAGTGTCTTTGAAGAGTTCTTGGGGATTGATCAATGTCAGGTCGCATTGGAGGATTTCACGATCTGTGGTGTTGGAGATGCCGCCGATGGACCAGAAGTTTTTAAAATCGTTTGTGCCTTTGAGCATGGCCACACAGGTCTGCATGTTTTCGATGTTCATAGGGGATGGGGCTTCTGCAATATAGGCTTCTGGTGTGTTAGTGAAGAGGTAACGATACTCTTTCGAGGTTTGGTCGATGGAGGGAATAAAGTCTTGTGCGCAGGGGTTGAGCTCGAGGCATCGGATGTGCGAGGGGAGTACTTTATTCAATTTTTTGGCATCAAGTGGTGATGGATTCTCGGCCGAGATTTTAACGACCTGACCGATGGCGTGAACGCCCTTGTCTGTGCGGGAGGCGGCCCTGGTTGTGAAATTTCCGTTGAGGATCTTTTGCAGGGATAGGTTGAAATCACCCTGGATCGTGGGCATGCCTTCTTGGTATTGCCAGCCTGAGCGGTCGCTTCCGTCGTACTCGATTATGGCCTGGTAGGTGTTCATGACATCATCATACTTGGAAATTTTGACTAGGCCATTACCTGGTTGCAATACTTAACAACCTCTTTAAGTGGCGATATAACCTCTATAAGAGGTTGACTCAGCAAGCTATCTAGGATACACTCCAAGCATGTTAGATAAAATTCTCGGCAGTGAAACTGCTATGAAAATCATGCTTCATTTAGTTCATTACGGAGAAATCTATCCGTCGGCAGTCGCGAATGATTACAAAATCTCCCTGAGTGCCGTTCAAAAACAATTTAAACGCTATGAAGATGCAGGGATATTAGTTTCTAAATTAGTCGGAAAATCTCGGGTGTATATGTTTAACAGAAAATCTCCAGTCGTAAGCCCCTTCATTCAATTTATAAAAGTTTATTACGATGGATTATCACTAGAAGATAAAGAACAAATTTTTTCTTCACGTAGAAGACCTCGCAGACCTGGAAAACCCGTGTTGAAAAAAGGGGAGACTCTTGGGAATTAATCTTCGAACCTGTAATGAAAAACAACTGTGGGAGCATGTAGCTGTTCACTTAAAGAAACAGGGGATTGATACTATCCTTGTTGGTGGCGCCGTTGTGGCCATTTATTCAAAGGGTGCTTATCGATCAGGGGATTTAGATTTTGTAAAAGGAAGTTTGTTCGTCCGAAACCATGGATGAGATTGGTTTTAAAAAGCACGGAAGACACTATGTTCACCCTGAATGTAGTCATATGTTTGTTGAATTTCCTGGTGGGCCACCTCTAGGTATTGGGAACGACAACTCTATTGTCCCGGATGAAGTAAAAGTTAAAGGGACGATTATAAAAATCCTTTCTCCTACCGATTGTGTGAAAGATCGTCTCGCTTCTTATATACATTTCAAAGCTAAAGAAGGGCTGGACCAGGCAATTTTGGTTGCAAAAAATCAGGATGTAAATTTAACGAGCATTAAAAAATGGTGCAAAGGAGAGTTTGCAGAATGGGCTTTCCAAGATTTTTTGGATGGACTCAAAGGTATTTGAAATGGTTTAGTTATGAAAGAGTTCCTACACACTTTTGAAACATAGGTCTTTATCTATGATAAATATTAAATCCATTTAATTGTACTATGGTCCATTTGTTCTATAACCCTCTCAGGTCATTAAGAACAAATGGAGCATTCATGAAATCACTCTTTCTCTTTCTAAGTCTAGCTTTCACTTTTACAGCTTTTGCTAAGGAAAGAACCACCATCGACGATCTCTCAACAATTAATCTCAATCTCGATGAAGCCTCAACTGCGAGCTACGCTATCAATTATCCAAACTACCGCATGGGTGGCGGAAATGCGGCAGGCCTTAGACTCAATGACTGCTTTTTACTTGATGTTCGTCACTCGGATGCTGTCGTGAGTTTGGAAGATAAACTAAAGCTAGCTCAGGCACTCAAGTTCGTTAACGGCTTCGGCCCATGTGCTAGTCATGAAAAGATTAGACCATCTGTTAAGAATGATAAAATCGTCTTCTTGATGCCGCCGGTAGTTTTATATGTGGCCTCTGTGCGAGTGGAGACACGAAGTGGTGAGACCTTGAATGACATCATTAAAGAGATTCTTCCGGCCGTGAGAGCGAGGAATGGAGATGTTACTCCTGTAGGGCTTGTTTATGTTAGAGGTTGTCGTTTTTAGTGTAACTGGCGATTAATTAAAGTGCACCCTCGTCCTATAACTTCAATCGCCAAACATTCTTTCTCGTCTTGAGCAAAGGGGAACTGTCCTCCTGCCCTTATTAACGAACCATTCATTTTCTTACTTCCTAGACCTTTGCTGGACAGGAAAGTCTCGGTTCTCCTAAAATAATACGTTATAACTTAGGAAAAAATATGAAATTCATCCTTGCTTCTTTGATCTTCTCTTTAAGTGCATTGGCCCACAATAATAACAATCTGCAAATCTATCACATATCGCGACCAGATGCTAAAACGATGGATTTAGTGGCAGATGATTTTGAAGTCGTGAAGAAACTTTCTAACGGCTTTGAAGTTTACGTTCCAACTTCGAAAGTTGAGCAATTCTTAAAGCTGGTTCCGAACGCGGAACTTCAACTTGAAAGTAACATGAAAGCCGTCAATTTTGAGGGCTATAGAACTTATGAAAGTGTCTCCGCTGAACTCATCGCTCTCCAAAATCAATATCCTCAAATCATCAAGCTCGAAACCTATGGAACCACTAAAAGTAATCATAAACTCTATGCGCTGAAGATTTCTGATAATGTTACGGTAGATGAAGACGAACCAGAAATCATGATAACATCAGCGACTCATGGAGACGAAATCATTACTGTAGAAGTTGAAATGGAATTGATCCTAACATTGCTCAGTAATTACAATAAAGATCCTCGATTTACTAAAATGATTAATGATCATGAGCTTTACTTCATTCCAATGGTTAATCCACAAGGATATTCTCGACGCGATCGATACGCTCTCAACACAGATCCCAACAGAGATTATCCTTATCCTGGAGTCGAGGGAAAACAGAGTGTGGATTGCATCGATTCCATCAGAAAATTTTTTCACTCTCATGACTTCAAGGGTTCTATTGACCTTCATGCTTCCGGAAAACTCGTTATGTTTCCGTGGGGCTATACTAAGTCCTCCCCGCCAGCGGCCGATGAAGCTAATTTTCAATACCTAACTAAGTCTATGGCCGAAATCAATAAGTATGAAGTGGGCCAAATCTCTAAGATCATTTATGTGGCGAAAGGATCCAGTGCTGATTACTACTATTGGAAGAACAAAACGTTGGCCTTAGGTATTGAGCTTTCAACTTCTAAGTCGCCTCCATTTCGGTCAGTTCCCAACGTGGTGGAAGAGTCTAAAGAAATGATCTGGCGTTTTATTGAACACTTCTAGATCTCAGGATTAAGTTAAGACAATTTAAAAAACCGGCTAAACTCTCAAAAATATTAACAAGTTTTTGAGTATGCAGTCACTCCGGTGGCGGAGTGGATTTTTTAACTACCACCCAATCTTACGTCCATCCCAGTTCAGGAAGCTTCCGGACTGACTATAGGGAGTCTTGAAAATCATTTCACAAATGTTGATAGCGGCTTCTGCGGGAGTATGAATTTTGTGAGTCACACGGGAATTAAATTTGTTGCTCAATCGTGTCTGGGTCGTACCAGGATGAATAGCAAGCACTAGTGAGCGCTTGTAAGTTCGCCGCCATTCAATGGCGATATTTTTCAAAAAAGCGTTAAGCGCAGCCTTAGATGCTCGGTACCCGTACCATCCGCCCAGCTCGTTCTCTCCGATACTTCCCACCATCGCCGAGAGTGCGACGAAGGCAAATCCTTCGCTTGAAAGATTGTTCCGGACAACTTTAGCAAGGATGGGGGTCAAGATGGCATTCGTACGAAAATACTCAAGAAGCTTTTCTTCGTTAATTTCTCTTAGACTTTTTTCAGGCCCGCCTTGTTCGTTTTCGAGGTATCCCACAGTGTTGATAATAAGCTCAAACTTAACGGCCGGGATAGAGCTCAGGAAATCAGATAGGCACATCTCATTGATACTGGTAGCGATTCGGTTATGAACTCTAGGGTGCTCGATAGGGGAGCGGCTAAGGGCATAAATCTCAAGCGAGGGGTTTTCTGCTAACAGGTAACCTTGTATCGCCTGACCAATTCCCCCCGTTGCACCGAGGATGAGTACGTTTTTAATATTTTGTAATTCGAGCTTTTCCATACATCAATCTTACCTAACTATTTTCTTAGACCTTGGTACTTTTCGAACGCAGGTCTTTCATTCATCGAATGTAGCCAGCTTTTGATATTCGGGTAGTCTGTAAAATTGATTCCAATCATTGGGCAAATACTTACAACACTTGCCGTATTAATATCCCCGATGGTGAATTGACTACCAGAGAGATATTTTTTTTCCTTTAAAGAGTTATTTAATACGCTTAGAAGAGATGGGATTTTTTTTAGATTATTTTCAATGATGCTTTGGTCACGTTTGTCATCAGGCATGAAAACTTTTTGAATAAATATTTCAATGATGGGTGGCTGGAGCTCAGCAGTTGCCCAGAAGCTCCACTGCATGGCCAGACCCTTTTCGCCGTCGTTCGTTCCCAGAAGCTCTTTTTTGTATTTCTCAGCGATGTAATAGTTAATCGCCATAGATTCAAAAAGTGTTACATCTCCGTCAATCATCGCTGGAACTTTACCCATCGGATTAATTTTTAAATAAGCTTCTGACTTATGCTCTTTGTTTTTCATATCAACATCTTTCAATGTATAGGCAATTCCCGCTTCTTCTAATGTCCAGATGCATCTCCCTGCACTTGATCTCGGGCTTCCATAAATTGTAATCATTGTATTTCCTTGGGATGTAGTATTAGTTAAATCTATCTATAACATCATAAACAATAGGCAGCAACTTACAGAGGTTCTTTACAAAAGAGTCGGGATACTTGAAGTAATTGCTAAGGTAGTTCCTCTTTTACCTTCCGAACCCTCAAGACTTTTTGAAAAAGTTGCCACTCTGGATATCAAGAAGCTGACTGCGGCGTTTAAGGATATATAGGTCTTTATCTATGACAAAAATTAAATCCATTCAATTGTATTATGACCTATTTTTCTATAACCTTCTCAGGTCATTAAGTACAAATGGAGTATTTATAAAAAAACTCTTTCTGTTCA
Source organism: Bacteriovoracaceae bacterium (assembly GCA_040399925.1). GTDB lineage: Bacteria > Bdellovibrionota > Bacteriovoracia > Bacteriovoracales > Bacteriovoracaceae > Peredibacter. The sequence goes on from JBBARF010000021.1 coordinate 32,210, forward strand.
TGTAAACTTCTTCCTAATATTACCCAAACTCTTTAAATATTAAAAATATCTTTTTATTCTTTAGGCCTGAACCATCGAGACTAATTTAGAATGATTCTTTTAAGGCCTAGATTTTCTTGAGAGCATCATCAATTAAAGTTCATCTCGATACGATTTCTGTCAAGAACCGGGGACTCCGATAGAGACAGGGCATTTGTTTAAAATTATTGCCGATAATTTTTATTATTATTTTTTGCGAACAAGCTATAATTGAAATAACCCCTCCAAATTTTAGGATTTAATTATGTTCCAAATTGTTTATATAAGTTTCGCTGCAGAATCATTTAAATCAGATGGTATAGACGGGATTGATAATATATTAAAGGGTGCATATGCATTCAATGCAAAGAAGGACATAACTGGCATGCTCCTCTATAAGGGCGGTGTATTTATTCAACTTCTTGAAGGAGAAAAGAAGGAAGTTGAAAGTTTGTTTGGTAAGATTGCTTTAGATTTACGTCATGAAGGACTTAAAGTTCTGATCAAACAAGAAAGTCAGGAGCGAGTTTTCAAAGATTGGACTATGGGGTATCGAAAGATAGATAAAATTGAAACGGATATAATCAATTCAATCCTTCCATTGCAAAAAATCATTGAAGACACGAATGCTAGAAGAACAATCTCGAACGAGAAAATTTTTGAAATTTTCAAACGATTTAGATTCCAATAAGAAGAAAAAAGCTACTTACAGATTCATCGACAATAATTTAGATATAAGATTAATTTTGGCTATCCTGGAAAAAACGAATAAACTAACAGTAATGCTGACAACTTTTTTGAAAATATCTTACCTTCGCTTAAAATATCGCTACATGCCTAACGAGGCCCAGCAGTTTTGGGCACAGGAACTTCTTAACTCTCAAGGTCTAAGTGCAAAGCTGGGACAGCTCCTCGCACAAGGTAAAGAGTCTCAGTTGCCTAAATCTTCTGTGTCTGTTCATGAGGCGAAAGCATTCTTTTTAAAAGAGCACAGTCAAGAGATCCAAGTTTCTAATGAAGTGCTGGCCGCTTCCATGGGGCAGGTCTTTCAGATCCAGTTGAACCAAAAAAATTACGCACTAAAAATCCTACATCCTGGAATCAGGAAAAAACTTGAAAAAGAAATTGAAAACATTCTTCTCCTAGGAAAATACTTTTCTAAGGCAAAAGGATTTTCTTTTGATCAACAAGTCTTTAATAAATTTCTAACTGAAGTCTTTAAGGAAGAAACAGATCTCTCGCGAGAGGCAGACTTTCAGGAAAAGTTTTCAACGATCTTTAAAAATGATACCCGTTTTAAGATACCAAAGGTCATCGGAGAGTTCTCAACTTCCTCCGCTCTTTGCCAGGAGTGGATTGATTCCACTTTGGCCAAGGATCTATCCCAATTTCAAAACTTTAATGTTTTTACCTTCTTCTTTGAATCATTATTCATTCACGGAACTCTTCACGGAGACCTTAATGATCGGAACTGGGGGATTAATCAAGACGGACAGGTCGTCGTCTTTGATTATGGTTGCAGCCAAATCATTTCTCCCACACGGATTTCTGGTTTCAAAAAGCTTCTTAGGAATGACGATGTCACTCAAGCCTTTTTAGACTTAGGAATAAAGCTCGAGAGAACCTGGTTTAAAGGACGTGAGCAACAACTCAGAGACGCCTTATTTGAACCGCTCCTGCGAGAATTGATACAACCAGAATGGTCATACTCTAAGGACTTAGAAGGAGAGTTTGGTCAGAAAATAAAATTACTTCGAGAAGCCACAGATCCTTGGGTGCTTTTGATGATGCGGAGTCTTTTTTCATTAATTCGGATCTATCAGAACCGAAAGATCGCCATTCCTCTTAAAGAGTTGCTGGCACCTTATCTGGTCATCAAATAAAGTCGTGCAATACTCAAAGCTAGTTCTTTGGTAGTTTTAAATTCATAAGAGAATTAATTGCTCATTCAACTCCATTAAGATTCATAGTAGTGACTAAGAGAAGGTAAGGTCCTTTTTATATTAGTAGCTTACGGAAGCGAAAAATATAATTTTGATCTTTACACCTGTGGGTGTAAAGTATGGGAGTGGCTATGCCGATAAGTGGAAAAGAAATGCTTCGAAGGTTTCACTCAGATGGTTGGGTAATTATTAGACAAAAGGGGAGTCATGTCATTGTTGGCAAGGGCTCCAGGCGGGAAACGATTCCAGTCCATGGAAATAAAGATCTCAAGGCCGGTTTAGAAAAAAAACTACTGAAAAACCTCGATAAAAGAATAGAGGAGAAAACATGATCTACCATTTTAAAACATATAAAGAAAAAGATGGGTTCTGGGCAGAGTGTATCGAGCTTAAAGGTTGTAATGCCCAAGGCGATACTTTAAAAGAATTAAGAATTAATATGGAGGGATCCCTCAATTTATTCTTATCAGAACCCGAGGATTCAAAGTTTTTATTTCCTCTGCCTACTGTGAATCAGAGGATGATGAAAAATATTGAAAAGATCAAGGTTGATGCTTCTGTTGCCTTTGCCATGTTGATGAGACAAACACGATTAAAGCACCATTTTACGTTAAAGCAAATGGCAGCAGTGCTTAAATATAATAATATTAATTCTTACGTAAAATTAGAAAAAGCAAAGACTTCTAATCCAGAGCTAAGAACGATTGCGAATATAACGAAGCACTTTAAAGATTTTCCAGTTGGCCTGGTCTTTGAGTAAGCACGCACTCCGCTGGCGGAGTGGATTTTTTAATTTTCCTCGTTAAACTTCTCACTCGCTTTATTAAACGAAGTCTTCATCTCTTTAAATGCTGATTGAACGCCAGACCTAAGCTCTGTCCAGGCCGACTTACTCGCCGAAGAAAGTTTATCGATTTTGAGGTTGAGTTCAGCTCTTTTTTTTTCGATTGATTCGACTTGGAGTTTTATCTCTTTACCTGCTTCATCAGTTTTTGCTGCAGCTTTAGTTTTCATGACAGCGATATCTTTATCAAGTTCGCTGAGTTCACTTTTTAGTCCAGTCACAAACTCATTCTTCTGTTCAATGGTGTACTCTTTAGTCGCGACATAAGTGTCGACGGCTTTCTTTTTAACATTTTCGCCTTTTGGAGAGAGAGCGAAAAGAGAGACAGAAAAAAGGGCAATGATTAAGGCGAGAGTAATATTTTTCATAAGGCTCCTTGTTAGAGACATATTAGCTTAAATGAGGAGAATATTCCCACCTTTCACATCCGAGCGTCATGATCAGACTTCAAAGCGCCTGGGAGTGCATGCAGTATGATTAGGAATTTACACATACCAATCCCGATCAAGCCTTGTTTTATGCTTTTCGCAATTATTCCCGTATCAGTTCTGGCCAATGATACAGCAAATATTGAATATGAGTTTGGTGACTGTTATAAGTTTTATGCAAAAGACCTGTAAGTCATCTAGATGTAAGAATAACGTGCGACTAATAAACAGCCATCCTGACTAATCGCGATTAGACAAATACTAGTTATAGGCTATCAAACAATGATTTAGGGTTCTTTAGATCATACGATTATGAAAGGATGAAGATGCATTTAACACATCTTTATACCAAAGGTTTTGCGTATGTTTTATCAAGTGATCATCCTAGGTGCAGGCCCCGCGGGTATCTCGACCGCCGTAGAGGCCATTAAAAAAGGTATAAGCCAAGAGGAGATTCTCATTCTAGAAAAGTTTGATGAAGTCGCTCACATGATTTCTTCAAAATATCCGGAAGAAAAATCGGTTCTTGCAAACTACAAAAATAAAGCCGCCGACACATTGTCTCGATTACATATTCAAGACATGAGCAAGAAAGAATTTATATCTTTCATGAAAGAGACCGTTTTAGATTACAAACTCAACATAAAGTACCATCAAGTCGTCAAAAAAATCAGTAAACTCAAGAACGGACAATTGTCGATCCAAACGGCTAGCGATACCTTTCTCACTAATTCGGTTTTCATTGCCATCGGCACGATGTCAAATCCAAGGACTCTGGGTGTCCCCATTAGCGATACAGTTTCAGATAAAATTTTCTACGATATTCAAAAAATAGACTCCCGCGCTAAAAATATGTTAGTTGTAGGAGGAGGGGATTCTGCAGCCGAGTATGCAAGAATACTCTTTGAGAGAGGCTTTAAGGTTACGTTGAGTTATAGAGGAGCTGAATTCGAAAAAATGCTTCCGGTCAATAGGGAGGCGACTCTTCAGCTCATTGCGCAGGGAAAGATCACTTTCTACCCTGAGACCAACATCCAAAAGATTGATGATCAGGATAATAAGCCTCTCGTTTATTTTAAGGAATTAGCTGGCGGTAAAGAGTTCGATGCTATAGTTACTGCACTTGGAAACGAGATTCCTTCGAACTATTTATCAACCATTGGAATACAAATGCACCATGAGGGAAATGATATCTTTAGCGCTTCAAACCTTGAGGGTGTCTTCTTTGTTGGAGATCTTGCATCGAAGAAGAGCGGAGGGACAATTAATATAGCCTTCAATAGTGGGGTAAAGGCGATGGTCGAAGCCTGCACAAGTTACTTAGACTGTAAGACAAAAAATTAAAAAATGAAAAATACTAATTTACTAAATACCCTGTCTGATTCTTTGCTTTCAGAAAAATTTAAAACTCGGATTGAGATTATTGTTTTGCAGGTCGCAATCATAAGTTTCATTGCTCACTTAGCTTTAATTTGGATGGTTGATCAAAACATTATTGTCTTCAGCACTCCTTCAAAGCTTCTTAGTAATCCTATATCGGCTATCTATACACCCTTTTCATTTATTCTTATCTATGAAGTTTATTTACTCATTTACCATCTTCCAAAATCAACGACCATTTACGTGGGGAAGCAGTATGAGATTGTAACCTTAATTGTTATTCGAAAAGTCTTTAAGGATTTATCCCAATTGGTCATAACTAAGGACTGGTTC
>JBBARF010000022.1:0-36466 GCA_040399925.1 Bacteriovoracaceae bacterium
CAGGCCTTGTCGTACAAAATTGGATCACTCAAAATTTGGGAATTAAGGAAGAAATATTCGAAGAGTCTTAGTAAAAGTTTTTCACTCTCTGGATTTCACGACGAGTTCTTAAAAGATGGATGTATGCCACTTGCGGTTTTAGAAAAAAAAATGGATGCATGGGCGAAAGGGCAGTCTGAGCTTACTCATTAATTAAGATTAATTTGTGACATACTTGCTAAAAAGCTTGAATGCCTCGTAGTCCTTCTTTCTCAGCTTAACTGTGGAGTAAGGGGTCGAGATAACAAACGTCCAATGCTTTCGGATTTAAGATCATCGCGAAAAATCACGAAGGATCAATTGGCACGGCAAAATCGGCTTAGAAAGGAGATTACTAAATTTACAGCTAATGCCAATGATCTTTTCTAACGAGTTTGAGTTTTAAGGCGATCTTTCATAGTCGCCAATTTTCTTAACTTTAAGTCCCAGCGTTTCGAGCCGAAATTTGAGTCTTTGACTAGGACTTTGAAACTTTGGGGGAAAGCCGTCTGACCTCAAGGGCTCATTCCAACTTTGTTTTCTTTAGCCATTTGTAGACTGCAAATATTACGATTGCGGAAAAGGCAAGGCCTATTACTGGCCCTGAAGATCCACATAAAATGATGACACTTCCTTGCGTTCGGCCACCTAAACCTCAACAACCACTCTCATGATAACTAACCCAAAGGAAGCTCAAAATAATAAGTGCCGTAAGCCCCGCGGAATAGTTCATCATTTTGTTCATAACATTTCTCTTCGAGGTGACCAATGGCTGCTGACCAGCTTTTGTTTATTAATTCTTCTCTTATCATTACATGGCCAGGAGTCATTTAGGGAACACCTAGAAAAGTTACATGGCGGTCAAAAAAGTGTCTAATAATTGATCAATCAGTAGAGGCCCTTCGAAATAATTTCACTCCAGGCCAATGGATCCTTGGACTCATCTATAATTCCCCCCAAAGGAATACAATGCTGAAGTCTCTTAGTCTTTTATCAATCCTGCTGCTATCAAGCGCTCATGCAGTGACGATAGAGTATGGTTCTGTTTCGCCTTTTGCTAAAAATGAAGTTGAGAAAGTTCTTGGGATCTTACCGGCAAATTATTTAGATTCTGCGACTGGTAAAATATCGATTGTTGTAGAGAAAATCAAAGATAGCGAGATGACGGACGATCTCTGTAAGATGGGTCCTAAGGCCATCTTTGCGACGACCAAGAAAAAAGGTAAGAATCACATCCTTACTATCAGTCAGCGCCTCCTAAAGCTTGCCCAATCTAATACGACTGAATTCAAATGTTCGCATAAAACCTTTCAACGGCTTCTCACGGCCGTGATCGCGCACGAACTTACTCACGTGAAAGATAACTTCGAACACATTTCCACTGAGGATGATTTTCAACGCATCGTTGGTGTGAAGCATCTGACGGGCTCTAGAAAAAAATCTCTGATCAATCAAAACACTTCAGCATCGCCTGATGCTTATGAATTTAAAAATCTGGAAGAAGCTCTTGCAGTGAATGTTGAGTTTCTTCTGATGGATCCGGAATTCGAATGCCGCAGGCCTGCGACGGCCAACTACCTTTCACGTCGTATGGGTATTGCACTCAAAAATAACTGCGAGAGAAATTATAAAGTTCTTACCCAGTCTGCCTACTTAGAAGATAACTACCTCCAGTCTGTTTCAATTGATCCAAGTCGCATTTATCAGATTCATTATCTCTTTGCCGGTAAGGGGCAGGCACTTATGTCGAATTGGGGACATGCCATGTTCCGTTTGATTGTCTGTGCACCTTCCAGAAAAAAAGTTGGTCCAGAATGTCTGGATGATGTTTCTCATCATCTGGCGTTAAGTTACCGCGCTTACATGAGTGACCTGAATATTAGTTATATTAAAGGTATGTTTGGTAAGTATCCCTCTCAACTTTTTGTTTTCCGCTTTCATGAAGTTCAGCAAGAGTACACAAAGTTTGAATTACGGGATCTCTTCAGTGTTCCCTTGAAACTCACGAGTGATCAGAAGAAAGAATTTCTTGATGTGACTCTGGAGCGCTTCTGGAGTTATCAAGGTAAGTACTATTTTATTGATAACAACTGTGGCACCGAAGCTAAGAAGCAACTTGCTATCGCTTTAACCGATGACCAGAGTGATCTTATTAAATCAATCACTCCTAAGAAAATGTACAAGGATATTATTAATAAAAAGAATCACCTTACTGAAGATCAGATCGATGGATTATCTAAAGAGGACATGATTGAAAAAGGGTTTCTCATACCCAGTATTTTTGCCGATTTAGAAAAAAGATTTAATGAACTTAAAAGTGTCGGGATCTTTACGGAAGAAAATCTTAAAGAATTTCTAAAAAAGACGAGGCCTGAGCTTCGCTTGAATAACTACGAAGTCTTCTTTGGCCAGAAAATGCTCCTTGATTACAGGAAAGGCTTGGTCATGAAGTTGATCTATCTTGAAAGATATTTGGCGACTAAATTCATGCTAGCCTTGCCTCAGAAAGCTTTCGCTAAGATTAATAAAGATAAAGAAGTTAAAGAAGAACTCATGAAAATGAGTGGTTCAATGAAATCGATGTTCCTGCAGCCGTGGGAAGTCGTGGATGGTCAGTACGGTGTACCTAGTACTCATGAGATGGATGAACTTTATCCAGCTTTTGTTACTCAGAGAAAATATGCACTGGATGGTTCACTTGAAGCCCAGATGGATAATTTAAACAATCTCTTGAAAAAAGAGACCTTTACCCAAGAGTTGAGAGATTTAGAAAGTTTAAAAAAAATTAAAACATACACCAACACACTCTTTTCAGAATTAAGTGGTTTGAAATATCCTTAGGAGGATTTATGAAAAAACTTTTAATCGCGGCTGTTCTTACTCTATCCCTTGGAAATGCGTTTGCTCAAACGTTTTCTGAGGCATTAACAGCAGTCACCATGTTGCCTTCAGCGACGGCGACAAAATTAACTGAGTCTGCAATCGGAACGATTGTTTCACCTTTTGCTACGACCTCTGCCACTGTCCAGGCCCGTGGTGTTGCAGGTAAGGAACAACTTCGTGATGATCTGGCCGCTCTTGATGAAGACATTCGTAGTGGGGCCGTAAAATCTATCGCGGATGTTCGTCAGCCAGCTCTCAAAGAATTGTTTGCAGAGATTGGAGAAAATGATGAAGAGATGGCAGTGATCAATGCGGTTGTTAAGTCAGGTTCTGAACTTCACAGAATCGCTACGGCCGTAACGATTGAATTGATGCTTCATTAATTTATTCTTGAGTTTTAGAATTTAAGTAAAAAAAAGCCCGATTGTATCGGGCTTTTTTTATTCTCTTTTTACAACCTGCAGGGGAAAGAACGTTGAATTTTTGGGGAAGGATTGATTGAGAGTAACTTGAGTGGTTAGCGTCAGTTTCTCTGGGACAATTTTTGAACTTTTGTGGAGTTCGTTTCCCCCTGCTTTGGAAACATATAAAGCAACCGTCGTGCCAATTCCCTTAATGGGGTAAGATGCTTAAATACATGGCCTGAGCAATGGGCCAAAACAAAAAAGAGCCGTGGAAATATTCCCCGTGGAGGTCATTTTGTAAGGGGCAAAGTGACAGATATGATGGGGTAAGAATTTGTAAGTTCTGCAATGTCAAAAAGTTAACTGTGTCAAAAAGGTGTAAGGAAGTAGAGACACCAAAACACTTTATTCTAATCGATGCTTAAGAAAACTTTTTCTTGGGACATTCCGTCCCGTTCGTTATGAGTGAGGTCTGGTGAAATATCAGCTTGGTTTTTTTTGTCCCGCAAATCTTTAATGACCGAACCAATCTCAACTCGCTGCCCGCTGGTGAGTTGAAGCGTTGTAGTGAGCTTAGAAGTTTGTTGATCTGGTGGTGGTATTGGATTGGTAATTATCACAGTAGTGCCCGGTGCCAGACCAGGAATAAGTGGCTTGGGATCCTTTCTGACTTCAAGCTCAATATCATAGCGATTCACCGTTACATAAGTGCACTTACCTTTGATGACATCCTGATTCACAGTGAGTTCGAAATCTCCTGTGGTTTTAATATCTGATGTCTCCTTACTCTCACTAGTAGACAGGGTAGCCGCAACAGATCCGCTGTTATTGATACTGACTTGGGTATCTCGAGAGTTTAGTGTTTTGATCTTTTCCACTTTCAGGTCACACATGGGTCTTTTAAGTTCTGCACTCGAGAATTGGACTCTCACATTTGGATCAAGGTTTCTCACATAACTCTGGATGAGATCACGGCGATGCGAACGAGCTTTTATGGAAACGCAGGCACCATTGCGAGATATTTCATCTGAGGGGACAAGGACGAGTTTGGTTCGTGCCAGGATGGTTTCCATCTGACCCGCCGAGGAAAAGCAGAACTCTTCGACTGAAAAATCGTCAGCAAACGCTAGGGAGAGAAAAAGTACAGGCCATAAAATCATGCTTCGATTATAATGTAGTCTATGCAAAAAGAACTCTCTTATTTAAATGCTGAAGGATTTACGGTCTTTACCAGCCAATTCTTTAAAAATCGTGGCACCTGCTGCAAGTCCGCCTGTCTCCACTGCCCATTTGGATACACACTTAAAAAGGTGGGGCTTCAGTTTAAAGAAGTCACTGAAGCCGATTTTCCGTTGATACAGAGTATTCAAGATGAATCTGTTCAGAAGGTTGACTGGAAAGCATTCCCCTTAGAACACATTCGTTTCATTCTGATTAAAGATCAGGTCTGCGGATTCTTTTTGAAGAATCATATTGTTTTGAAGCACGTTGTTTTAAAACCGTATTTTCAGAATCAGGGTTTGGATAAGGATATTATTGAGAGTTATTTCTATATTTGAAGAAACCCAATCAAAGTGTAGCAGGTTAGTAAATTCGTTTTCGATCAATCCCATTTTAAAAATCGCCCCCGCCTCAAACGAGGACCCGAGAAAGCGAAGCTTTCTCGGGTCTCACAACGAAATCGGGAAATGTTTTTAAGTTAGTTTTGTTTGAGGCGTGAGTTTGCAGTTTCTACCTACATCCTCTTTAAATAATTAACTTCCTGATAGTTAGCAATTCTTACTCTCTGAAATTTAGTCTTATCTTGTGGGTGCACGATCCCAATAGCACTAAATATAACGAAGCTACCAATAAGAATGAGAAAAGATCTGCAAATTAATAAGTCTTGATCAGTTACCATATGTCCTCCGCGTGTGTGTTATAAAAAAAGAGACTAAGGTTCCCGAGCTCGTGTCATTCGCCACGAGAGTCTGCTTAGGATCTTTGTGTGTTTCTAAAAGAGAGTTACTGGTGCAGGAAGTACTTCTCAAAAATATCGATGTCGCCATCTACTGCGGACAGTACTTCCCATAAGTCCCAGGCCATCTCAGAAGCTAATTTCTCTTCTATGCCATATCGATTAACGAGTTCAAGTTGAATAGCAGCGAATAGTTCGGTATCGCTCAGACCGTTGTGTAATGCGCGTGTGTGTGCAAGCATAGACGTCCTCCTTGACGAATATAGAGCCAATAAAACAGAGTCAAAATTTAAGTAAGTACGAAGGGACTAGTAGGTTCGGATCAGCCCCACCAAGAGACCACGGATTTCACATTCCTTGTCCTTGATGATGATGGGCTTCATGGCCTTGTTAGAAGGGAGAAGCTCGATGTGTTTTGCTTTCTTCATATATGTCTTAAGGGTTGTTTCATTATCAACCACCGCTACAACAATTTGTCCGTTATCAGCTTGAGTTACGTGCTTAATAATAGCGACATCTCCATTAAGGATGCCCGCTTCTATCATTGATTCGCCTTTCACTTTAAGGGCGTAGTACTTACCACGTCCAAGCATGTGAGTGGGAACTGCGATCATATCTGTGTTCTCGATAGCTTCAATAGGTGTGCCGGCAGCGATTGAACCAAGCAGAGGGATCTCTTCTGTGTTTTGTTGAACAGCTGATGGCATCAGGCCTCTTACTGAGTGAGTATCACTAGAAAGGTAACCGCCGTCTTTAAGGTACTTAATATAATCTTGAACTGAACCCAGTGATTTAAACTGGAAGTTCTCTTGAATTTCTTTTTGAGTAGGAGACACGCCGTTCTCACGAACATATTCCGTGATGAAATCGAGAACGTCTTTTTGTTTTCTTGTAAGTGCCATGAGCTACTCCGTATTTTTTCCGTACTTGAAATAAGTGTAGCCGTAAATTTTCCGTAGATCAACAAAAAAGTGGGATGAAGTGTATTTTCTAAAGGGGCAGCGTCGGGGCAGTCTTGCGTTCATAACGCTTAATGTAAGTGCACTTTTGGCACAGTTCTTCGACGAGGATGTGTTTTTTAAAACCTTCGCGAATGTTTTTAAGGCGGGGAGTGTTTAGGATTTCTTCGAATGATGTCTCTAGCACGTTACCGAGTGGCATGCCTGCTTCTTTATCCAGGCAGCATGGCACGACTGTTCCATCGGCATGTATTCCAATCTGCTGAGAGAGGGCATGGCAGAAACCATTCTCTCCTCGATTGGGGTCATTTAAATTAGGCCATTCAAAACGAGTATCAAAATGAAAATAAATTCTTCCCGTAACATTCTTACTTTTATTTAAGGCGACATTGATTCTCTCATTAATAGGAACCTGAAAAAATTCGCAGATGTGATCAATCATATCTTTGTTTTCATCTTTCATTTCTGAAGGAGCGTCTAGATTCCAGAATCTGTAATTTAGATATAGTTCTGGACGCTCTTTCAGGGCCTCACGTGAAAACTGGAGAATATCGTAAAGATAAGGACGCACATCCTGTCCGGGAAAATTATCTTTAAAACTATGAAGGGAAAAGTTGATCTGGCGAAGGCACTTAGCCTTGAAGAAAGTTTCAAAACCAAATTTAGAAAGAAAAGTTCCGTTTGTTACGAGCTGGACTACGGCACCTTCTTCATCGCATATATCAAGAATTTGTTTGAATTCTGGGTGCGCGAGAGGTTCACCCATTAAGTGCAGGCAAACATGTTCAGTGTGGGGAAGGACCATTTTTAAAATGCGTCGGAAGTTCTCTGGCGACAATACTTTCTTATCTCTTTCCACCACGGGGCAGAACGAGCACTGCAAATTGCAGATGTTTGAAATTTCGATGTAAGTACGTAAAAATCGCATGGGCCTATGTTTACCATAAGCTCACGCGAAAATCGTTATTTTTTGATTATTGTTGGTGAGAAGCTAAGTCGCGGGACTGGATGTTTGATTCGGCATCCACAGTCTTAACTAAATCATTGATACTCTTACTGATTGACGAGAAAACCTGGGGGATAGAGACTTCTTTATTCAGAATCCAGTGGTTTGTATCGGCTTTGTAATCGTAATTGAGTTCAGTTTCTTTAGGCCCAAGCATCGTTAGAGTATAAACTCCTGTGCTCCTATCGAACGCAGATTCCTTCCCGAATTTTGGCGAAATGTACTGCTTCACTTCTTTATCTTCTAGCATTTTCTGAACAATCATAAAGGTTCTTTGACCTTTGCTGTTCACGCCATCAAAGAATCTTACGAGTTCGTAGTAACCAAAGTTTCCACGGTTATAAACCAGTCTGCCAATCAGGAATCTTTCTGTTTCACCATTCTCTTTGGCAAAACTAGGCTTCAAATCACGAACGACGAAAGATTCTACCAAATTCTCATTGTGGTATTTGCAATCTAGAGTTTTGTTTGTGTATTTTCTTTTATCTTTGAACTTGTTGTTACACTTCTCTGTGAAGTTGACGACGCCTTTCTTGACGATATCAAGAGGGAAGCGGAATACCTTCGAGACATGACCTTGATAAGTACGAACAGAGTCTTGTTTACCAGACTGGAGATCAACTCCATTGATGGTTTCAACCTTATCCATTTTCATGGTACTGGCCTGCGCGTAGAGGGCGATGAGTGTTGCAAGACAAACAAAAATTTTAAGCATGGCCATATCATTCCTTCGATAAGGGAATCTCTATCTTAACTCGAAATTGGGGAAAATATGCAGCAGGAAAATCTTGCGCTATCGAAAAAATGAGCTGGGTTTAAGGAAAGGGCGCGTTTAGAAGCGCGCCCTCGGATAAACTAAAATGCGTTAGGAAAAGTACAATCTACGTTTCTGATCTCTGAATTTCCAACTTCGGTTGCTCTCAGAGTAGAGCGGTAAATTCTGCCCCACTGAGGACGCTGATCTGGCCAGAGATTAACTTCAAGATTTAGACCAGCACCAGAATAAGTCAGAGTGTTGAAACCGCGTGTTCCGCGAGTCGTGAGAGTGTAGTTAAAGCTTGTATCAACTCCGTTAGCATCAGTTGATGTCAGAGTCGCTCTTTTAAAAACTGAATTAGCCGGGAATGGCTGTTCAACTTCTAAGAAAAGCTCACTAGTAGCTGTCTTAACTTCGCATTCCACTTCGTTGAACGAAGCAAAAGCATTTGATGAAATAACTAAAATGAATGTCAAAACCACTGATTTCATGGGCACCTCATTCGATTGATTTATATAGTATAGATACTACCTCGTAGTTAGATTCGCCAGTGGGGATCATGACCCGGACCTCATCCCCCTTATTTTTACCCAGTAGTGCCCGGCCAATAGGGGATTGCCAGCTGATGTGGCCTTTATCCGTATCCACTTCATCTATACCTACAATTGTAAAATTACGGGTAGTTCCGTACTCATCTAGTAGTTCAACTGAAGCCCCGAATTGAATTTTGTCTGATTTGATAGAGCTAGGGTCAACCACCAAGGATGCATCGAGCCTCTGTGTCAAAAAACGGATGCGGCGATCAATTTCTCTCAGCCTTTTTTTCCCATAGAGATAATCGGCGTTTTCTGAACGGTCGCCGTTACTGGCAGCCCAGGTCACAAGCTTCGTTACCGCCGGACGCTCTTCGCGGTTTAGCCATTCCAGCTCAGTTATAAGTTTTTTATAACAGCCGGGAGTCATGTAATTATTTTTAACCATTTACTCGCCGATTTCTTCCAGAGAAGCGTGGATGATATCCCGAAGCTCTGGTGAGCATTGAGTTCCAGAGGCAAACATTTTAAGCAGCGCCGATGGAGGAGTTGCAGATTTTCCATGAACATAATCATCCAGGGCCTCAATGACAGCATCAAGATCTGGTTGTTTTTCATCTGTTTTATCGGTCAGGCAAGCTTGAAGAAGGTAGCCCATGATGGCCGGCTTTTTATTTTCTTCATAATGAATGATTTTTTTCTTCTGATAGAAATAATAGAGGATCCCAAGCAGCGTGAAGAGGGCTATTTCAATGGCAATGTTGGTCCAGTTGTCAGTCATTCTTAATTCCTAAAAAAGTCAAAAGTGGGGTATTCAGAAAGATGGGAGAGGGTAATAAAACCACTGCCCACAAGTATAAGCGTTGAACAATGAGAGGTGCTCTGTAAACAACTCTTTTATCTAGCCACAAACCAGCCGCCTGAATGAGAAAATAAAGCATCATGGTGCCAAAATATGATTTCCGGTAGACCAGCCAGTAAGGCAAGTTAAACATTACTTCATGAAAGAGACCTGAAAAAAAGAAAATAAATCCTAGTCGAGTGAAAAGTGATTTTCTCCTCACAAGCGTTCCAATGTCTCTTAACCAATCCTGGACCCATCTGTTCCAACGTTTACCCCAGAAATCAACTAGAGATTTGGAAACAACCGGCATTTCATGAATGGGATGAATTTTTTTTCCAAAGGCAGCCGCGAGTAATTCCCCTAATGATCCAACGGCCTCGGTCAAAAAAAGAATAATAGGGCTAAGGGCGATGGTACTCCACCACGTCAGTGGATAGAGGAAAGGAGCTACAAAAAAAACAAAGTTAAACATGATGATCTGAATCAGGATGAACTTAATGATCAGATAAAGAGGTTCAGAGGTCGTAAACTCTTTACCGCGAAGAGAGAGTAAAGGAGTGGTGAAAAAAAACGTCCACCAGATATGATAGCGCTTTCTGTGGAGCGACCAGCTAGTTGCTTTCATCAGCAACATGAGAAGCGCAAAGTTGAGAATAAACACGAGTTGATAAGTCAGAAATTCTTCCTTCCGATAGTCACTGTCGGGTAATTATAACTCCGCGAGAGTTGGCTGTAAAAGAAATGCAAAAAGAATGCTAACCCATGATGTCAAAAATCCGATAAGAGATTAAGCGACACAGGAGAGGATTTCCATGTTCCACGCAAAAACTTTAAAAGATCTATTGAAAACAATACCACTCACCGAGGATTTCTACGGTGATCTGGGTTCTTTCCAGTTAAACTACATCGATATGTGCTTCAAAAAATCTCTCGATGAACAAATCGGGATGATGTCAGAAGTAGAATTTCACAACTACGAACTTTTTTTAAAATACAAAAGTGAGTATGGTGAAGAGTTCTATCCTGAATTAAAAAGTATCAAAAAAGCTTCTTAACTTTCATTTCAATTTCTAAAGTGATTAGAGTTCT
Organism: Bacteriovoracaceae bacterium; assembly: GCA_040399925.1. Taxonomy (GTDB): domain Bacteria; phylum Bdellovibrionota; class Bacteriovoracia; order Bacteriovoracales; family Bacteriovoracaceae; genus Peredibacter. Next base: position 10,451 of record JBBARF010000022.1, read on the forward strand.
CCTCGTATAAGGAGAACTCTATGAATACATTTTCTCTCTTGATTCCACTTTTTATCGAAGCCCTTCCTTTTGTTCACAAAGCCCCTGTTTACGTCCTGAAACCCGAACTCCAAGCGGTCGTGAGAGTGCTTGAGAATTCTTCTCTTTCGCAAAAATCGTTGACCGAATTTGAAACGTTGATTGATCAAAAAAAGAACTGGCCACTTCCACCTGATGATCGGTTTGATGAATGGCTTAAATCCAAACCTGAGAGAACTTCGGAGCTCAATCTTCCGGTCTCTTTGCAGGTAGTGAAGCTCTTCGTGAAAGAGGAATCAGATGATTATTTTAACGACGATCTCTTTGTCTATTTTTTTGTTACAGATGGACTTATTCCTTATGGGAAAGTGACTTCGCTTTATCAGAATTTGGATGAAGGTGAGTCCTTTTTTTTTAATGCCCAAGATCGATACCTCTTCCCTCTGACCGGAGGTGCCAAAAGCCCGGTGCAGCACTTGATTATTGATTATGGGATTGTTGAATCCGACGGTGATGACATCAAAGATCTACAGAAACTCTCAATCATCGTGGTTGATCTTGCTCTGGCGGTTTACGGAGCGATTGACCCACAGTCTACTCAGGTATTGGCACCGTTGAGAAAAGAGGTTCTCGCTCTCTCAACTTTGCTGATCTCTTTTCAGAATGATGATAGACTTGTTATATCGTCTTTTGGATTTACCACTCAGGAAATTGACTCGCTCATGTCTCCTGTCACTGCGTACGAATTCAAAAGAAAACATAAAATGAAATCGCGTTTTGATACATGGGAATATGAACTCATGTTTCGTTTTTTGAGGATTTGAAATGACCATCTCTCATTGGGCCAGACCCCATTCTTTCACCAGTCAAGACGTGACAACAGATATTGTTGTTGTCGGTGGTGGATACGCGGGTCTATCAACGGCCTACTGGATTTCTGAATATCGTCCGGATCTTAAAATTACAGTGATTGATCGCGGTCAGTGTGGTCGAAGTGCTTCGGGCCGTAATGCAGGATTTCTGACAAAGGGGAGTGCTTCTTTTTATAAAGGTCTAACCGAGAAATGGGGAAATGAGACAGCACTTAATATTTACAAGTTTGCATCAGAGTCGCTGGAGCTTGTTCATCAGAATATTTTAAAATCATCTCCTGAAATTAAATTTGAGCGAACCTCTTCCATGACTCTCTTTCAAAATGAAACCTATTTTAAAAACTGGCAGAATCCGGCTTTTGATCCAGCCTCATTTGAATTTAATTGGAAAAATGATTCTAAACTTTCTCCAGGTTTAAAATCAAAGTACTTTGGAAGTTTTGAAAATGCTCCGGAGTATAAAATTAATCCATGGCAGTTAATGGATTCCCTAAAAAAACTTCTTACTTCAAGAAAAATTCAGATTATTGAAAATCTCTCAGGCTTTCAGATGACAGAAGAAGGAATCAAAACTGAAGTGAATACCATCAAGGCCAAGCAAGTTGTTCTTGCTCTCAATGGATACTTTCCTGAGTTTGATTCGGTCTTTAAATCTCTTATCACCCCTCAGCGTGCTCAGATGTTAGCAGTCGAACTGGAAGATGAACTCGATTGCCCAGGTCTCTATTATGACACTCCCGAGAGAGTCTATTGGAGAAAAGTTGATGAGAAAGTTCTCGTCATTGGTGGTAAACGTTTGCTTGATGCTGAAAATGAAGTGGGAGATTTTGAAAAACTTTCCATCAAGATTCAAGCGGGACTTGAGGATTATCTTAAAACCCAGCTTCACTTAAAATATAAAGTGATTCATCGTTGGTCTGGGATCATGGGCTTCACTGAACATGAACTACCTATAATTTCTAAAATTGAAGCCCCTGTAGATGCTTACATGTTAGGCGGCTTCAGTGGGCATGGAATGGGTTTAGGCTTCCGTTCTGGACAAGAGATGGCAGAATTAGTAACCGGTGTGAAGAAAGATTCTTTCTTTGATCTCATCAAATCGATAAAGATAAAATTATGTTAAAACGAACCATCTTCTTTACTCTGCTTTTTGTGGGACTTATTTTCGCCACTTTCTCTAGCTGGAAGAAATTAAATCTCAAAATGGGAGAGCCCACCACCTTGAGACTTGCCCTGGATAATCCTGTAGAGAGTTTAGATCCGGCGAAAGTTTATAGTGATGATCTACTCGTGATGAGTGCCCAAGTGCTTGAGCCACTTTATCAGTACCATTACTTAAAACGTCCTTATGAAATTCAACCGCTCGTTGCCGATGGTCTTCCACAAATTGAAAACAAAGGCACAGTTTATAAAATTAAACTTCTTAAAGGTGTTTATTATCATCCGCATCCGGCCTTCAATAATGCTGCTCGTGAGCTTCGTGCCGATGATTTTGTTGTCGCGATAAAACGTCTGGCCATGAAGTCGCTGAAGAGCCCGGGTCAGAGTTTGTTTGCCGGTCTGGTCATTGGATTTGATGAATACTCTGAAAAAATAAATGATGACTGGTCAAAAATTGAATCAACTCCACTTGAGGGTGTTGAAGCGTTTGATAATTACAATCTTAAAATTACGTTGAAGAAAGCAGAACCCAATATGATTTATTATCTGGGTCTGAACTTTATGTCACCGGTACCTTGGGAACTTTTGAAGTTTCAGGCAAATGACATGGAAAAAGTTATGGTGGGAACAGGTCCTTATGTTTTCAAGGGCTATAACGGTCAGTATGTTGAGATGGTTAAGTTTATTGATTACCGTCTGGATTACTATCCTAGTTCAGGTGACCGCTATGCCAACGTCCAGAATCTTCTTGATTCATCTAAAGAGCGCATTCCCTTTATTGATAAAATTCGATTCTATGTTTCCTCCCAGGAAAGCGAGAGATGGGATATGTTCCTTCGGAACGAGATCGATCTTTTAACCGTGCCTAAAACTTTTATCCCTAAGCTCTATGATGAGAAAGGGGATTTAAGTTCTGAACTCAAAAAAAATGATGTAATTTTAAAGCATTTTCCCATTCTCGCTAACCGGTGGCTGGCCTTTAATATGCGCCATCCGCTTCTAGGAAAAAATCTGCATCTGCGTCAGGCGATAGCTTACGCCATTGATTACTCAAAATATATTCAGGTTCTCTCTCAGAATACGAATCTTCGGGCCAACTCAATTCTAGTTCCTGGAATCTCGGGTTACTTACCCGCCAAGGACTTTCGTTTTAAATATGATCCAGCTTTGGCAAAAGAGTATTTAAAACTTGCTGGTTTTAGTGATCCTTCAAAAGTTCCTGTGATCAAGTATTCGACTCGAGGCAATCAAGGTATCAATCTTCTGGAAGCTGATTTTGTAAAAAAATGTCTGGAAGATATTGGCCTGCGAGTTGAAATTGAGATTTTAACTTTTGCAGAGTTTATTAAGAAGGGCCGGGCTGGGGAGCTGATGTTCTTCACTGATAACTGGCTTTTTGATTATCCCGATGGAGAAAATATTCTTCAGCTCCTTGTTTCGACGAATTTTCCTGGTGTTAATAAGTCCGGATATTCCAATCCTAAAGTGGATGCTCTGTACTTTACCTTAAAGGAAACTTCCAACGTGGATACAAAGGATAAAATCTTTCATGAAATGGAAGAGGTCGTTTTCCAGGATCTTCCTTGGATTCCTATGATGTATGAAAGCTCATTCGTAGTTCAGTACCCCGAACTGAAAAATTTTCGTAAGTCTTCGATGATTAGAAATTATGTCAAATACTTAAAAATTGAGAGATAGCCATGACCCTTTCAACTATTGCTTCCGGCCTTCGTAGTTCTATTCATAAAAACGGTCACATTCCTGTGAGCGTGCGAAAAGAAAAACTTCAGGCCTTGCGTAAGCTTATCTCTGGTAATCAAAATGATATTCACCAGGCGCTGAAAAACGATCTTGGGAAATCATCTTTTGAATCTTACGTGACGGAAGTGGGTTTTATCTTAGAAGAGATAGGTTTTATTCTTAAAAGTCTTGAAAGCTGGGCGAAAATTAAAAAAGTTAAAACACCACTAACTCTTTTTCCTGGAAAAAGCTACATCCATCCTGAGCCTTACGGCGTAGTGATGATTATCTCTCCTTGGAATTATCCTTTTCAGTTGTGCCTTTCGCCTTTTATTGGAGCGATTGCGGCAGGAAATAGAGTGGTCGTGAAGCCCTCAGAATTTGCTCCTCACACATCTCGAATGATTAAAAAGCTGGTTGAATCTATTTTTGGCATGGATGAAGTTCGGGTGGTTGAAGGAGGGCTTGAAGAAACTCAGGAACTTCTGAAGCAGCGTTTTGATTATATCTTCTTCACCGGGTCTACCAGTGTTGGAAAAATCATGATGAAGGCCGCAGCTGAACATCTGACTCCTGTGACTCTTGAGCTTGGCGGGAAAAGTCCTTGTCTGATTGAAGAGAGTGCCAATATTGATATCGCAGCTAAACGCTGTGCTTGGGGGAAATTCCTTAATGCCGGTCAAACGTGTGTTGCCCCTGATTATGTTCTGGTTCCAAAAAAACTTCAGGACCAATTCATCGAGCGCATGCAGCACCATTTAAAAGTTTTTTATACTCAGGATGCTTCAAAATCCGTGGATTATCCCCGTATCGTGAATCAAAAACATTTTGATCGCCTGAAGGATTTGATCATTACTGATAAAGTTGCCTTCGGTGGTAATATGAACCGCGAAGAAAACTTTATCGATCCTACAGTTATGAAGAATGTGTCATGGTCAGACAAAATTATGGATGATGAAATCTTTGGGCCTCTTCTTCCGATTATTCCTTACGAGAGTTTGGATGAGGCCATCGAGAATATCCTGGCTCGGCCTAAACCTCTGGCCTTCTATGTGTTCTCTGAAAGTACGCAAAAAACCAAAGATATTATCTCAAAAGTTCCGTTTGGCGGAGGTTGTGTGAACGATACCGTCATTCATTTAGCGAATCCGAATTTACCATTTGGGGGAGTAGGGACGAGTGGGATCGGGAGTTATCACGGGCAGAAAAGCTTTGATACATTCACTCACTACAAGTCAGTCTATAGCCAGGGCACGATGGTGGACATCCCGCTCCGATATCCACCCTATGAAGGCAAACTAGGCCTATTAAAACTTCTACTTCGTTAGATTTTAAAACTAGCGTCGTACCACGGCGTTACTTTGACTTGTGAACTTGCGATCTCACGACTCTGTGGAGTCATCTTCATATGAGTAAAGTGCACCGCCAAAAAGCTGAAGAAAACTACGGCAAAACTGAATTTTACAAAGCCACTAAAACTAAAAGTCATTTTTATCCCCTTTGTCGGTCTGTGTGACTTATCGGGAAGTCGGGTCCACAAGTTGATATAATCGACTAAAAATCCATGAAATTGGATACTTAGCAATCTATGCCCTATTGCCGACGGAAGGGGCTTTATATTATGATGAGAGTCTAGTGATACCTCCCAAAGGTCTTTAAATTGAAAGCGATAGCTCTCTTTCTTCTATTATGTTTCGGACTCAACAGTTCGCCTGTATTCGCACAACTTCTGAAAGAAAAAATTCTGATCGGAAGAGTTGAGTGGGTTGAACTTCCTGATGTTAAAATCAAACACAAAGCTCGTATCGACAGCGGTGCTAAAACAACTTCCATGCATGCTGTGAATATTGAAGAAGTAGATCAAAGAGGTGAACTCTTTGTGAAATTTCAAACCTTCGATTCCGAAAATAAAATCGTTGAGGTTGTCCGCAAGGTCGATACCATTCAGCGTGTTTCTAACACATCTGGATTTGTTTCTCGTCGTTACGTGATTAAAGAAAAAGTAAAAATTGGAAATATCGAACGTGAGGTTCTCATCAACTTAAACGACCGTTCTAAAATGGACTACAAGTTTTTGGTCGGAAGAAACCTGCTCCTTGGTCGGTTTATTGTTGATGTGGCCCGCTCACACGTTCTGGGTGATTAATTAATGAAGAAACTGATTGTTGCTATCACCGTATTTCTCCTACTGGCGCCAGTTGGAGTTCTGTTTTATAAATCCCAGTTTTTAAATCTCTCGCTCATTCCACAAATGGTGGATGATGTTTGGAATTTCCATTTATCTGTAAAACCGAAGGGAGAGTTTAATAGCTTTTCTTTCCCCATTCCTAAGTCCGGCCCAGGAATTAAAGTAACTGACGAAAAAATCCGCTCAAAAAGTTTTGAAGTCTTTCTAGACTCAAGTTCTGATTCAACACTTGCCACTTGGACCTCGAAAGATGCTATCAAGCAACGAGTGAGTTACTCTTCTCGTATTGATGTTCAGCCGCTTGAATATAAAAATATTCCCAAGGACTACACTGATTCCTATCCTAAGGGTCTTGAAAAATACCTAAAGGTTCCGAAACTATTGCAAGAAGATGAAGATGCGATTGCTCTTCTAGAGAGCGCGATTTTAGAGGGTAGCGAGGATAAAACTTCCGTTGTTCGTAAGATTTATTACTATGTTGAAGAAGAAATTCAACGCAACACCAGTATCAAAACTATTCATGAAACTTTAGGCTCAGGTAAAGGTTCCCCTTTAATCAAGGCCAAACTTTTCAATATCATGGCTCGTCGTCGCAAAGTTCCATCAAGAATTGTGGTGATGGTTAAAATGCCAGAGTTGAAAAACTCAGAAAAAAAATCGAAGCTTCGCTTCACGTTTGCGAATGAAGTTTTTCTCACAAACAAATGGATTCCGATTGATACCAATCGAGGCTTCTTTGGTGAACGACCAAGGAACTATCTCGTTCTTTATCGTAACTATGACGAAGTTGAAAAAATAATCTCTAAGAAAAATGTCTCTTACTCTATACAAGCGGAACGCGCCCGTATTAATAAGTACAACCGTACTGAGTTTAAAAAAGAAATCGTAAAGAGCGACTCGGTTTTTGCAAAATTTAGTCTCTACCGTTTGCCGCTTCCACTCCAAACAATGTTTACGACGATTCTCTTGATTCCTCTTGGAACTCTTGTACTGTCACTCGCCCGTAACATCATTGGAATTCCAACCTTTGGTATATTTACTCCGATTCTTTTGACCTTGTTTTTCAGAGAAACTTCGTTTGGATTCGGGATGGGGTTCTTTCTCATCGTTGTCGCGATAGGAATTGGACAAAGATACGTTCTGGATAAATTTCATCTTCTTGCTGTTCCAAGAATGTCGATTATTCTTATTATGGTTATTGTTCTTATGATTTGTTACTGCCTTTTTGGCCAGGACATCATGCCAATTACACAGCAGCATTTAGCTTTTTTTCCGATCGTCATTGTGACCACTAATATCGAACGCCTTTCAGTTCTTCTTGCTGAAGAAGGTTTAGTAAATACACTTAAGACTCTTACCGGAACACTTGTTATTTCTATTCTTGGTTATAGTCTGTATACAATTTCTGCTCTTGAAATGTTTATGTTCACTAATCCTGAGCTTATCTTTTCAGTTATTGGCCTACAGATTCTTATTGGTAAGTATAAGGGATATAGAATTTCAGAATTTATCCGCTTTAGAGACCTTGTTCGTCAGAAGAAAAAACTGGAGTCAACCCCGTCATGATTTTCAAAGAGCTTGGTGAAATGGGCATTCTTGGAATTAATAATCGTGTGGGACGCTACATTCTAAGACATAACAAACGTAAGTTTTATCCTCTGGTGGACAATAAGGTTCTTACTGCTGAACGCGCGGAGGCCTGGGGGATTGCCATGCCAGAGAACTACATGGTTATTAAAAACTACGGAACGCTCAAAAATCTTCAGGGAAAACTCAAAAATTATTCTTCGTTTGTGATTAAGCCCGCCAATGGTTCACAAGGAAACGGAATCATTGTTATTAAAGAGATCGTGACTGAGATGAAAGGCGAAGAGGTTCAGTACTTCTACCGCCGCTCAAACGATAAGCTCATGGATGTGGACGAAGTTAAGCACCATATCTCTGGGATTCTTTCAGGTCTTTATTCACTCACGGGTCACTCAGATACGGCCATCATTCAGGCGAAAATTGATAAGCATCCTATTTTTGAGAAATATTCCTACGGTGGGATTCCCGATATCCGCGTGATTGTTTACGAAGGTTATCCAGTGATGAGTATGGTCCGACTTCCGACCAAATCTTCTGATGGGAGAGCTAATCTTCATCAGGGTGCAATTGGAGTGGGTTTGAATCTGAAAGATGGTGCCGCTAATAATGCAGTGATAAGAAATCAGGTCATCAAGTATCACCCTGATACTGGTCACGAACTCATGGGTCTCAAACTTCCTTTCTGGCGTGAAATTCTGGAGCTCGCTTCTCAATGTTACGACATGGTTGAGCTTGGATACTTAGGTGCTGATATTGTTTTAACGCCTGATCAGGGGCCAATTCTCTTGGAACTCAATGCTCGTCCGGGACTTGCTATTCAGATCGCCAATCTGGCAGGTTTGGTACCGCGATTAGAAAGAATTACTCCGGAAATTTCCAAGAATTTGTCTGCAAAAGAGCGGGTTGATTTTGCGATGAAAAATTTCTAAAGACCTTCAATCACTTCATAAAATTCAGGCACAGTTTGAGAGAGAAGCAGTTTTCGGCGTAAGACTTCACCATTGGGTGCGCCTTCAAGCATATGACGTGAGACTGATTTACTTTGTTTCAAAAGTCCGCGGATTGAGACATTTTCCGATTCAAGTAAGGTTCGATATTCCACCAAAAATGTCTTTATTTTCGCTAAGCGGTTTTCATCGCCTAGATCTCCACGTTTATAATCCTGCGCCATCCATGGGGACTTGAGAGCACCACGAGCGGCCATGACTCCATGACAGCCGGTTTCTTTGAGCATGCGGTCTACATCAACAGTTGCCCAAACATCGCCATTACCAATGATGGGAACCTGAGAAATCTCAACTGCTCGCTTAATAAATTCCCATCGAGCAGGCTCTTTATACATCATCGCCTTCGTTCTCCCGTGGACTGTAATCATCTCGACACCGACATCATTGAGCAGGCGGATGCTGTCTTCAAATTCATTGGTGTGTTCATAACCTATACGAACCTTTGCAGTGAGGCGGCCCGTATAGTTGTTACGAATGTTTGTCATAAGTGTGCCAAGAGCGGGAAGATCGGTTAAGAGAAACGAGCCTCCACGATTTTTAGTAACAGTGTTTGAAGGGCAACCCAGATTCACGTCCAGCCACGGAATGCCGAGATCATTGACCTGTTTAACAAGATCAACCGTGAAAGATTTGTGGGCGGTGAGAATTTGATACTGAGTTTTATCTTGAATCCAAGGGATCTCAAAAAGTTCTTGTCCCATATGTCGGATAAGATGCTTCATGGGGTAGTGACCCGCTGAAGGTACACGAAGAAAATCAGTCGCAAGATAATCCCACTCCGGATAGAGCTTTAGAATTGTCTTTCGAAAAGATTCATCGGTGATCCCTTCCATCGGCGCAAAAAAGAGCGACCCATAGGGGACCGGTGCGAGTTTTCTCATGCCCATTTATCTTGTTTTATAATCCCTAAGCCAAGAAGGATTGTAAGAATGATCAGCTTAACGGAGTCGATGCGGATGTAGAGTTTGTGAAAAAACTGGTGTTCTTGCTGGATATCCGGAATATTTCCGAGCCCCGTGACTCCCATTTTCTCAGCTGCTTTCCACAGATCAGTTAAAACAATGAGTTTTGGAGTGAGGTAAGCAAAGTAGTACATCACGATACTAAACCCGATGATGGCGAGAATAAAGTGGGAGAGAACCTGCTTGGACTGTTTAAGTTTGAGGCCCGTGACAACAATGAGTAGAGTGCTCACGATCAGTTCCAGGGCATTAAGTCTGGAGAAAAGGGCAATACCCAATTCCCCAGCGTTGAAAAAATCATCGATCGTTTTAAAAACTGTAGGGACGACATAAAAATCGACGAGAACCATCCATCCCCACCAAAGAGATACGAGTGTCAGAAAAGAAGAATAATAAATATTCTTCTTATTCATTATAGATGGCAGAGAAACATGAGTACGGATAAGAATAGTCAGCAAAATTCAATTCAACGATAAAGAAGTTTGAATACTTACCAAGAACTTCAGTAGGAACAGCTACACTTCCGCTTCCAACTTCTCCAACAACTTTGAAGATCGTTTGATTGCCATCAACTTTATCGAAGTCGATGTTCACAAGAAGTCTTTCGTCATCAGAATTTTGCATTCCCGATGAAAGGAAGAGTGTGCTTTGTTTGCCTTCATCTTGAAGATTAACAACCATAACGTCAGATGAGCCAGCTGTTGTTGAACATTGAATATATTGACGAGCAAAAGCTGAGGTCGAAAGCATAAGACCAAGAATGAGTGCGAATTTCATTGTTTCTCCAAGTAATAGATAATGTGTTTGATGTATCAAACATGGGAAGAAATGAAAAGTAAATTCAGTTTAGTTTATCGCCTGGGAGCACGGGGACCACGCCTCAGTCCTTAAAACATGTGCTATTTTAAATGATCCCTAAGTTGATTCCATTCAAGATCAGTCATCATCCAATCACAATATACTGCAATACCATCAATGGCAGGGTTCTTTTGACCAATCGCTTGCAGAAGGTTTAAAATCAAAGGAAGATTCTTAAAGCCTAAATCTCGATAGCTGTACAATTTTTTCTCTTCTTTGAAAACACCTAGTCCGATGAGATATTTTGAGCGATTTGATAAGGAGTTTTTGAGATCTTTTATCTGTTGAATTTGCTCTCTTAATGACCGCTCATAAGCCCTAATTTCCATCAAGCTTGTTTCGTAAAACATAAATGATAATTGATCTACAACAGTTGAGAGCTCTTTTATTTCATTCAATGTATGTTTATGTTTCCAAGGTTTCGTGCCAGAAGCTGTCGATACGACGACACTTGAGATAAACGCTTTCGGCAAAGTAAGTCTTAGTTGTTTATGAAATTTTACCCAATACGCCCCGTAGTCATTTACATTCAACTTTTTCTTATTAAAGGTATTATCTTTATAAAGAACATATTCAAGGTCCAGATGAACACCATCTAAAGGCATTAAGCTAATCAGCTTTGTCGTATCCGCAATTGCATTCTTAACCCAATTGGCCCGTTCCAAATGAATAGTTTTATTTTGAACACCACCAATCCAAGCAAGTATTTTTATTTCGGGATATATTCTTTTTAAAATCGAAATACTCTCTTTTGCCTTTAGCGAAAAAGCATATGCTGGTAAATGTCCATCGTTTTCATATGGTCCAGAGAAAATGTAAGCGTATTTTATCTTATTCGTCTTTAATCTGAGAGCGAGATCTTCGACATCCTTTAATGTAAGACTCTTTTTACTAACTGGATCATGGCCTCTGAAATAAGTACTTTTTATCCAAATACCGTTTTCATTGGCATTGGAAAAAGAAGAAAAAATAAGATTCATAGAGAGGAACATAGTGAAACAAGCGAGAAATTTCATTTTTGAAGTCTCTTAAATAAATCATATATAACAATCATGCCTTTCTCATTCATGTGTTTTCCTGCGATCATTTCTTTCGAGTATGCTTTGTATTCGACAATTCCCTCTTCCCAAGTTGCTTCCCTTTTGAGCTTACCTGATGCCAATCTCTTTTTATGAAATAGCCATCTAATACCGGCAGCAATGCTTCTATTTGGGTTCGCCGTGTCTTCTCGAGAAATTTTAACGTAATAATCTTTTATTTCATTGTTGGGTATGGAAAGGGCTGTAACTGCCTGATCAGTCAATTGAATCAAACCTCGAGCCTTCCCAGCCGTTCCTGCATTTTGTGCTTCGGGATTAGCATTGAAACTCGATTCCGATCCTATCAAAGCCTTCACTAGATTTGGATCGAGTGGTACGGTCGGTTTGAATATGTCATTCCAGTACTTAGTCCAGCCGCGGATGAAATGATCGTATTTGTTTCCATCTTCAAAACCGAGATTATCTTCCGTTGGAGGTCCCTTTAAAGTCCCAAAATATTTTGTAGCAATATAATCTATTTCATCTGGTCCAAGATAGTCAGAGATGACCTTCTTATTTCTTCTTGGATTTAATGCACAATGCTCTTTTCGACTGGTGAAGCCATCTGGATTTTTAATACTGATCGGAACTTTCATTTGATGAGTAACGACCAAATGCTCGCCAATTGGACATTGTCGCCAGGGATGTGATTTGTTCTCGTCTGCAATATCCGTATTCTTTGGACCCTTCTTTTCTATTTTCTTTACGGCTTTTTCGAATAGCTCTCTAGTGGTTCGAACGAGAATCGGTTTTAGCCATCTCTTTAAAAAATCTTTCATCAATCCATCCTCATTTTATCTTACCTAGCCACAAGTTCACTTCATTAAATACGACCTCAAGAATGTCTGGCAAATCTTGATAACGTTTTCGATGACTCTTCCACATTCTTTCTAAATCGTGACCTATCCAATGAGCTTCAAGGCCCAAAGGAATTTTTCGAATACGTGCAATTGACCTAAGTATTTTGGCATCAATATTAATCTCACTCCGACTCAACCGCCAGAGATCATCATAATCTTTCATCCTAGTGTTTCCAGCCGCGAAACGATGACAAGCTGCCAGTTTGTCTGCGACGATGTTCTCAATAGAAGCTGATAAAATCGTCTTTTCTTCGTTAACGGGAGAAAAGATTTCTAAAGTATCCGTCTCGATAGCAAAAACGATATCTATTTCAAATTGATTTTTGGCACCTTGATCTGTTTGGTACTCAATGACAACATTTGCGCCGGTCTTGTCCTGCTGGATTTTCGATTTGTAACGAACAAGCTTAAACTTTATATCTTCTGAACGAGCACATGCTTCTTCCAGTATAGACCTAACCGTTTCATCGGACTTGCTCTTCAGTGTGACAAAATCGAGATCGATCGTTGCTCTGGGAGTCGCGATATAAACCCACAAAAGATTTCCTCCCTTAAAAACGAAGTCATCTGAGGTTTCACTTAATTTTTCGACGAAATGAAACATCATGTATCGTAAGAAAGCTTGAGGTCCTTTGAGTTTATTTTTAACTGCCCACTTCTTTGCCAGCGCCAATAAATTAGGCTTTTTAGTCATTGGCCAATTCCTGTTGAAGATGGATCAAAACTTTGGTCTTTAGAGTTTTATCATAATTGGCAATGCGATCTGCCTTTATGCTCCCTTTCTTGATGTATCTTTTAAGAGCCTTATAAAAATCTGGCCCAGCGGGATCTAGTTTATAGGCTTCTGCAAGTGTCCGTTCAATATCATAAATTTTTATGACAATTCCATGATGAGACATTTTGGTAATACCAATAAGTCTTTTAATATCCACTCGATGGACATTGAGCATTTTATTGCGAAGAGATTTTTCGCGCTCGATATCAACATCGAGTCTTTCAATATAATCCTGTGCAAGGCCATAAATAAAAAGGGCGGTCCGATTTGAAATGACAAGTTGAGGGTAGTACTTGGCTACAATCATCAGTGCTGCAAGAAATGGATCCAGCCCTGGAACCGCATAAAAACCGTTCCCAAGCGCCTGAAGTATTCCCTCGCCAGCCTTTCTAGATACTTCCATCCGATTACCGTAAAGCTCTATCAGTTCAGACAGGTCCATTACTTTTTCTTTTCTTATTTTAGATGAGGCTTTCTTTTGATCTGTTTTATTCATGTTACAATAATACCACAAAAATGGTAGAAGTGTTCATGTTGTAACGGGATGCGTAAGTGTCCGAAATAACAAGTTTTAAAGCCGAAAGCTTGAGTTGAGAAGAATGAGGATTATTAAAGAAAATCTCACCCCGCTATTTTATCACGGGATGAGAATAGAAATTACGAGAAAGAAATCGGCTTAGTCTGCACCCTTATCCGGATCAATTTGCGACTGCATGTAATTCTGAACACCCACAGATTTAATTAAGTCTCTTTGAGTTTCCAACCAGTCCACGTGATGCTCTTCTGATTTGAGAATTTCAAGAAAAAGATCGCGAGAAGCATAATCACGCTCAGCTTCTGCTGTTTGAATGCAAATTTTGAGATGAGGAACGGCTTCGTATTCAACTTCGAGATCGGCAGCAATGACTTCAGAGATATCTTGGCCGACACGAATCTTATTAATTTTTTGAACGTTAGGAAGACCCTCTAAGAAGAGAATTCTTTTGATCACCAAATCTGCATGCTTCATTTCATCGATTGAGGCCGCGTATTCAAGTTTTCCAATCTTCTCAAGACCCCAGTTTTGGAGCATACGCGAGTGAAGGAAATACTGATTAATCGCAGTGAGTTCTTTGGTAAGAACAGAGTTAAGAGCGTCGATAATTGCGGGAGAACCTTTCATAAGTCACCTTCTGTGAAAGCTGTATTAATGACATTGTAAAATAGGGAGAATGAAGAAGCAAAACAGTTCAACTAACCTAAGTATTGTTTGAACCATCTTTCATTTCGAAGGGACTACGAGCATTTTGTTCGATGAGAGTCTTCACAGCATCTTCAACGCAGGTACCACAATCAGATCCAACACCCAGCGCTTTGAGTATTTCTTTAGGATTGTTCGAGCTACGAGATGTAACCGCTTCCTGGATTTGTTTTTCTGTGATGCCTCTGCAAATACAAACGTACATAGTGCGTATCCTTATACCCTTATTATACATCTGTTCGGTTCATCTAACAAATGTATTCATTGATAATGTAAAGTTTGGAGCGGGCAACGCAATTCTAAGGATTTAGCTGTTCTTTAGCTGATGAAACAGGCGAAAAAAGCCGAGGGTCGAGTGAGACCACTTAATTTCGTCCCGCATAAACTTGGCAAGTAGCTCATCCGGCGTGAAACCCACGATCTCGAGGATAACATCCTCTCCATCTGGGTTCGGAAGTTTTGAAACGATCAAACCTGAGGCCTTGAAGTAGTGTTGAGTGCTGTTGAGAGTTCCACTGCCTTTGAGGGTCATGAACTCTTCCATTTTGGTGGCCTTAAATCCGATCTCTTCTTGCATCTCTCGCTGAGCATTTTCTTCAGGTCCTCCGTACTTCGTCTCCAGAATTCCAGAAACAGGTTTGAGTCTTACCGGAGGATTTTCATGAGGGCGCCTCTCCATGATCATGAGAATTTTTCCCTCATCAGTGATCGGAAAAATAATCACACCATTCGGAACATAAGCACGCTCCCAAACGGTGTCTCCAATTTTCTCTTCGGTAACCTGGATGATCTGACCTTTATAAACTTCAGTTTCCATATTGCTTTAAAACTTCCTTCACTTGGTTAACTACACCAGTGCTGATTTCGTGAGTGGTGCCTTCGATTTGGTGCCAGTCACAGTGAATATCTTTATCTCTGAGTGCCAGAACTTCGGCATGAGCTTTTTCTACTCTAATAACTGGATCATCGCTGCCATGAATGGCCACGAGGGGAAACGCGGGGGTAGTTTTAAAAAGGCCCGCGCGGAATTCGCAGCCAAGACCTATCATGAGTTTTGTTTCTGGAATCTGCAGACCCGCTTCCCAGCCCAAGTATCCACCCTGAGAAAAGCCAATGATAGTAAGAGGGAGTTTGTTCGGATTAGAGATTTTAACAATCTCTTTGAGGCAGTTGATCGCCCAAGTTTTATCGATGACATATTTTTGTTGTATTCCATCGTAGATATACCAGGCATGGCCCATGTACATTTTATCTTCTTTCACTCGTGGCATAGGAAAGGGAGCGTTAGGGGCCATCACGATACAGCCTTCGGGTAGGGCGGAGTAGAGTTTCCGATAGATGCGTCTGCCTCTCTCGCTGAGACCGTGGAGGAGCAGAAAGGCTTCTTTGGGGTTGTTGCCTGTATTGAGAATGCCGGTTTGAGACGTTTTCGCACTAAACTGCCAACTCTCTTCCGCTTTTTCCTGTAAATTTTTCAAGTTTTAAGACCTCTTAACCCAAGCCCTCTAATCCACTATAAAATAACCCCATTGAATTAAGGAGTCTCCCATGAAGTTTAAAAAATTTATGATCCTCGATATTAAGGCCGGTTCTAGTCAAGAACAGGAAGAAGTCGAGGTTCTTTTTAATGTTGATCATATCATTTCGATTAAGCCTATTCGCATTGCTCGTCCTGATAAGTTATTGAATGGATTCTGGATCAGAACCACTAACGGCAAAAAGTATCGGGCTTCTCAAATTCCAAGTGATTTACTCACTGAAATTGGTGAGAAGTACCAAGGCACGATTAACATATCTGCCGACTCAGACGACCAACCTTTCCAGTAAATAAATTCTAGATTCTACTTAAGCTGCGGTACCATTCTCTCGAAGAGAAGTGTGAGGTATCTCCAATGATGAATTTAATTCAGAAATTTTTTAATAAAGAAAAATATAACAAAGCTAAGCTTCGTCATGATTTTTCTGAATTTTTCTTTTCTCAACCTGAACATCTGTGGCTTTCAAATCCTAATGCTAAGGCGAGCATTGAACGTTTGTTTTCTCATCTTCCTGCCGGTGTACTAAATGCTTTAATGACGAAGTATCCTGTGACCTTCATTAAGAGTCAGGACATGAAAGAGCGCAAGAATGTCGGCACTCCTCTGAGTAACTCGATCGTTGTCTTCCCTGAATTTCAAAAACTCATTCAGAGTTCTAATAAATGTTCAGTCGCATATCTGGCGCACGAGTTGGCCTTCGTCCTTTACGAAATGGAAGGCGATAAACAAGATCCTCTGATGGCCGAAGTCGAAGCCGACAAATTTGTTTGTGATATCGGCTTTTCGCAGGAGCTCGAAGACTTTCTTCTCATGCTCGATGAAACGATCGAAAAACGTTTGCGACTGACTTATCTCACCATCCATCACTTCACTTCCGACGAACACAACTAAATCCTGCACAGCGCACTTCTCTTTAGCCGACGTAATCGATCGGACATGATATGTCTTATGGATTTTTATAGTTGAACTAAATTCTGAACAGCTTAAGATAGAGCAGTATCGTGTCTACTTTAACTATGGAGTGTTAAGTGAAAAAATTAATCGTTGTTGTTACTCTTGCTCTTATGACGTCATCAGCTTTTGCTGCTAAGTATGGTTCTGCAGGTTGTGGTCTTGGTTCATTGATTTTTGAAGGTGACCAGACTTGGTGGAAACAAGTTCTTGCTGCTACTACAAACGGAACATCTGGGGCACAAACTTTCGGTATCACTCTTGGTACTTCGAACTGTGATTCGCCAGCTCCTTTGAAAGTTGGTCAAGCTGAAGCTTTCGTTGAAGCAAATAAAGTAGCTCTTGCTAACGATATTGCACGTGGTAACGGTGAGACAATTGTTGGTCTTTCTAAAGTTTACGGCTGTAATAACTCTGGAGAGTTCGGTCAAGCATTGAAGTCTAATTATTCTTCAATCTTCACAACGGCTTCTGCTTCTTCTACTGAGATCACTCACAACATTAACAATGTTGCTGCTTCTTCTTGTAATACTCAGATCTAGTTTCTATAATGGGACCTGGTAACTTTAAAGCCGGGTCCCATGTACTTAATTTTTCTACTGCTATTTCCGCTCATCTCATTTTCTGCGACCGACTCATCCCATGACAAATTGGCCTCTTCAACTAAATGGATAAGACTCCTTCATTATAAAAAGAATTTGATCAGCGGTTATACCTCTGAAGCTGATGGGAAAGAATTTTTTCTGCATCCGGATGGTAAAACTGATCCTGTCAAAGAGCTCAGACGTACGATTGAAATCTTCTCTTCTGCCACAACAGTGAAAGACGGTGATCCAGTTTGTAAATTTCCATTGCGCTACAAATGGCTCAATTCTGAACTCGGGATGAAGTGGAAGCTGGATCTTTCTCTATGTACAACTTACGTTTCATTTTTTTCTAAACTGGCCGCTCGTCGCGCCAGTATTATTTTTTCTTCTTACTACCTGAGTAACCCAAACTCAGCATTCGGTCATACCTTTCTTCGTTTAAGTCGCTACGATGATAAAAACGAAACTGAAATGTTGGATTATGGGATTAATTATTCTGCGGAGTCGATAGGAACAAATCCTTTCATGTACGCAGTGAATGGTCTCATTGGTGGACACAAGGGGCGCTTCACTTCGATTCCTTATTACTACAAGGTTCGTGAGTACAGTAACTCTGAGTTTCGAGATCTCTGGTCATATAATTTAAAAATGGATATGGGACAAATTCTTCAGATGGTGGATCACGTCTGGGAACTGGGCCATACGTACTTCGATTATTTTTATTTTAAAGAGAATTGCTCATACCATCTCTTGAGTGTGATTGAAGTGGTAATGCCCGAGAAGAGACTTACAGATACGTATTCATTTTTTGCGATTCCTGCTGATACCATTCGATTGCTCAGGCAGGAAGGTTTAATTGATGAAGGTCGAAAAAGAGAATCCACTTATTCAAAGCTGATCAGGATGTCAGACGGTATGACTGGAAAAGATCTTGATCACGCTAAACGGATTTCTAAAAAACCGGCCGAGACTAATAATCTGATTGCTGGAATGAACGATAAAGAGGCAGCCCAGGTTCTGGATGTCTCACTTGAAGCTTTTGATTATTTTAATGCTGCGAAGATTTTGAGTGATGATTTAAAAACCAAAGAGATTAAAAATAATATTCTCTTTGCGCGTGCTAAAAATCCGATTATTACAGCTGATGATGGGAACAACACAAATCCGAATGATTCTCCGGCCATCAGTCATTCACCGACAAGGGCCGAACTCTCTCAGGGTTATGAAAGTCATAACGGTCAATTTACCCGTTTGGAGTTTCGTGCTTCTCACCATGATCTTTTAGATCCTCCCAAAGGTTCATTAAAAGATGCTCAACTAGAGATTGGGAAAATTTCATTCAGACACAAAGAGTTTGCTTACAACAAACAAAGCCTGCAGATTGAAAAGCTCACCCTCATCAGTATAAAAAATCTTCCAGGTCAAAATTTCTGGGCTTCGCCTCAGGCATGGGAACTGGAAGTTGGGGCCAAACAATTAGATCAGATCCGTTGTATGGATTGCCCTGGGACATTCTTCATGGGTTCATTAGGTAACAGTATTGAGCTGGGAAAACATAAGAAATTTTTGATGGCCGTTCTGATCAATGCTGACATGACCCTACATAATGCCTTTGAAGAAAATTTTCTTTTAGGGCTTGGTCCCAAAACTTACATCCGCTATAAATTCACTGATAGATTCCTTTCAGGAATAGAGGCGTCATATCTTTGGAATACAACCTCGAAGAGCCATCTTTTTACTAATCAAGACACTCGTATCAATTGGGAATCACGCTTCCATGCCTCAGAATCTACCTCCTATGTTCTGAAACTCGCGACTCACGAAAGTGGATCGGTTTGGTTTAATACTGCCCAACTGGGTATTCAGCTCTTTTATTGATTGGAAAGATCCACCGTTTAATGAGAGGATTTTTTCATGAAATATCTCTTCTTACTATTTTTCATAGGTACGACAATGGCAGCATCTCCCGATTTTGTTTCCTTGAAGCAGCTTTGTCCCGATATGATCATCGGTTCAAATTACGCCACTCCTTATAATTTTACCGGTGAAATTGTTCGCGGCTATCTGGCCCAGAATGCTTACATGGCCAAATCTCCTGCGAATGCTTTATGCAAAGTTCAGATGGAAGCCATTAAGAAGGGTTATACCTTGAAAATTTTTGACGGCTACCGTCCCGTTAAGGCCGTCAATTTTTTCCAGGAATGGGCGAAGAAGCCTGAAACAAACCCAGAAGTACGTTCGATCTTTTATCCCAAGTTTACTCGTCGTG
Organism: Bacteriovoracaceae bacterium; assembly: GCA_040399925.1. Lineage (GTDB taxonomy): Bacteria > Bdellovibrionota > Bacteriovoracia > Bacteriovoracales > Bacteriovoracaceae > Peredibacter. The sequence goes on from JBBARF010000022.1 coordinate 30,143, forward strand.
AACTTTTTGATCTTGGTTATATAGCAACTAGATCTTCCCACTCTCGTGGTTCAGCTGTTGATCTGACACTCGTGAATTTAAAGACGGGTAAGGAAGTGGATATGGGGACTGAATTTGATTTTTTTGATGAAGCGTCACATACCGCCAGCGCCGATATCTCTGCTAATCAAAAGTATAACCGTATGCTCCTGAAAGATTTGATGGAGACTCAAGGATTTAAAAACTTTGCTCAGGAATGGTGGCATTACTCATTCAAACCAGAGCCTTATCCTAACGACTACTTCGACTTTGATGTCGACTGATTACTCAACGTAAGTCAGGTTAAAACTCACATCCATCCCATCCATATCTTTCATGGCATTTCTCCAGTAAACAACGGCGAGAAGTGGGCTAGCGAGGAAGAAGCTAAATTTCAGAATGGTTTTCATGACATTCTCCTTTTTAGTCATCATACTAGGGAGACCAAGATTAGAGTTTGTAGATTAAGTTAAGAACGTCAGGAATTGATTAAGATGAAATCCTTATTTTTGCTTTTAGTCCTTTGCCTACTGAGTAGCTGTTCTCATGTTTATTACCAGCCCATGAAGCCCCACTATATAGACCCGGCCCAGATAAAGTTGAAGTATGAAGATATTTATTTCGCTTCAAAAGATGGCACCAAGCTGCATGGATGGTTTTTTAGTTCCGGTCTACAAAAGCCTAAGGGAACGTTGGTTCACTTTCATGGCAATGCCCAGAATTTATCGACTCATTTTTTTAATACTGTTTGGCTCACGAAAGAAGGTTACGACCTTTTTATTTTTGATTACCGCGGCTACGGAAAATCTGAGGGCAAGCCTGATCAGGAAGGCATCTATCATGATGCTCTGGCCGCGATGGAGAAGGGGCATGAGCTCTATACAAATCGTGAATCTGAGAAACTGATCATCTATGGACAAAGCTTGGGAGGGATCATCTCGGCCCGCGCGCTGGTTGATTTTAAGTACCGTCAGGATGTGGCCGTGTTTGTTCAGGATTCTACTTTTTCGTCATACCAGAATATTGGGTTTGATGTGCTGACTCGTCATTGGTTTATCGCTTGGCTGGGGCCTCTTGCCTACGTCCTAGTTTCAGATAAGTTCGGCTCGTACAAAGTATTGGATAAAATTAAAACTCCCACCTTGGTCATTGTTGGTCAAAAAGATCACATCATTCCGCAAAAATTCGGCAAAGATATCTACAAGAAGATCGGTTCTCCTCAAAAGTGGCTCTGGAAACTACCGAGCGGCGGCCATATAGATATTTTTCATCACGAAAAAGGGATTTATCGCAAAAAGTTCCTCGATTTTCTTGAGCAGAGACATCGGGTATAGTTCAGTTTTGCCTAGCTCCAATTTTTTTTGTCAAGCTATGTTAAAAGGTCCTATAATTTAAGAAGTTATTTGTTTAGGAACATATCGAAGGAATGATAAGGGCCGATGAACAACATTAAAAAAAGTCCGATTGATGAAGTCGGCAAACGTTCATACTCCGCATTTTCTCGCCTCAATGGTGAACACCCCTTCAAATCTCAGGTTCCCGCAGGTCGGGTAGAGTACAAAGCACGGCAAAAAAAGGGCGGCAAAGTAGCTTTCTTTAATTTTGATCTGGCTAAAGAGATGGGTCTCATTCCTCGTAGTCATCCAGAACAATTAAATCCTGAACTCGAAAAAGAAATCCTCGAAACATTCAGTATCGTCATCATTAATGAATACGATGTGATCAATAAAATTAAATTTCCTGAAGAAGAAATCCTCCCGCATACATTCATGGCGACTCGTTACCTGCAGCTTCAGCATCCTGATAAATCAGGACGAACATCAGGTGATGGAAGAACGATCTGGAACGGAACCGTTCGTCACAATGGCGTGACATGGGATGTATCAAGTTGTGGAACTGGTGGAACTAAACTTTCTCCGGCCACAAACATCGATAAAAAATTCTATCAGACTGGAGACCCAAGTATCTCTTACGGCTGTGGTCTTTCAGAAGTTGCCGAAGGACTTGAGACACTCTTTTTCTCAGAAGTTTTAGGACAGAACAATTTTAGAACTGAAAGAGTTCTTTGCATTGTTGAATTTGATAAAGGCATTTCCATTAACGTTCGCGCTAATGCCAATCTCCTTCGTCCAAGTCATTTCTTTGGGCATCTAAAGCAAGGAAATAAAGAGACGCTCAAGCAAGTAGCAGATTATTACATCCAAAGACAGATTGATAATAAAGAGTGGGAGCAAAGCACCTTTAAGTCAGATAAAGAGAAATATTTTTATCTCGCTCGTCAGGTTGCCAAAACTTTTTCAGAAACAGCCGCGAAATTTGAAGATGAGTATATCTTCTGCTGGTTGGACTGGGATGGGGATAATATTTTAATGGATGGCGGAATCATCGACTACGGATCAATCCGTCAGTTTGGTCTTTTCCACTCTGAATATCGTTATGACGATATTCAGCGTTTCTCAACAACCATCTTAGAGCAACGTCAGAAGGCGAGATACATTGTTCAGTGTTTCGCGCAGATTGCTGATTTCCTGACGACTGGTAAGAAAAAATCTCTCAGTCACTTTAGAAAACATATAGTTCTTCAAACCTTTGATGAGAACTTCCAGGTTTCTAAAGATCAGAACGTTCTTAAGAGAATTGGATTCAAAAAAACTCACCAAGATCATTTGATCAAAAATAATACGGCAATGGTAGCGAAGTTCAGAAAAGCTTTCAGTTTCTTTGAACGTTCGAAATCTAAACGTGGCGTTTATCGTGTTGCCGATGGTGTGACCAGAGATGCAATTTTCAGTATGAGAGATGTCATGCGTGAACTTCCTCAGTTAATTGCAACTAAGGAACGAGTGCTTGATCCTAAAGAGTTCATGGAAGTCATCAAGTCTTCTTATGCTAAGAAATCTGATCTCAAAGTCACCGAACAAAGAAAACGGCAGATGGTACGTTTCCAGAATAGCTATATGGGACTCATTGCTGCGGTTGAAAAGGATTTCACTTCTACTCGTGGTCAAATGCTGCTTGAGCTCACTATGCGTTCATCTGTCATTAATAAGTACGATCGGGTAACCGGCGATTCTATCACTTATATTGTAGAGAAAGTTCAGAAGCTGCGTCCGAAACTGACTGCTGAGGAGTTATACTTCCTGGCCCGTCAGTTCAAGTCTTATCAAAATCTGGATCCTGATGATAAGAACGTTACTTCTAACGAAACTCTTTCACGGCACAAGAACATCATGCAGGGTCTGTATTCGATTGTTCGTGAGTGCCGTGAGGGGATATGAAGCTAGTTCTCTACGCCGGCGGTACTGAAAAAGAGAACCTGCAATTAGATAAAGCTTTCGTAAACCTCCTCAATAAAAAAAATCCAGTAGTGGCCTTTATTCCTTCGTCCTCCTATCTGTCTGAGCAGGAGTTCAAGGCTTTCGTCCGTCATTACTCGAAATTTAAAATCACCCGCTTCATCCATTTTCCCATCGATGTTTCCTTTGATAAAACCATGTTTAACGAAGTGATGAGAAGTGATGCTATCCATATGGGTGGCGGTAATACTTTTTACTTCCTGAACAGTCTGAGGAAGGCAAAACTTCTTCCGCAACTTAAGGCCTACGTTCAAAAAGGTGGCATCCTCACCGGACTTTCGGCCGGTGGAATTATGATGACCGAAAATATCGAGCTGGCGGGATACCCTGAATTTGACCGCGATGAGAACATCGTCAACATCACGAATCTGAGTGCATTGAATCTGGTGGATTTTTTATTCTTCCCGCATTTTAAGAATTCGGCACGCTATGATAAGGCCTTCAAAAAATACACCCGCCTGCACGAAAAGAAAGTGATCTATGCCTGTCCTGATGGCTCAGGGATTGTGATTAATGGAACCGAGATGCGATTTATTGGCCAATGTTTTGCTTACTCTCAGGGCCATAAATTTCCCATTAACTAGTAAATCTCTAATCAGTCTTTGTGAAACATCAAAGGATATATACGTTTGTCTAGAGATTGGGGGCGGGATGCCTTATCAATTTTAGCAATTATTAACAATTGAGCACTCAATTCACACCTTGTTTTTAGCAACGGTCAAACTTGTTCCTGAAATCCTGGAACCTGAAAAAACTTTTGATTCAGACTTGAGAGAAATCTGATCAACAATTTAAATGCCTCAAAAATTGGCCATATTGAAGCTTACAAGACTAGGTTAATGGCTGTAAGTAATGGAAATTAAAGTCTCAATAGTTGTAGTTTATTTACTTTTTTAGTCCCACATTATGAAATATAAATCAGTCAATCTCTGTACTTAACTTCATGATATCAAACAGGAAATACTTACTCGTTTGATTACGATCTCTACATGTAATAAAATTTAGGCATGAGAAAGTGTTCCTTCTTAAGTATAAGTTGTTTTCTTTTTTTCTTTCTCTTGTCTGGGTGCGTGGGAACAGTTCAAGAAGCTGCCTCTCCTGATACTTTAAAACAAGATGTACCGGCCGCCACGTTTGCCTTTCCTGGACTTGTAACTGCGCGAGCAATTTCTCATAGTAAAGTTGAGCTAGAATTTTATGCAACCTCTGGTGGGAGCGATATTGCTTACAAACTCTACGTTAACAGTGCAATTAATCCCATTTCGATTGATACTCAATCACTTAGTACTGGTGAAGGTGGAAAATACCTTTATACAGTCTCAGATCTTCAAGCAAACCGTGAATACAAGTTCAAGATCACGGCCCAAAATATCAGAACTTTGGCTGTGTCTACAAAAGAGAATGAAGCTTTCGCTCGGACCTTTGATAACGTGGTTACTGATTTTGGTGGAGTAATTAAAGTTTCACTTCTGCCCGGTAACACAAATGGTTCCATATTGGTTGACTGGATTGTGCCTAAAATGGTGGGTGGACCATTCATCGCTGGTCCCTACGATCCTGTTAACTATGAAGTTACTATTATTAGTGACGTTGGCGGTGCGGCCAATATTAACAACCCACTTTATTTCGGTACGGATAAGAGAGTCGTGTTGGTTCCAACTCCTCCTGCAAGGGCGACGCCGCTTAGTAATCCGAGTTCAGTTGTTGTTTCGGGATTAAGTTCGGGGACTCGATATTATGTTCAAGTCAGAGCGATTAATAGTCTGTACAAAAACTATCAAGATGATGGTGTGACGAATATTCCTGTGAGCCGCGAGTCGAATACAAAATTTATTTCAATCAAAACTGACGCCTCTGGAAGTCTTTTTGACTTCCAACAAGATAATGTCGTTCTTGCTAACACTACTGGTAGTGATGCTTTTGATAAAATTGATGTTGTGTGGCCTGCAGGCTCAGGAAGTTTTAATGGGTATCGTGTATTTTATAGAAAGTACGATGGCATAGGTGATCCTAATACCGACGATAAGTTAACTGAAGCAGTTCTAAGTGTGCTCAATACTACGGCCACTACTTTGGGTCCATCTATCAACACGAGCCGAATCAGTCTTCTAGAAAACGGTAGCTTTTATCAAGTGAAAGTCGCTTTGTGTAAGGATATCTCGTGTTCAGTTTTATCTTCAAATCCGAATGCAGCGATTATTTCTAATGTTAAAGCGATTAAAGTTCAACCAAACCTTGCTCCTTTCAGTGGTGTGAATTCGATTCAACCTCCTGGACAGTTTAGCGAGAGTGATGTCGTAAAACTAAAGTTTGATGCTCCTCTTGCAACTTCTGGCTTTGCCAATGAGATGGAATTTTACTGCGTAAATCCGGCCAATCCAACAGAGATGGTTAAGTTTAATGGTAACAATCCCATCGCTGGATCTACCATCCCTCGCTGTAATGGACTTTTTTTGGATGGAGTAGTTCCTCCAATTAAAACTTATACTTCCCAGAATGTGAAGGGACTCGTCACTGACGGGACTCAAGAGTACTGCTTTGCGGCCACTCCAGCAATTATTGGGTACGGAGATGACATTCGTCTTGCCCCATCTCAAAGAATTATTCGTTGTTCATTCCCCGAAGTTTTCCCACCAACAGTGGAACAATTCCCTGGTCTCAAAGGAGCATGTGCAGTTTCAGCTGTGAATGGATCAGTGGCGTGGAACCTACCGACTGGTGGTATTTATTCTGGATTTAAAGTCTTTTGGAAAGAAAAGTCAGCAACAAGCAAGTTCTCGTTTCCACAAGCTGTCTCTGGTACTGCTGGCTATTTTTCTAGTCCTGATTTACCTGCGAGCACCGTTAACTATACGGCGACTGATTTGATGCCAGGAAGAACTTACCAGATAGGTGTGGTCTCGATTGTAGATTTAAATGCTCCAGCGAGAGATTTATATTCAGAGTATAA
>JBBARF010000023.1:0-36404 GCA_040399925.1 Bacteriovoracaceae bacterium
AGCAATGATCTCTTCGTCAGACGAGAAAACATCTTCTACTAACTCGTTAGAGAGAAGGAAGTTTTTCACGCGAATGGAGATATTGTGCAAAGATTCCATCAGGTAAAGACCACCGATGTTCTCACCGTTGAATGACTTGATGATTTCTTTACGAGCATGGTTAAACATTTCTGTTTCAGTTATATCACCTGGGATGTCGTCACCGAATTTTTCTTCTACTTCTTCAATCGCCTGCTCTTTGATGTTTTCGTCAGTCGCAAAACTCACGCCGTACTCAGTAGCAAGTGCTTCAATCAGGTCAGCTCTAGCATCAGCAGCGAATTCAATCATCTCAGCTTGCTTCAAGTGATTGATCGTATATTGCGACAGCGCTTTGAGCGTTTCAAAATCAGTTTTCATTTAACGGTCCTTAAATAAAGGTATTACCATTTTAGAATAACCAAAAACGGCGTGACGTACAAGATAAAGCGTTGATTTTTTTTACTTCCGACGGAACTTTTTAGTGAATTTTTCAAGAAGCGCGTTGACCGCCGCTCTCTCACCCATCACAACGAGGAATATGACGTAAAGGAAGCACGCAGCAAAGATTTGCGCACCTAGGTATAAGCACCTGTTTAGGAATGGTTGAGAGAAAAATTCCACTTTTAGCATTGTTTCAGCAATGAGAATTGTAAGTAGCGTCGAAATCAGGACTTTAAAAATGCGTGGTGAGAAAAAGAAGCCCCAGCTTAAGGAAAGTTCCTTCTTCAGGATATAACTTTGGAAGCAGGCATTCACAAAAACAGACAGAGTAGTTCCTAACGCAAGCATGCTAAAACCCCAAATGGGAGTCATCACAAGGCAAAAAGAAATATTAAAGCCAATAGAGAGCAGTGAAGCCAGGACTGGAATTCTTTGTCTGTCTAAAGCATAGAACGTCGGAACCCAAATTTTGTAGATGCCATAAAAAGGCAATCCGAGTGCATACATTCTCAGAGCATCAGCGGTATTCAAAGTACTCGTATGATCAAAACGTCCTCTTTCAAAAATCACATTCACGATCTCACCTGCAAAACAATAAAGAATCGCAAGTGCCGGCATAACAGTTAAAAAGGAAAGGTAGTAACTATACTGAAGTGATGCCTTTGCCCCTGCTACATCCTTTTTTTTCCATGCCTCAGAAAAATGAACTAGGTTTGAATTTCCAATGGAGACCGAAAGAATTCCTACCGGTAATTGAAAAAGACGGAAGCTATAATTGAGCCATGAGGTGGCTCCAACCATGGCGCCCGTTGCAAGAATAGTTGAAACCAAAAGATTCACTTGAGCGGCCGCAAATCCAATCAGACCTGGTCCCAAAAGAAAAAAAACTTTTTTCGTTCGCGTGTTCCAGAACTCTTTAGGCCAGACTGGTTTAAAACCTTTTTTATAAAGAAGTGGGAGCTGCACCAGTGCCTGCATCACTCCACCAAGCATGGCGCCGATTCCCAAAGAATAAACAGCTGGGTGACCACGGCTAGAGAGATAACCAGTTAAAGCAAACATCATCGCAATACTCACGATATTGAAAGCCGATGGAGCAAGAGCTGGAATAAAAAAAACTTTTAAAGAATTGAGTGCTCCCATAAAAAGAGCGGCAAGAGAGACAACTAAAAGAAATGGAGCCATGATTCGCGTCAGAACTACAGTGGTATGAAATTTTTCAGGATCCTTCACAAACGAAGGAGCGAAGACTTCAATTAATTGCGGAGCGAAAATCATAATACCAAGACAAATAGTACCGGTGATTAAACTCAGTAGCCAAAATAAACTCCACAGAAGTTCACGACTTTTTTCCTGAGATTGTTGATTGGCCTCTATAAAGGTAGGAACAAAAGCAGATGAGAAGGCACCCTCTGCAAAGAGATCACGAAGTAAATTTGGAATTCTAAAAGCGACGAGGAAAGCATCTGTTGTACCTGAGGCTCCGAAATAGGCGGCCATCACTTGCTCACGTATTAATCCAAGAATACGAGAGAAAAATGTAGCAATCGCCATGATGAAAGAAGAACGTAAAACAGACATTCCGCCATTCTCACCCAAATCAGTTTGTTTTCATATGAAAAATCGGTGGAGATGAGAAGCGAATCGCTCAACATTCGGTCCTATTTCGCCCCTATTTCGGTCGGGGCAAGTCATTTGAATCTCAACAAAACCTGACTAGGGCTCTAATTGGCCCTGATATTTCTTACTTTCCCTCTAGAGGCGGTGAGCAGATGTTACACAAATCTTACTTACATTCATAGGACCACACTTGTTACTATGTATGTAAGCAGGATGCGAGAAGGCATCAACCAACAACTTCCAGGACGGGAGTTCAGGGTTACCTTCACACACACACAACGGATCGGGAAAAGGATTTTTCCGAGCGAGAGACAAGGAGGCCCCATGTATCTTGCCATTGCAGTAGAGTCCAAGCAGCACCCTAAAAATCAAAACGATTATCGGGTTTGGTACCTCGAGATCGATGATTGCGGACAAGTAGTAGGAGTGGGAGTGAAAACAAAACAGGAACTCGTAGAGAACTTGTTTGAGAATTACCGCCGGACTGGAAAATCCAACTGGCGCGCCTTTAAAAAAGAGGCAGAGAAATCCACACCTATTGAAGTTTTTGATTTCGTTTCCATGAACATGCATGAAAACACTCATTTCGGAAATTTGCCGACAGTGAGCGAATTTCAAACCGTGCTTAACACATTACAAAGTCGGTTAGAACTCAGATCGATTGCCTGATACAATTCCTCCCAGGATTCGTCAGGCCTTTCGCGAGGGGGAAGAAGAAATTCTTCCCTCTTTTTTTTCTACATGGCACCTTTTGGAACTTTTACCAGTTTTCAAATGTGATAATATCAAGGACACCAAGGCTTGATACCAAGCGCGTGGTGGAACCCGAAGGTTCAAGAAGGATCGTTGCAGGGAAAGAAACGGTGATCCTTCTCTCCTTGGGTTCCTCTCTCTGCAATAAAACTGGCGACGATCAACATTTCATGTAGTTAAAAATATTCGTCTAAGACACACCGTCTAAAATAAACTGCCTATTATTTAGACCCAATTTGCCGGCCAAAATTTTGACAAAAATTAGCTCCTATTATTCTTATAATTCACATTTCAAATGCCTCTTCTCCCAGAGTAAGATTGGTCGTATCCCAAACATTTACACTTCTTCCCGAAGTAAAGGCGTAATCAATGCAAACTATGGCCATTATTGGCGCTCAATGGGGTGATGAAGGCAAAGGAAAAATCACAGATCTACTAGCTGAGAAATGTGATCTCGTTGTTCGATATCAAGGTGGCCACAATGCTGGACACACGATTTGGGTTAATGGTCAGAAAACAGTTTTGCATGTCATTCCTTCCGGTGTTCTTCACCCTCACTGTACTTCAGTGATTGGTCATGGAGTGGTACTTGAACCGGAAAACTTTCTCAAAGAACTCGACAAGATTAAAGGTGTGACAAAAGTTACTCCGGATAATTTGAAACTCTCCTCTACTGCTACAGTCATCACGAGTTATCATAAGATTTTAGATGCTGCCCGTGAATCACAGGGTCCAGAAAAAATCGGCACAACGGGAAAAGGAATTGGTCCTGCCTACGAAGATAAAATTTCTCGTCGAGCCGTTAAAGTCAAAGACCTGATGGATAAAGACACTCTCGTTCGTCGTCTCGGAAATGGTTATGCTGAAAAATCCATGCTCTTCTCTCAGCTCTATAAAGTTGAGTTTCCAACCATTGAAGAAGAAGTTGAAAGACTCTATTCATACGGGCAACAAATTAAAGATTACGTAACTGATACTTTCAGTTTGATTGATACCAGCCTCGCTCAAGGTAAAAAGAGTCTCTATGAGGGTGCTCAAGGCATTCTTCTGTATATCGATTACGGAACTTATCCCTATGTGACGTCATCATCGACAGGCGCTTCAGGCATCTGGACTGGAGCTGGTGTTCCAGGCAAAAAACTCGATGAAGTCATCGGTATTGCAAAGGCCTACACGACTCGCGTGGGCGAAGGTCCATTCCCGACAGAACTTTTTGATGATGTTGGTGCTCATATTCAAACTAAGGGTAATGAATTCGGTGCAACGACTGGAAGAAAGCGTCGTTGTGGATGGATTGACCTTCCTCTTTTGAAGTACGCCGTGAAATGCTCGCAATTGACCTCTATTGCCCTCACAAAGCTCGATATCCTCAATGAGCTGACTAACCTCAAAGTTTGTTATGCCTACGAAGTGAACGGTACAATGGTGGACTGTGCGTATCCAGGCATTAATCTTTATAACGCTAAGCCGTTGTACAAAGACTTTAAGCCGTTTGCTGATTCTTTTGACGGTGGAAAACCGTCTCGAGAGCTCGATCATTACCTGAACTTCATTCAGGAAGCTCTAGGAATTCCAGTTGGGATTTATGCTTACGGTCCAGACCGCGCCCAAGTTGTGTTCCGCCAGAAATATTTGTAACATCTAGCGCAGTGGCTGCAAAACTTACCCTCTAGGTCAACTGCCCCTACTGTTGAATAATAGATGCATGTCATTTTTTAAAATATGCACTGTTATTCTTTTTTATTTTACCGCCAGAATGGTCTTCACTATTGGTGGTTCAGATGAAAATGCCTTCTCTCAGAATGAAACGATTTGTTTAAATCAAGTTGATAAAACTGGTGGCCCGATTTGTCTCGCAAGTGTCGAGTAATCTCCTTTTAGACCTCGCAAAATAAACAAAATTCCCCTTAAAAAAATCTGTTTTTTTCAGCATTTATCTTAAAAATATGTTTGACAAAATTCTTCAGGTTCATTAATTTGTAGTCCTTCGTTTGAAAGTGGTCTCGTAGCTCAGTTGGTTAGAGCATCTCCCTTTTAAGGAGAGGGTCCTGTGTTCGAGTCACAGCGAGATCACCATTTAAAACGAATTCCTCGAAAATGACTCAGTTTTGGTCCCATCGTCTAGCCCGGTCTAGGACATCGCCTTTTCACGGCGGTAACAGGGGTTCGAATCCCCTTGGGACTACCAAATTATAAAAAGCCTCGCCTATGCGGGGCTTTTTTATTTTAGAACGATCTTCAGCTCAATCAGCACTAATATCCCGTGCCTCGAGATCGAATTTCGGGACAGGTTCATGACTCTCTTTTTCATGGCACTCATCCACTTCATAAATCACTGGCTCAACTTTAAGGGCCAGCTTTGTCGCCGCTTGCATTTGCCTTTTTACATTTTCATTTTCCAACATCGCATCATACGAGGCGCGATCTTCCCATTGAGCGTAAGTAGCAACCTTATTTCCGTCATGACCGTGATGAGTACTGGCCGAAACAAAACCCGGTAGATCCTTTAGTACTTCTTCGGTCATCTCATTCAAAATTTCGATCAGTCGGTCCTGATTTTCAGGGGCAACGGTAAAAGTGTTAATTAAAACTAAGGGTGAATTGGCGCCAGATTGAATCGTAACCATAATGGCCTCCTGGAAATATTCTCTCAGAGTATGGTAGGCCCGTCTGAAATTCGGCGTAAGGTGCAAAGGGAGATTGGTGGATAAAATTAAGATTGGCGAGAATAAAAAGGCCCACTTAGAAGTGGGCCCTGCATTAGTAAAGTATTACAAATAGATTACATTCTTTCTTCACGTGTTGAACAAGCAAGGTCTCTTTCTTTACAGAACATGCTTTGTCTTCCATTGTTTTTTCTCTGACAGTCGGCCATTGCATTATTAACTGCTTCACCTTTTGAAAGACCTGAACCAGTTACAAAGCCAATTGAAAACATCTCACCCGAGCAAGAGTGCATAGTACGGTATCGTGGAGTGACAACTAATTGATAAACTTGATCTTGAAGATCACGAACAGCTTCCTCTAAACGGCGAACTCGCATCAGCATCTCCCGGTCATCACGGTCATCTCCGATATCAATACGAAGAATCGTACGACCATCACGAAGAGTCATATTATTGCGACCATTATCATTGTTGCGGTCCGAACGGCTCTGAGCAAAAGCAGAAACCGACATGAGAGCAACCATAAGAACAGCGAAAGATAGCAAGTTTTTCATAAATTCTCCATTGAGGTTAAGACAATAGTGGCATTATTAAGGGTTTGAAGATTTGGCGCTGGGTTCTTGAAGAACTTATAAGGGGTGTTTAAAAATTAGACAGAGAAAGGCTAAATTTGCTTAATTGACCAATTCGCTACCAAAGTGCGTCTTTAAATTTCAATATGTTTCACGTTAAATCTGTGTCAGGAAATGTCTGCCCCGAAGACTAAGGATTAGTTAGAGATTTATACTCATAAGTATAACTTTCAAGGAGAAAGATAGTGCTCACATCAGGAAGATGCTTATTTGTTTTTATTTGGTTACTTGTTCTATCTCCCGTGTCCCATGCAAAACTCTGGCCCTCGAGTAAATTTGAAGTTCCTTCAATGGCACAATCATTTTATTCAATGGGAGCATCGAAACAGGAAGAACTGAATCCAGCTTCGGTTCATGTCTTGATCTGGAATATGCTTAAAGGCGAACGTAGTAAGTGGCCCAGCGATTTTTTAGCTTTGGGTGCCGACAAAGATATCCTCATGCTCCAGGAAGCCTATTTAAATCAGAATATGACAGACACGCTGGCCGAAGTACCAGGTGTGGAATTTTTTATGGGTGTGAGTTTTCTTTATAAGAAAAAGAACATGACAGCGACAGGAACTCTACTTGGAACGAGGGTATTACCGACTCAGGCCTATATGATGAGAAGCAGAAATTTTGAGCCCATCATCAAAACTCCTAAGACCACGACGGCTGCTCTTCTTCCTTTTACCGGGAAAAATAAAAAGCTCTTGGTGCTTAATATTCACGGAATTAATTTTGCGAATCATCAGGCCTTTGTAAATCATGTGGCCCAAGCCGTTGAGCAAATTAAAACTCATGAAGGTCCTATCCTCTACGCAGGGGACTTCAATACTCGTACTGCTAAACGTATTGCTCACTTAAGACGAGTGATGGCCGAAAATGGTTTATCTGAAGTTAAATGGAAGAACGATAGCCGCAAACGCTGGTTAGGACATCCATTAGACCAGGCCTTTATTCGAGGTCTCATGATAAAAAATGCACAGGTTAGAGGCGAAATTAAATCTTCGGACCATAAACCTATGGATTTGCATCTTGCCTATGAAGGTGAGTAACCTCACCTTTGCTCTATAATTTCTGCCCGATTTAAACTTCACATCCAAATTGCGAGTAAGATGGCCTACCCACTAAGGGAGGCCCATGTTACGAAATATTTTCGTCACTTTGTGTTTTGTTTTGTCTTTTGGATCCATCGCAGCGGAAGTTCAGATCCTGGGTGGAGGCCGAGAGTCTTTTAAGCTGCGGCTTGAATTGATTCAAAAAGCAGAAAAAGAAATCCTGATTTCTTATTTTATCTTTGCAGATGACGAAACCTCTCGTGTCTTCTTATCTGAACTCCGAACTGCTGCCCGCAGAAATGTCAAAATCCAAATTCTCGTCGACAGTATGTTTAACGAAGTACCTCCTGCTCTTCTGAATCATCTGGCAGATGAAGGAATCGATTTCAGGGTCTATAACAAAATCACCTGGAAAAACTTCTGGCACTTCTCCCACCGCATGCACGACAAGGTCTTTATGGTAGATGGCAAGACTGTCATCATGGGTGGACGAAATATTGAAAACACTTATTACGATCAATCAGAAGGTAAGAAAAATTACTATGATCGCGACATCCTAATCTCTGGTTCTCCGGTCGATGGACTCCGGACCTACTTCCTCGAATTATTGGACAGCAAGACTGTCACTCCGGCAAAGATATTAAATCTTAAAAAAGAAAAGAATCGTCTAAAAGTTGAAGAGGCCATCAAGTCATTAGATGAAGCAAAATCTGAAGACTTGTTTAAGAACGAAGCTTTTGAAAAACTAGATAATACTGTCACTGTCGATGATGAGTCAGTGACCCTAACTCATGATCCTATAGCCATTGTAAAACCAAAAGTTTCAGGCACCGCCAAATATCTTTTTGATCTGATAGATTCAGCGGTAAGCTCAATCTATCTGGATAGTCCCTATTTCATTATGACTAAAGAAATGAAGGCCCATTTAAAGGCAGCAATTAAACGTGGAGTAAAAATTCGCCTCACGACTAATTCTGCCAAGGCGACTGACGGAATCTTTCCTCTAGCTGGGTACATAGGACAAAGAAAAAAAATCGTTAATATGGGCATCGAAGTTCATGAGTTTTACGGAGAATATAGTTTCCATGCTAAATCTCTTGTCATAGATGAGAGGATTGCAGCCGTAGGAAGTTTTAATTTTGATCCTCGTTCGCAAAAACTAAACACTGAAACGATGGCGATTATTGAAGATCCAAAAGTCGCCAGACAACTTTTGGATGCTATGAACGAGACACTCCTTCAGTGTTACAAGCTGGATGAGAATGGAAGACCTGAAGGTTTTGACTTTAAGTACCCGGGAGTGAGTAAAAAAAAGATTTTTTTAACAAAACTTATCCAATTCTTCTTAGTCCCTTTGGTAAAAAACCAATTAGCTCCTTTGAAGGAATAAAAAGATGAAACTCTGCTTGCTTCTTCTTACAGGCCTCTTGGCAACATCCCTCGTCTGGGGTGATGATGGATATTCTGAGTTTAAGACTCTGATGGAAACCACTAAGAAGTTCCGGGATGAAATTGTTGAGCGCAATAATGAAGTAGTGCTGATTCTCACCAAGGGTCATGTACTGACAGGACTTGAACTTGAATCCATTAATAAAATGGCGGTTGAACGTTTTGAGAATGAAAAAAACTCTCTCGCCTTCCTTGATCACTATGGTGAGCTTGTTGATTACAAAATCCCCAAGTCGTTTAAACCATCTGCGGAAGAATTAAAATCAGTCATGATGGTCTTGGCATTGGGTGTAACCATGGCAGACAACTACCTCATGGTTTATAAAGTCTTTCATACCAATAAGAAACTTCGTCGCCTATTAAATGAGTACGATCAGTCGTATGATAAAAAAATCAATATGATGAAAGACGCAATTCACGAGTACTACTCGCTGGCCAATCGAAAACGATTAAAGCGCGCCATAAAAATCTATGAAAGATTTTTCACGGCGAAAATTGATGAATATGAAGATGAAGAATACATCTACTTAGCATCAATCATTAATTCGAGTTCCTTCTATCAGGAATTTAAAGAAAGAAATTTCTGGTCTCCTCTCAAAGACTTCTTTAGTTTCCTCGGAACAAAAATTTTTCATTTAAAGCTTTATGCTTCTGATATCGGGGCGGGGCTCATAGGTAAGGTTATCTATGACGGTTCTCAGATTTTTGGAAATACCTTGGGATCCATTCAATTTCGCCAGGGAAAACTCAAAAGCAATCCGGACTTTATCCCAAATATTAAAAAGCAACTCAAGGTGCTGGATATCTTAATGGAGCGAACTCCCGCCAGAGCAACGAGTAATTTCATTCCTGGATTCTGGACTCATGCTGCTATCTATGTGGGGAATGAAGAGGATCTGCGTTTTTATGGAATTTGGGATCATCCACTGGTTAAGCCTTATCAGGAAAGAATTAAAAATGGCGCCAATGTTATCGAGGCGCTTCGCTCTGGTGTTGAAATAAATCCCGTTGAGAACTTCGGAGAAGCCGATACCGTTTCTACTTTAAGAATCAAAATACCGCTGAACGATGAACAAATCAAAACTCACCTTCTCACGGCTTTTGCTCAGTTAGGTAAGGTTTATGACTTTGCCTTTGATATTCAGAGTGGAGAGAAAATTGTTTGCTCTGAGCTTCACTATATTATCTTTACTGAAGTTCCCTTCAATACGTCACGTATTCTTAAGCGACAGACTATTTCAGTGGATCAGGTCGCAGAGCAAGGACTAACGAATAGGTACTTTGAAGTGATTAACTTCTGGCTGGACGGCAAAGAGATGGAAGATGATGTGACTATTCGCTACGACATCACTCTTCTGACTGAGGGGCGGACGATTCTTACTGAAGAGGAACAGGCCTACTTTTCTGAAATCTATGATCTTGAAACTGGCGAAATCAGACAAAGAAAACACGCCAATCCCCTTCCAACTAATTTCAAGAAATTTGATCGTTCCAATTACGTCTCTGCTGGAACATAATTTCATAGCTCAAATGTGTAGTTTTTACACGTTCAATTGAAGAGTGCTGTGCGCCATCCATAGGGTGACCTCATCATAATCAAAGGAACACAATGAAGTCGCTGACTGCACTTTCACTCATTTCGTTATCTGCTTTCGCCAATACTCCAGGTTACATTTCAGATTTCAACTATCAGGTTTCTGATTTGGCAACCATGGGTCTTTCTCGCCAGACTCTATTTGAGAAAATGGAAAGAAAGATGCTGGATCTTGAGAACTCAATCTGCGCTAATAGAGCTCATATGTGGGCATATGATCTTTCAAAGTATAATATCCAAACAGGTAAAATCTTTTTGTTTTTTGGTTCAAGCATTTGGACTGATGATAAACATGGATACATGTACCACGTGGCCCCTTACATCGTTGATAATGGCGTTGAGTACATGATGGAAGCAAGTTATGGAGATCTTTCTGAACCACTTAAAATTAAAGAATGGGTTGAGAATGAAACTTATGGTCGCGTGACAGCTGCTGATTGTATTGAACTAACTGCTGAAGACACTGACATGACGGAATACTTCTACGAGAGAATCAATCTTCCTGAGAAGAAAAGACCAAGTGGAAAACCTGCTGCCCGTTGTTACTACCGAAGGGTTCCGGGTTACTACTGGTTTCCGGCCAGCATCGCGTACCACGATCTTAAGCGTGATGCAGATGGCGTAAAATTTGAATTTGATCCGAAAGACTTTGATAAAGATGACGTGGTTGAGGCGTGTGTAGAAGCGGCTTCTTCGAAATTCGGACGATTCTTTGGCGGTGGAAGATTAAAATGTCAGGCACATTTAGGAATTAAGAAATAAGGGTAATTATGTTTGAAATGACGAGTGAATCACTAACAGCATTGGTAACTCTCACTGCCATGGAAACGGTACTGGGAATCGATAATATTATCTTTATCGCTATCCTTGTTGCTCGTCTTCCCATTGAATCTCAAAGTAAGATTCGAAATTTTGGGATCGGTCTGGCATTGGTTATCCGGATTGCGCTCTTATTCTCTATCAGTTGGATCATGACACTGAAGGATCCTTTGTTTGCTGTTTTCGGACAGTCATTCTCTGGCCGAGACTTAATTCTTCTGGGTGGCGGTCTCTTCTTGATCGGAAAATCAACTTTTGAAATTCACCACAAGGTCGAGGGTGATCCCAATGTTCATTTACCTGAAGCTGATAAACAAAAAGCCAAACCAGGCATGATGCTAGCGCAAATTTTAGTACTGGATATTGTGTTTTCTCTGGATTCAGTAATAACGGCAGTAGGAATGGTGAGTCAGGTTTCTATTATGGTGATTGCGATGATTGCTTCCATGATTATTATGCTATTTTCTGCAGGCAGTATTAGTGGGTTTGTTGAAAAACATCCGACTGTAAAAATCCTTGCTCTCTCATTTCTCCTCTTAATTGGAGTGATGCTAGTGGCAGAATCCATGGGAGCTCATGTTTCTAAAGGATATATCTACTTTGCGATGGCCTTCTCTCTATTAGTTGAAATGCTCAACATTCGCTACAGAAAGAAAAATCTCGCAAGATAATTACTGATATTCTTTGGGAAAAAGATCGGCTTTCAAATGACGAAGCACCTGAAGCACTTTGGCGAGGTGAAGATTTTCATCTCCCACTTCAAGGCGTTTCAAAAAGGCGAGACCAACTCCGGAAGACTTAGCTAAAGCCTCTTGAGTGAGTTTCAATTCTTTGCGTTTTTTACGGACGAAGTAGGCAACTGTACCTAATTCACGCTCAATCTGAGCATTTGATCTACGGCTTACTTCCATGTCGCCTCCTGCATATATCCATTTTAAAGCTAAATGGATTTTCTGCAAGGGCGATTAGGAAGGATTTGATTTAATACTAAAAGGAAATTACTCGGGAACTTTTAGGTCTGAATCTGAGCTTAATCTGCAAACTCAGTATACTCAGCCGTCTCTACTGCATTTTCCGGACGATCTTCAGGCTCAACCAGTGCCGAGCGATCAGCAGCTTTAAGTTTTGGGAAAGCTCGTTTTTTATAAAAATCCGGTTCTTGAGTTTTTGCACTCAATGACGTTGGAAGTCTGTCTGGCTCAAATGATTTAGCAAAAGATGCCAGGGCCGCATCTTTTTTAGTTTTAAGAATTGAGAGAGCCGAATTTCCATTCCCATCTTTCTTATTAAAATCGACTTTCATCTCTTTCCAGTAACTGAGTACCGGTAAACAATCATAGGTTGCAGCTAATGTAAGAGGAGTCGATCCGTCGGTTGCCTTAGTATCCCAATTAAGTTTTCCTGTTTCACGTAGAATGCCCACCATCTTAGATGAACATTCAGCACTGGCCATATGAAGGAGTGTCCAGCCATTCTTTCCATACTTCAAATCCATCAGAGGCTTTTCTTTAGTAAGAAGTTTAAGCATTTCAGGATTATTTTTAGAAACAGTCAGCGAGAGCATGTCGTAATCTTTCTTCGCTGTCTGATCGATGAAAGTTTTTTTCTTCGTTTGTAGGTAATCCACAAACGCAGTCCTTTCAAAATACGCAATCCCTTCGGCTACTGTGAAGGTATGACCTTCGATGGCCGGAAGCTTAAGATAGATATCTCCACCAGCCTCAATGTAAGAAATAAAAGCGGCCTTATCGTTTTTCATGAGAGACAGAAGTGCGTCGTCTCCAAGATTACGATTGGTCGTTGAATTTTTAATGATAAAAAACGATCCCACCATCAGCATCGCTGCTGCCGGAATCACAATTTTTTTCATGGTATTATTGTTACTCATGATTTTCTCTCCTGCTAACGTACAAGTTATGATTATTACTAACTAAAAGTTTTCAATTAAAATCCTATACACTCATCGGCATTTCCTTAGAAAAAATTGATTTAAAAATGACAGGAAGACCGGGGCATTGTTACAATAGAATCAATGAGATACGTCTTCATTATTCTATTCCTACTACCCTCGGTACTTTGGGCTTCTCCAGCTGAAGAGCCGGTTAATAAGGGTATACCTATCCTGGATTCTGCCCAGGATCTCTTTGGAAGTCGTGCCAACTTTGCGGCCAACAACATCGATAGCTTTTTTGCAAACCAAAGAGCCGATGATGAATTGGGGCGAAGTAATATGCGTATTCGCACACTCTACAATATGCGCGAAAGAGCTTTGCCTAAAGATGATATTCAAGTGCGGTTCAATTTACGTTTACCGGAACTGGAAGAAAAATTTCACATCCGTTATGTCGGGATGGATGGAAAAGAAGATCCGAACATTAAGAAAAAAATCCAAAAAGATCCGAACCTTATTCGGATTATCCCACGACCAAAGCCTGATACACCTTGGCTTTTTCGATCTGATACAGGTGTGAACGTGAGTATTAAGCCGAGAGTTTTTGCGAGATCACGTCTTCGTAAAACTGTCCAAACAGGAACCATCATCCACCGTTTTGCTCTAGAAGGTGCTTGGTTTAGTAATGAAGGTTTCATTCAAAGTATCGATTTCTCCAACGATCAAACTATTACCGACAATCTTCTGTTTCGTTTTTCCAATACGCAGAAATGGCAGATTTCAGAACAGGATTTTATGACTGCTCATGGGCCATCCATCTATCAAAGAATTAGTGATAACGAAGCTATTGCCTATGGCTACAGTGCTGCAACCAAGGTTGATCATACTTCGAGATGGTATCTGACGAATCATCAGGTCTACATAAACTATCGAAGAAATGTTTATCACAACTGGATATTTTTTGACGTGACAACTGGAATTGACTGGCCGAAAGAATGGTCCTTCAGAAGAACTCCCTTCATCTTATTGCAGCTTGAAGCTCTCTTCGGTTACCAAAAAAGATAATTAAAAAAGACAAAAAAAGCCCTCTTGCGAGGGCTCTTTTTTTTTAGAGAAGTGCGATTAACGGAGCGATGAGGAGAGAAACTACCGACATCACCTTGATCAGGATCGCGATCCCTGGACCAGATGTATCTTTAAACGGATCCCCTACCATATCACCAACAACAGCGGCTTTATGAGTATCAGTTCCTTTTTTCTCACCCGCGAGCTTTCCCTTCTCGATGTATTTTTTAGCGTTATCCCAAGCTCCACCAGCGTTTGCCATGAAGAGAGACATAGTAGCACCAACAGCAAGTGAACCAGCAAGAAGACCAGCAAGAGAAGCTGGGCCCATGAAGAATCCAACAGCAACAGGAGCAACAATCGCAATACATCCAGGAAAGATCATTTCTTTCATCGCAGCTTTAGTTGCGATATCAACGATTTTCTTCGGCTCAGGTTCAGCTTTAAGTTCCATAAGACCTGGAATCTCTCTGAACTGACGACCAATTTCTACCACGATCGCACCAGCAGCTTTACCTACTGCAAGCATTGTTGAAGAACCAACAAGAAATGGAAGGATTGAGCCGAGAAGGATACCAATAAGAATTTTTGGATCAGTTAAAACCAGTTGTACAGCATCAAGACCATTGAGTGCACGAACGTGGTTAATTTCGATGTTATAAGCAGAGAAGAGAGCAAGTACTGTAAGGATCGCAGAACCGATCGCGTATCCCTTACCAATAGCTGCAGTTGTATTACCAACCATATCTAATTCATCTGTTATGGCGCGAACATCAGGACCTAATCCTGACATTTCTGAAATCCCACCAGCGTTATCTGAAATCGGGCCGTAAGCATCAACAGTCATAACAACCGCTGTACCACCGAGCATACCAACTGCAGAAAGAGCAATTCCATAAAGACCAAGATATTTATTTGCAAGGAAAGCAACAATGGCAACAACGATCATGGGAACTGCAACTGATTCCATCCCAACAGCAAGACCTTGAATCACGTTTGTACCAGCACCAGTTTTTGCAGCTTCAGCAATACGAGCGACTGGTCTGAAAATTCCTGTGTAGTAATCTGTGATGAGACCGATGATTGTTCCACCGATAGCACCAACTGTCATAACGATCGTTACGTTTTGAGTGATCCCAAGACCGCTCATGATCACGTATGAAGCGATCGCAAGAAGAATTGGAGGCATGATAAGAGCTCCACGAAGAACTTTCGCAGGATCCATACTTTTCATCATACGTGCGATAAAGATACAAACAATAGATACCGCAAGACCAACACCTGAAAGAACAAGTGGAAGGCCGATAGCGATTGTTTTGTTATCGATAGAACTTGTAGCATCGTTAAGAAGCTGAGGAATAATTGGAGAAGTAAGTGCGATCGCCATAGCAGCTACGATAGCAGCAACCATAGACTCGTAAATATCTGCACCCATACCAGCAACGTCACCTACGTTATCACCAACGTTATCTGCGATAACACCTGGGTTACGTGGATCATCTTCAGGAATGTTTTCAATTACTTTACCAGCGATATCTGAACCTACGTCAGCCGCTTTAGTATAGATACCACCACCGATACGAGCGAAAAGCGCGATCGAAGAAGCACCAACAGCGAATGAGTGAAGGATCGGAGAAAGAAGTTCTGATTCACGGAAGCAGATATAAAGAACACCAAGACCGATAGCTCCAAGACCAGCAACCGAAAGACCCATAACTGCACCACCGTCTAAGGCAGTGAGAAGAGCATTGGCGCGAATTCCTGTACGAGCAGCTTGAGTTGTTTTTACGTTGGCGTAAGTCGCAGCTTTCATCCCGATGAAACCAGCCAGAAGAGATAGGAATGCTCCGAGAACAAACGCAGCAGCAGCAACTTTACCGAGAGAAACACCGATGAGGATGGCAACAACTACACCGAAAACGGCGAGTGTTTTATATTGTGTGAAAAGAAACGCCATAGCACCTTCGCGGATATATCCACCGATGCGCTCCATTGTTTCATTACCTTTTTCTAGTCCGATAACACGAATGTAGAAAGCAGCGGCAATCAAAAGTGCTAGTACACCAAAGATCACGGGGGTTTTAAGCCAGAGGCTTAACCAAGAATCCATCATGATGATCTCCCTCAAAAAGAACGATAAAAAGTTGTATAGGATTTTGTACTAAATCAGAGCGTTTTAGTAAATCTGAAACAGGGAAATAGTTTGCCTTTTTTGCGCACTAAGCTAAATGACGATCTGTAGACTCCACCCTGTCTTGACACATATACCCCAGTTCATTAACTTCTGGTTAAATGTCACACACTAAACGTCGCCAGAACCTTATTTATCGAATGGATTCCCTAGAAGCCCAAGGTTTTGGCTGTAAGGGTTGTTCTGGAACTTGTTGTACGTACGAAGCCAATTCCATGATGGTGACTCCTCTTGAAGCCTTTGAACTTCTTCATTATTTAAAAATAAATAGTCTTCTGGATACTGAACTGAAAGAAAAGGTCAGTGCCACAGTTTCTCAGTATCGTCTTGATCACCAGTTCGGGAATGGCAAAAGATCTTATCTAAGACGGACCTACACTTGTCCTTTTTTTAATCATCAAGAACTAGGCTGCCCCCTTCCCCGAAATATCAAACCTTATGGGTGCCTCGCCTTCAATGCTCATCATGAAACAGAAAAAGCGGGAGAGCATTGCCATTCTGAACAAGCGATTCTTATAAAGCGTGAAGAAGTTGATCCGACAGAAGGTGATCTCAACCAAAGACTCAAAGAAAAATTTCAATTGATCTGGGACAAGAGTCCTCTACCAACAGCACTGATTAATATCTGGGATATGGATGTTAGTGACGCTGATCTAGAACTATACTGATTTTTCCTGTTCTTCCATTGCGACCGATTTTTCCCCGCCCTGTTGGAACGAGAATCACTTCTTTTTTAAAGTCTTCAAAGGCAATCGTATCTTTGAGATCGCGAGAGTGCTTGTAGATGGTTTCCATTAAAACTTCGCTATCAAGTGGCTCGCCGGATATTTCATAATGAAGTTCGAGTTTTTCCCTTACAACATTGGCTTCTCTTGATTCTTTTATAACAATTTGAAACGTATGAACGTCATGATGCATTTCCTTCAGGGATCTTTCCACGTCATTGACCAGAAGCCTGCAAGACCAGATTTGAATAACGTTATCAATTCGCCCCATGAGTTTAAATCTTTTATCCTTTCTGCCGCAAGTGCAATCAGGTAACCATGAAACTCTATCTCCAGAACGATAATTCACGATCGGTAGGGTATTGCGACAAATCGATGTGATAATGGCTTCATCATCAATGATTTTAAGATCGACCAGATCCGAGAAAAGATGATGCTCTCCTGGCAGGCAATGCGAACATTGGTATCCAATCACACCAGCATCTACTGAAGCGTATCCCGCAGAACAAAAAGATTCAGTCTTCCATATCTTCTGGAGATACTCCTGACGCATTGGCGAGAGCGCCTCTCCTGCATAGAAAACTTTAGGGATCGTAATATCCGCACCGCTTTTATCACCATGTTCAGCATTTAAAACCAGGAGAGAAGGTATTCCCATAATGACCTGAGGTTTAAATTTTTTCAGGTAGGTCAAAATATTATCCATCGAGCAAAGGCCACCAATAGGTAATTGAATCGCGCCAATTTTTTCTAAGGCTTTTTCCACCGCCATAAAGGATGACCACAAGTTACCCGCCACAAAGAGATTGGCCACTGTCATGCCTTTCTCAACTCCCTGAGCGCGGAGATTGGTTGCTAGCATATCTGTCATGAAATCAAATTCCTGATAACTAAAGTGTACGAACTTAGGTTCACCAGTCGTACCGCCGGAAGCAAAAATGTATCCATTAGGATGGGGAATCTCATTAAAGTATTTTTTAAGTGATGTAGATGAAGAAATAGCCCCGATTTCTTCTCCATAATCCACAACCCTCATCTCATCTCCGATAAACTGAACCAGTTCTCTCAAAACATAACGGCCGTCGTGGGGAGCGCCATCCATTCCCCAAGTAATTGTGCCCAAAGGTGCAAAACGTTTAATTCCAGTCTGGGCAAGAGTAGAGAGATAATCGTTTTTCTCATCTTCATTAACTAAGTATGAACAGGATTGAAGGTAGTAAGAGAATGGCTCTAAATGCTCGTAAAGATCTTTATCATCTTTAAACGTTTTAAGGATTAATGAGCGATGCAGAGGCGAAGGCCTTATATATTTATTCTTTTCAGCATGAAGAAGATGACTTTCGGGAGTCGACAAAATCTTACCATCTTCCATAAGCTCAGAATAATGGCCCCGATAAGTTTCTTTGAGAATCTCCGTGGCTTCATCTTCACTAAGCTTGCCACCCTGCGGAGCACGTTTGAAGGCCTGATCCAGACTATTCATAAATGATTTCTCATCGATACCATCTTGAAGATAGAGATTCTGAGGAGAAGAGCACGCCGACTGATCCCAAGGAATAACATCTGCTACGATTTTATCGCAGACAACATCAATATTTTTATGTGTAAGAGCAGCACGCGTAATAAACTGGAAAGAAATCTTAGGTCCGAAATCCAGAAGCTTCACTGATTTAGGTAGATCCTTACGGTAACTCTCCACCATCTCCTCGCCACCCCATGCTATGATGGTGTTCACTTTACTCTTAACCAAAGTTTCAATCTCTTTATCTCCACCCTTCCAGTGAAGAATGGCAAATTTATCGGATAGAATTTTTTTCTGATCAAACTTATTGAGTTCCTCGGCAAAAAACTGAGGAAAGAATTTATTCTGTGAACTCACCTTTAAAAGGGAGATGTTTTTTGTCAAAAACCCCATCACTAGAGAATCAATACTACTAAGAAAAACGTTTCCGGCCGTGACATGAAGAAGAACTCCGGCAGGAACAGCACGAACACGAACATTGGTGTGCGGGTTTTTATAAAACTCATCGAGGACTTCCGAATGGATAAACTCGGCACGAACTCTCTTTTCTAGGCTTTCACGGTTTAAGAGTGTCGGAAGAACAGCGAGGGTCTCTCTGACTTCTTTTTCTGAGAATCCTGACTCCTGCACTAATTGAGGAACAACATCATTAATGGTTGATGGTTTAATCCAGTGAAGAGAAAACGCATCAAGGAGATTGATGATAGTTTGAATGGGAGTCTTAGAAATTTCCAACTTTCGTTTGGAGGTCTCTTTCCAGAAGCTAGGATCTTTAATCGCAGAAGAATTTTCAAGTTTTTCACCAAACCAGTAGTTCATTTGTCACCTACTAGTTCGAGGGCCTTCAGGGCACAACCTTTGTGTTTCGTCACACCGGCGCGTCCTTCGAGAATCAAAATATCTCCGCCAATCTTGCAGTCACAAATTCCCACCCGTCCGTAGTCAGTCGTGAGTAAGCTTGGAGCTGGATAACTAAAGTTAAACGAACATAAAAAGTGAAGCAGTCCACGTTCGCCCTTTTTTCGGAGCGATAGATCGTATGGGGAACGAACGAATACCCGAGCATAATTTGGTATATGCAGATTTCCTTTCTCGCAATCGACGTAAGGAATTCCATGCTCAACCATGCCAAAAAGATCTCGTTGATTCTGAACCGGGATACCAAGACGTTTATTAATGAACTGACGGAATTCATGCTTAGGGATTTCTTTGTCGGCCTTGCCTTTCCATCCGCCACCTGTTTGCAGCCAAGAATCTGCACCGAGGTTAAGCTGAATATTGTGCTTCTCAATAACTTCGAATAAGAGGGCAGGAAATCCAAGAATTCGCGTGGAAACTTCGGAAGCCGCAAACCGGTTAAGAGCTTCAACCGTTCCTGCTTCATTCAGTATGAAATCATTTTTTTCTTTGTTCCACTGAATGGCATAATAGACTTCATTTTTGCCGGTGAAGTTAGTGAGAAGCTCATCAGTGAAGGCTGTCCCTAAATCATTAGCTACGGCTGGATCATAGGTAAAACATAAATAGTTATACTTCTCTGAACTTGCCATACCTAGAGCACGGTGAATATTGAGGGCAAGGAGTTTTACATTGTCTAAACTTTGCTGATCTAAAAACTGTTGAGACTTCTGGCCACCGGTGCCTGAACTGGTCAAGACCAGAGCTAAGTCTTCTTTTTTAACAGAACAGAATTCATGCTCTTTAAATAAATGCACCATGGTTCCGGGAACTGAAGCCAGATCTTCTTCCGTTTTAATACTTGAAGGATGAAATCCTAATTTGTCCCAGAGTTTACGGGTGAAGGCATGCTTCTCATAGTGGTAAGTCGCATTCTCCACAAAACTTTTGCGAAAAATATCCTGATGAGATTGAGAAAAATCAAAGGGATTTGAATCAAAGAGCTGGTGGGTGAACTCAGGATTCTTCATGGTTTAATAACTTGGGATTGAGTGACATTTTCTTCCAGGTCTTGAAGTATTCTTCGAGGTAAACCTGATTAAGACCCTTTAAGCGAACGTTCTGAAAATCAAAAACTTCAAATGAACGACTAAAAACGACAAAATCATGTCTCATGCCATCAATCAACTGGAAAGCCGGAAAAAAACCACAAGGTATAAACTTCGCCTTCAAGATACTTTCAAGAATCTTTGGTTTATCAGCGCGAACAATAACTTCAATGTAGCGTGCGCCAGCATCTCTTAAAAGGCGGTTGGCCTTAAGAAAGAGCTCGGAGAAATTTGTTTTACCAGGCATTTTCCCTCCGACAATCACGCAATAACCATCAACGTGCGATAAGTGACAGAAGAGTTCGATTTCCTGGTCAGGTGAAATGATCACCAAATTTGGCTGATGAAAGGGGAAGAATTCGAACTCAAGAAGCTTTTCACGTTTTAAGAAATTATATCGGTATGAAACAAACTTAGGTGATTCCACAACTTCCAGATCACCCGGAGCTTCGAGAATTTTTGATGGTGCCTCAGGAATGATTGATTCCAGAGGCTCAAGAGGAACTTCCGCCTGAACAATTCGGTAGAGCGATTCTAGTTCATGATGGATTTTATAATTTGTTTTTCTTTTCTCAATGGCAGAAGGGTAAACAATGGCAGCGAGACAATGAGTTTCATAATCATTAGTCTTATGAGCATTGGGAAAGATCCCTAACTTTTTGAAGCCTAACTTCTCTGTGAGCGTTTGAGCAGCTTCATTTACCGTACGAGTTGTTGAATAAATAACATCAACACCGGCAACGGTATGTTCACGGAGATGTTTAATTCCGTAAGCAAGTAAGTCTTCCATTATGCCTAGACCACGATACTCAGTTCTCACCACGGCACCGAAGGCCTTAGCGATAAGATTTTCTTGATCATAACTTGCAAGCACTGAACCGATAATATGACCGGTCTGATCCTTGCTTACAAACCAAAAACCTGCTTCTGATTTAATGAAATTAGCGATTAAAATAAAATCTTTCATCAATGGATCCGGATAGGTTCCTTGATAAACATCGTAATAAAGTTTTGAAATTTGAAAAATATCATCTTCATTAGCTAACATGAGCTTCATGAAATATTTTGGGACGACAGTCTCTGAAGTCGTGAGGATATTGTCCTCAAGTGATAGATTTTCCATCCTCACACTCTACTCCCCCCCTCTTATCCACTCAAGGGACCAACACTTTTTTACAAGGTTCTTTGACCGAAAATCAGCGAGATAGTAAAGAAGAGTCACTATGAAATCCCAAGATCTACCCCAAGGTATCCACTACCAGTTTCCTTTCGTTGACCGTAAGGAAAGAGAACAGATCTTATTATGGCTCAAGACCTTAAAACCACTCTGGGAAATGCGCTTTTCAAAGAATAACCCTCCTCCCGAAAATGATGAGCAAAGACCTCTGCTCAGGCCCGTCTACTGGCTGGGTAACTGGCAATTTGCCTGTCTGGATTATTACCATCCTCCCAAGGGCACTCTTAACCGCTGCATTCGGGCGGAAACTTACCCACCTCAAATTCAGAAGATGGTGGACAGAATTGAGTTCATTGCAAAGAAACGTTTTCCTAAATCCTATTTTCCTGACAAATGGAAACTCAATACATGTCTGGTGAATTTTTACGGAAATAAACTTGAAGATGGTAAATGGGTCGATCGTGCTCGCGTTGGTGAACACAAAGATTTTGAACCGGGGCCGGTGGGTTCAGTCTCATTCGGTGATCGTGCTTTCTTTCAATTCGTGAATGGAAAATCATCTCTAGGGGAGGAAAATATTGTTTTCTCTCAGTGGTTAGAAGATTCTTCTCTGCAAATCTTTGGAGGAGATAAATGGAAATCAAAAACTTTCCACCGAGTTCAACGTGTGGAAGATAAGCGCAAAGACCTATTGGGACCCGCTATCGAGGGCTTCCAAACCCGTAGGATTAATTTCACCTTCCGTTATGTGCCGGAAGAGCACATTCATCCTTTAAAGGAGCTTCCAGGGCCCATCCAAGAAGACATCCTTCCTTATATTCAAACACTGGGTGAGAGCTCATCCTATTTTAAGCGCCTGCTAAGCCCTTAATACTCCAGTCAAACCGCAATACCTCTCTTTTTTACTCAAGCTTTTCTTGATACCTGACGAAAAGACTCTAAACAAAGATTGCTAGGAGAGACTTTACCCATGTTGGGCAAACTCACGGCCTTTATTGGCCTTTTATCATCATTTGCCTTACACGCGACTCCAAACTCGGAGCTGATGAGTAATTTAAAGGGACGGCTTCATCCACTCCCTCATCATCAAGGCTCCTTGATAAAAAGTTTCACGCATCATACTCAGAGTTACATATACGATCAAGCCCTCGCCATTATTGCCTTCACTAATGAACGCGATCAAAAAAATGCGAAAGCTTTATTGCAAGGTCTGAGATCACTTCAAAAAATTGATGGCTCACTCTACTTCTCTTATTACATGGATGGAAAATCTCCCTACCCTGAAGAAGGTGGCGATAAACGCTATGCCGGTGCCATAGCTTGGGTTGCTCTCGCTGCCACTCACTACCAACACAAATTTAAATCCGAAGATTTTGTTCCTTTCAATAAAGATATTCTCAGCTATCTTAAATCACAAATAGGCTCCCTCTCCGTCAGAGGAGCATCTCACAAGGCTTTGCGCTTTTCCCCTACCGACATCCCGACCACTTCGTGGAATGAATCAGAGACAGCCGCTCTAGAGCACAATCTCGATGCCTATGCAGCTTTTCTCCACTTCTCGAATCTGAATAAGAAATCTCCGTGGCAATTGGAGATCAGGCAGCTCAAATCTTTTATTATGGCCATGTGGGACCCAAGCCGGTCGCATTTCTGGTCAGGTGCTAACATGAAATCTGGTTTTATTAATAAAGAAGAATTGTATCTGGATAATCAGAGCTGGAGTTTACTCGCTCTGGATAAAAAGACCTTGGGAGAATTAAAATCTCACGATGCCCTTGAAATGAACTGTGAACTTTTTTATGTCGAGCACGAAGGTGTTAAAGGATTCATGGATTCCAAACCGGCCAGTCGTCCCGCCAAATCTAAATTCGTCTGGTCCGAAGGATCAGCTGGACAGATTCTCGCTATGAAACGAGTGAATAAACTTAATGATCGAAAGATTGCCTGTCAGGATACCTCGACCAATGACTTTATTCATTCAATGAAGAAGATGATACGCTCAGATGGTGGAATTGGTTACGCCACAACAACGACGAATCCAGACTTCACTACGTCCTCATCAGTGGCGGGAACTGCTTGGTATTACTTTGCGGCAAATGACTTTAATCCATTCCATCCGTCAGAACCTGAATAAATTACCCCTAAGATTGCACTGAGTACTCTTATCTGAGACTCTCCTCCTATATAGGAGAATCTTATGAAATCACTCTTAGCTCTAATGCTATTGGCCCTCAGTTTAAACGCTCTGTCCTTTGATCCGGTTTATCCCACAAAAAATATTCGCTACGTAAGTGATCGCGACTACCGCACGGAAGTTCTGGATTCAGATAAATATGTCGTGATGGTTTTTTCATCAGATGAGTGTCTTGAACGCACCATTATTGATCGAGGTTGTTGGCAGTTTGAAAGGAAGCTCGATTACTTTGTTCCAAAATTTTCATCAAAAGTAAAAGTCATTGGCTTTAACACTTACTTTGATAACTACAGTTTGGTGAGTGACTTTAACATAACGAAGAAACCGACAGTAGTCATTATGATCAATGGAAAAATTCTTAAACGATTTGAACCTGTTTACTATCAACCCAATCCTAACCATGTCCCGCGTATGGACTGGCAGGATACTCTCTTAAAAGAAGTTCTGGATGTTGTAGGACAGATTCGTTAGACGTCGTACTCTTTAAGTTTCACTTCAAAACCTAAAAAGAGTTCATCGTGTTTAACTGTGATTTCGGTGAGCTCGTCAAATTTTTCATCTACGCTTTTCTTAACCACTCCCAAGCGGTGTGAAGTTTCCTGAATCTTTTTAGAATCACCTGAAGACGCTATTTCAATAATTCGAGCTTCCAGAGTTTTCTGTTCTTCTTCAAGATTAAAAACATCCTTCTCAAGCTGCTCCATCTTTTTTTTGATAGGAGAAATAACTCGAGAACGCTCAATGATCATCTCAGAACGTAATCGTTTCATGTCAGCGCGAGAAAGTTTCTCGACAACTTTAACCGGCTCGTCTGCTTCCTCTTCTTCCCATCCAATTTTCTTCAAGAAATCATCATAGGTCTCAGTCATATACTCAACCTTGCCGTGATGAAAGACCACAAGCTTAGTCGCTACTTCACGAAGCATGGCTTCACTATGGGTTACAATCATGACTGAACCTGGATAGGCCTGAAGCTCCATCGTGAGGGCCTCAATTGATTCCTGGTCCAAATGGTTGGTAGGCTCATCTAGCAGAAGAAGATTACAAGGCTTAGCGAGAAGTTTACCTAAGAGGACTCGGGCGCGCTCTCCACCTGAGAGAACTTTAATTTTCTTTTTGGCCAGATCGCCTGAGAACATCATCGTTCCGCAAATACTTCGAACGCGCTGAATGCCTACATTGGTATCGGCCGATGCAATTTCTTCTTCCACAGTATTTTCCATGCTGAGACGACTGATATTGGTTTGTCCAAAGTGTCCCATCAGGAGATTGACATTGGGTTGAATCTGCCCAGAAATCGGAGTGAGCTCACTCGCGATTATATTGAGTAAAGTTGATTTACCTTTTCCGTTTTTTCCAATGATGCCAATCTTGTCACCTTTAAGAATGGGAAAAGAAACATTCTCAATCAAGAGATTATCGGGAGTGTAGCCGAAAGAGATATTATTAACTTCCATCAACACTTTGCCGGGACATTCTTTATGATTGAATTCAAATTCAAGAGAAGCGACGAGATTCAACGCTTCCATCTCTGGCATTTTTTCAAGCATCTTCATTCGAGACTGGGCCTGAGTCGCTTTTGAAGCCTTGGCCTTAAAGCGGGCCACAAACTCTTCCAGCTCTTTTCTTTTTTTCTCAGAGTTCACGCGGGTTTTTTCGTACATATCTTCTTCTAAAAGAAGTTGCTCGAAGTACTTGGCCGATCCACCCTTAATTTTTACCAGATTCTGGCGCCAAAGACCCATTGTGTGAGTCGTTACAGCATCCATAAAACCACGGTCATGAGTAATGAGAATCATTTCGCCCTGAAACGAGCGAAGAAACTTTGTCAGCCAGCGCATAGAAACAATATCAAGATAGTTGGTAGGCTCATCCAGTAGAAGGCAATTTGGCTCTTCCAGAAGAACTTTCGCCAGATTAAGTCTGATCTGGTAACCACCAGAAAAATCCGATGGTGGGCGATCAAAGTCGCTCATTTTGAAACCAAGACCAAGAAGCATTTTCTCTACTTTGTATTGATCAAATTCAGCATCACCTTTAAGGGCAGTCATGCATTCAAGAAGAATTGAAGGTTGAGTAAAGTGTAAGTGCTGGCGAAGAGTGCCGATAATATAATTTTTAGGAACGATGATCTCACCAGCATCCAGGTGCTCATCCCCTAAAATAATTTTAAAGAGAGTTGTTTTACCAGTTCCATTACGTCCTACCAGACCGATTCTTTCTCCTCTTCCTAGAGTAAAAAGAACGTCCTTGAACAGAACCTGAGTTCCGAAACCTTTTTCCGCATTAACAACTTGGATCATAAACTTTCTTCTGCAGGTGCTGGAGCTGCTTCATCGACCGGGACTGTATCAGTGGCCGGGCGAGGCGCGATTCGGTCGAGATGTATTCTTAAAGCACCAAGACAAGAAGTCGCATAATTTTTAATTTTTAAATCCTGCGTCTCTTTTAAAAGAAATGCATTCAAGAGAGCTTCACGATCGTAGAACTCATTAAGCCTTTCTTCTTCAGGAAGATTATCAGCTAGCAGAGTCGCCACGGCACATTCGATATCTTTGGAATGAACGTAGTACTTTAAAAAGTAGTCAATGTCAGCATCCATCAGAAGAGAAATGAACTTTCTTACCATCACGAGATTCTCGCCCGTCAGTAAGGTCTGGAGATCCATAAGGAATTGAAAAGTATCACCATTTTTGGTGAGGAGAGGATCTCTGAGACGATAAATCGCGGCTTCCAACTCAACATCGAGAAGTGAACCGATCAGATTGGGACTGGTAGAGAGCATATTCAAAACTTTCTGACGATTTTCCTTGTTTGGAGTAATCGCAAAGTTATTAAACAAAGACAGCAAGGTTGATTTTGGGGACTGCTGAAGAGTTTTATCATTAGAAAAAGGAATGAGTTTTCTTTCTGACGGTGCTTCACTCACTGACGTGTCTACAGGGTTCATTTTTTTAGAGGCTTTATCAAAGAGGTTGAGAACCAAATCGATTCGAACCAGGATGACAATGGCTACAAAAATCAGGACATATTTCATAGCAAAAGAATAAACCAAAACATATAATCTCGCTATGATTTCCCATACGACCATCGCCCAATTCCTGACCCCTGTTGATTGGATTGTTTTTTTCGCCGTTTTGTCCGCAACTCTGGCCAGTGTAGTGTATGGGCAACGTCTTAAGAGCAACTTAGACCCCAAAGAAAAGAACGGGGCGGTTGAACTTCTCCTGATGGGAAGAAGACTGACTCTCCCACTTTTTGTGGCAACTCTCGTCGCCACTTGGTATGGTGGGATTTTTGGTGTAACGGCACTGACCTTTGAAAAAGGAATCTACAATTTCCTTACTCAGGGAGTTTTCTGGTATGCCACTTATCTGATCTTCGCTTTCTTTCTAGTCAAAAAAATTAGGCAACATCAGGCCCTGACAATCCCGGATCTGGCGACCAAACTCTTTGGTCCAAAAGCGGGAAAGATGACGGCACTTCTAAACTTTCTCAATCTTTTGCCCTTGGCCTATACGATAAGTCTCGGATTATTCCTCCAGACAATAATCGGTGGATCACTCTTTCTAAACACCGCTGCAGGTCTGGCCCTGGTCACGGCTTGGTCTATTTGGGGTGGTTTCAGAGCGGTGGTCTTTTCAGACGTCGTGCAATTCTTTTTCATGATTTTAGGAGTGGTCTTAGTCGTGGTCTTTGCTTGGATTGAAATGGGTCCTCCGACTATCCTCCTCGATAAATTACCTCCTTCGCATTTTGAATGGAGTGGTGGGGAAAGCTTAGGCACAATCTTCGTTTGGGGCTTTATCGCTCTTTCAACACTGGTAGATCCCAATTTCTATCAGCGCTGCCTTGCTGCTGATTCAGAAAAAACCGCCCGCCGCGGGATTTTTATCTCAACAGTGATTTGGATTCTTTTTGATTGTTGTACTACTCTCGGTGCACTCTACGCCCGAGCCGCTATGCCTCTGGCGGATCCGCAAAATGCCTACTTACAGTTTGCTGTGCAGCTTGTTCCTTCTGGGGTTCGTGGACTCATTCTCGCGGGAATTTTAGCGACTATTCTTTCAACACTCGATGCTTACTTATTCAATGCCGCCACTTGTATAAGTTACGATATGATAAAAGTTAAAGAAAAATTCAAACGCATCCATCATGAGATCGCCCTCGTTAGTGTTGCTGTTGTTTCACTTCTTCTGGGGGTTCACTTTGAAGGAAACGTGGTTGAAGTCTGGAAAACTCTGGGAAGTTTTTCTGCTGCCTGCTTGCTTTTTCCGCTATTGGTTGGACAGATCTTTCCCGGGAGGATTTCCGATCGTTCATTTTGTTGGGCCGTATCATTGGGCTGCATCGGTATCGTGGCATGGCGTGTCGCCAACAAAATTTTTGGCATTTATCCCATTGATGAATTTTATATTGGCCTGGTTCTGACCAGTCTCGTACTTCTTTTGTCTTTCACTCGCAAAAAAGCTTAATTCTTAGCTTTTGTCTCCCTGCATTCAGAGTGTCTTTTCCACTAAAAACTGTTATCTTCGTTAAAATCTTTTTCGTCATTTTACTGCTAACAGAAGGACTATTTGTGAGCACACCAACTAAAGAAACTAATTCTGCTGAAGAAAAATATAAGCAGGCCCTTGATTATCACTCACAGGGAAGAGCTGGAAAAATTGAAATTACACCAACAAAAGCATGCTTAACTGCAAGAGATCTTGCTCTGGCTTACTCTCCTGGTGTAGCAGCACCATGTCTTGAGATCGCTAAAAATCCAGAAGACGTTTATAAATATACTACCAAAGGAAACCTTGTAGCCGTTCTCTCAAACGGGACTGCAGTCCTTGGACTTGGTGATATTGGTCCACTCGCTAGTAAGCCAGTGATGGAAGGAAAAGGCGTTCTTTTCAAGCGCTTCGCAGATATTGACGTTTTTGATATTGAGATCAATTCTCGTTCAGTTGAAGAAATCGTTGCTGTAGTAAAAGCTCTGGAGCCTACTTTCGGTGGTGTAAATCTTGAAGATATCAAAGCACCAGAGTGTTTTGAAGTTGAGAGACGTTTACAAGAAATTTGTGACATCCCTATATTTCACGACGATCAACACGGAACTGCCATTATTGGTGGAGCTGCGTTTATGAATGCGTGTGAGGTTACTGGTCGTGATCTGGCCAAAGTTAAAGTTGTTGTTTCAGGTGCTGGAGCTGCAGCAATTGCCACTGCTCTTTTCTTCCTAGAGCTCGGCGTGAAAAAAGAAAATGTGATCATGTGTGACTCAAAAGGTGTGATCTATAAAGGTCGTACTGATGGGATGAACAAGTACAAAGATATTTTTGCTAATGATACTAAGGCCCGTACACTTGCGGACGCGATGAAAGATTGCGATGCCTTTATTGGTTGTTCCGCCAAGGGTCTAGTTTCAAAAGATATGGTTAAGTCGATGGCCAAAAATCCTATCATCTTCGCCATGGCCAACCCTGACCCTGAAATTACTCCTGAAGAAGTAGCTGAAGTTCGCTCAGATGCGATCATGGCGACAGGTCGCTCAGATTATCCTAACCAAGTGAATAACGTTCTTGGTTTCCCATTCATTTTCCGTGGAGCACTTGATGTTCGTGCACGCAAGATCAATGAACAGATGAAGAAAGCAGCAGCTTACGCTCTTGCAGCTCTGGCAAAAGAAGATGTTCCTGATGATGTAAAACGCGCTTACGGAAATGAGAATTTTACTTTCGGGAAGAACTACCTCATCCCTAAACCATTCGACAAACGGGTTCTTACTCGCGTCTCTCCGGCCGTGGCCAAAGCTGCGATGGATTCTGGTGTAGCTCGTATTCGTATCGAAGATATGAATGCTTATACTAAGTCACTTCAAGAGCGCCTTGGTCAAACTGGATCGATCATGAGAAACATCCGTGCCCGTCTTCCGAGTTCTGATAAGCCTCGCATCGTATTCCCTGAAGCCAATAACGCTCGAATTCTTAAAGCTATTTCAATTCTTCGCGATGAAGGTTTGATTGATCCAATTCTTCTTGGCAACAAGAAAACTATTCATAAGAAAATGGATGAGCTTGGCGTATCAAGCATGAAAGACATCCAAATCATTTTCCCTGAAGATAATGAAAAGTATGAATCATACGTTCATGACTATTTCGCTTCTAGACAGCGCAAAGGAGTTTCTTATTCTCAGGCCAAGGATACAGTTAAGCGTGGTAACTATTTCGCCTCTCTGATGGTGAAAAATGGTCAAGCTGACGGGATGATCACTGGTGCGACTCAGAACTACTCTGAATGTATTCGCCCGATCATGAAAGTTATTGGTCACTCTCCTAACAAACCAAAAGTCGCCGGGATCATGATCCTTGTGTTCAAACACAAAGTTGTTTTCCTTGCGGACTGTACGGTTCAAAAATCTCCTGATGCTAATGATCTTGCCGATATCGCAATCTCTGCAGCTCAACTCTACCGTCGTGTGATGCAAGCTGAGCCTAGAGTGGCATTCTTGTCTTACTCTAACTTTGGATCAAACCGTGATCCTGAAGCGCAGAAGATGGCAGATGCTGTGAAAATCGCAAAATCAAAAGATGCAGACTTGATTGCTGATGGTGAGATGCAGGCCGATGTTGCAACGAATTCAGAAATCATGAAAAACCTTTTCGACTTCACCACTCTGGATAAAGCAGCAGACGTTCTGATCTTCCCAGACCTCAACTCAGCAAACATCAGTTACAAGCTTCTTGCTCAACTCGGTGGTGCGACTCCAATTGGTCCGATTCTTCTCCCTCTTCGTCACGCGATCAACATCGTTCAACGTACCTCGACAGTTGATGAGATTGTGAACATGAGTACCATCACGGCACTCATAGCTCAGGAAATTAAAGCTTATAAACTTGATCATAAGAAATCATAGGGAGAACACCATGGCTTACGAGAAAAAAATCATCAATACAGATAAGGCTCCAGCCGCTGTAGGAACATACTCTCAAGGTACTTTCCACAATGGCGTTTTCTATTTTTCAGGACAAATTGGTCTTGATGCAAAAACTGGTGAGATGGCGACGGGCTTTGATGCTCAACTTGATAACATCATGAAAAACATTGATGGCCTTCTTCTCTCGCAGGATCTTACTCGCGCGAACATTATCAAAACGACTGTCTTCATGACTGACCTTGCTCAATTCGGCAAAGTGAATGAAGCCTATACGAAATTTTTCCAGGCTCCTTACCCTGCTCGCTCAACTGTTCAAGTTGCAGCTTTGCCAAAAGGTGCTGTTGTGGAAATTGAGGTCGTAGCCGCTAAATAATATGCTTGGAAGAAAATACACCTTCGAATCTAAATCAACACGACTGCACCGCTTACTTATAAGTGGTGCTTTAGTATTTGTTTTGGGACTAGCTTTAGTTGGTAGCTTCATTGTCTACATTCCAATCTACGCCAAAATGCAAAAAGGCCGCGCAGCAGGGGCCTTCTTTCAGAAATCTCCTGATGCTATTGCTGTTTTTACCGGAGACAAAGGTCGTATTGCTTACGCCATGGAGCTTTTGAAAAAGAATCCCTCTTCAAGAGTTTTCATTTCCGGCGTCTACGCTACCAACTCGTTCCAAACCCTCATCGATAAACAAACTGACCCCATGACGAGCATTGAACTCCAAAAGCCTGAAACTCCGGTTGATCTCGATTACAAATCAAAAAACACTTTTGAAAATGTGAATGAGACTGTGAAGTTTTTGCGTCTAAATCCGAACTATAATAAGGTTTTGATCATCTCCAGCGACTATCACATCATGCGGATCAAACTCATCATCTCGCACTTTATGAGTGGCAAACAGACAGAGTTTTTCTTCGATAGTGTGCCTAACACTTACAACACGTGGGACGACACGAGAAAGCTTCTCAAAGAAGCCATCAAAATCGTGCGTACATTTGTGATTTTAAAAATCTTCCGGGAAGATGTGGTCGAAGAAGACTAGAAGATAATTGTTAAGTTCCAAAGTGCAGGAATCGTTGTCGGTGTGCAGGTAAAATTATACCCAAATCTAAAAATTGTTGAAGAAGTAGCAGTCATATCCGAATTTGCCGGTCGTTTATACAAACGGAAGACACCCTCGCCAGTGGTATCAACAGGTTCACAAAAATTCTGAACGTAGTAAGGTGTGGTAACGTTAAGCGTGTTGTACTGAGCATTGTCAGTAAAAACGTATGTCTGAGCAACCATCGTTGTCTTAAATGATTTTGCAGTTCCAATAACTGTTCCACCCGTTGTCAATCGATCAGTAGTCGTCACCGTTCTGGTCACATTATAGGGACCTAAATAAGCGGGCTTATCAAATCCCAATGTATAAACATCGAGGTAGTGATCGGTGTGATTAGTGTTTACTGTATTAGTACGTGTGAACTCTTGATTAATTGTGATTGGGCCTGATGTACCTGAAGTATTCCCTGTATAGTTTTTAGTACAAAAATCTTCCGCAAGATCAGTAATCATATCTTCATTTTGAACGCGGCTAAGTTTTAAAAAGTAGCTCGATTCAATCGAAGAAGTAGATTCAGTTACATAAAAATAAATATCCGTGGCATCAACTTTCCAGATTTTAAAATCAACTTTTGAAAGGGCGGTCGTTCCTTCAAGAAACTCCTGATGAAAACCATTCCCACGTTTGTACCCAACACTAAGATCCCACGCACGAGCTGAGTTATCCTTGAAGTTGACAAAAGTTTGAGCGAATTTTGAGCGGCATTGGGTAGCTGATAAGTTTCGGATGTAGGCCTGATCGGTAGCAGATAGTTTATCGTATTCAGAAGTAGTTTCTTTACACGCTAGAGAGCCTAAGATGAGAGCGAAGAGGGCCAGGTATTTCAAAACTTATAACCCCCACCTAAGGCAAAGACCATAACTGCGTCCATCTTAACATTATTAGGTTTGCGGTACAGAGAAGTATCGGCAGTCTCACCATTTTTCCTATACGCACCCTTTATCTTTCGGTCAGTTACGTCATACCTGTTTTGAGTCGCCTTGAGGTATAGAAAGTATCCAGTTCGAGATGTGAAATTAATACCGCCACCGATACGGGCATTCAAGAGATTGTCTGAGACTCTCTCGCGGTAAAATTCCTGAGCATCTGCCAGGTCGTATCTGTAGTTCACGCTATTGTAAGCGAATGCTTTTCCAATTCCCGCTTCTACAAAAGGCTCTACTGTGAGGTAAGTCCATTCTCCCATAAAAGGATTACGGGTCTTCATCTCAAAAATATAACTTAAACTTTGTGAAGCCTCGACACCCCAGACACTGCTAGTTTTTTTTGAAGAGGCAAATTCGATTTTAGTATCTTCAGGTCCTGCGTTTTTCGCCTTCGTAAAGAGCGATCCCATGTAGAAGCCTTCAACTTTTGAAGTTGTCGCAAAACCAGCACCGAGATAAATTTCTCCACCAAATCCTAAACGACCACCGGTGATGGTCTGATCACCTTTGCGAAAATTTTTCTTAGTGCCTTCATATTCAAAGGGAACTTCATACTTACTGGTTTCAAAACCAAAAGCTGTAAGCCAGTGGCTTGAAAATGGATTGAATTTATCATCATCGACATCAGTCTCCGCACTTGATACTAAGGCCGGAGTTTCTGCCTTGTCCTGAGGCTGATCCAGTGTAGTGACTTCAGAATCACTATCCTGAGCAAAAGTCGAAAAGGA
This sequence comes from Bacteriovoracaceae bacterium, assembly GCA_040399925.1. Taxonomy (GTDB): domain Bacteria; phylum Bdellovibrionota; class Bacteriovoracia; order Bacteriovoracales; family Bacteriovoracaceae; genus Peredibacter. Next base: position 33,486 of record JBBARF010000023.1, read on the forward strand.
GAGAATCAACATAGAAATGAGGAGGATTTTATTCATAGAATAATTATGCGTGGGAGCGGACAAATGTGTCAAATTTAGGCGCGATTTACTGAGATCACTTCTTCCATTTGCTCAATGGTGGAGATGGTCTTTAAAAGCTCGGAATAATCCTTAACCTCAATCTCGAAGATGAAGTTCCCTTTCTGATCGGGCATAGACCGGGCAATAGCCGAACGGATATTGATTCCCGAGGTATTGATAGATTTTGAAATCTTAGACAGAATTCCTGGTTTATCGTGAGTGGTTACTTTGATATTCACTGGGTGACTGAAATTGTAGTGTTTATTCCATTCCACTCTAAGCTGGCGTGTTTTTTCAAGTTCAGCAATGCGGTTGCAACCCAGAGTGTGGACCGTAATGCCCCTACCACGAGTAATGATTCCGGTAATCGGATCTCCAGGGATCGGGTTGCAGCATTTTCCCATTTTAACCACAATGTCATCCAGACCATCCACAATAACGGCGTTGTCATTGCTGGTACTCTTACGGGCCGTCTTAGTCATCTTTTTGAGATAACTGTCTTCTTTTTCTTCTTCTTTTAATTCCAGCTCATCTGTTTCAGTGAACGCTACCGAAGGAATCATAATCAGAACTTCCTTGATCGGAAGATGATTAGATCCAATATTGGCAAAAACTTCTTCTAAGGTCTTATAGTGATACTTTTCAAGAAGAGGTCTGAAATCATTTTTCTTATCGACTGACTTAATTGAGGTCTCAAATTTCTTCAAAGCCTTCTCAAGAATATCTTCGCCAATCTTAACATGCTCATCTCGCTCTATCTTCATGAGGTATTGCTTAATCTTGGTGATAGCACGAGAGGTTTTACAAATTTTCAACCAGTCTTTCGACGGTGTCTGAGTTTTAGAAGTCAGAATCTCAACAGTGTCACCTGATTTAAGACGGTGCTTAAGAGGAACCATCTTTCCGTTAACTTTTGCACCAACAGTCTTGTTCCCTATTTCCGTATGGACAGCATAGGCAAAATCTAAAGGAGTCGCTCCATAACGAAGCTCTTTAACATCCCCTGAAGGTGTGAAGATAAAGACTCCACCCACATCAAGATCGTTTTTAACAACATCCATGAACTCAGAAGAACTGGTTACGTTCTGATTAAACTCCATGAGTTCTTCAACCCATTTGAGTTTTTGAGTTGCATCTGATTTATTTCTTTCTTTGTATTTCCAGTGGGCCGCAACTCCGCGTTCAGCTACCTCGTGCATCTCAAAAGTACGAATTTGTATTTCAATTCGTTCGGCTTTGGGACCTACAACCGTGGTGTGAAGCGACTGGTAGTTGTTGACCTTAGGAATGGCGATATAATCTTTGAATCGACCTGGAACCGGAGTGAAAGCCGAGTGAATGATACCTAGTGCTTTATAGCATTCAGTAATATTGTTAACCAGAATTCGGAAGGCGAGCAAATCTTGAATCTGATCAAAATCAACTCCACGCTGCTGCATTTTTTTATAAATAGAATAGAAATGTTTCGGACGGCCAGTCACTTCTCCAGTCACTGAATACTCGAGCATCTTTTCTTCAACTAAGAGCAAGGTTTCCTGAATGTAAGTTTCACGCTCGCGTTTTTTCATCGCGATTCGTTCGGCCAGCTTGTAATAAACATCCGGATGGATATAGCGCAGACAAAGATCTTCAAGATCGGCTTTCACTGAGTTGATACCTAGGCGAGAAGCCAAAGGAACATAAATATCCAGAGTCTCTTGAGCTTTAGATTGCTGTTTTTCTTTTGATACATACTGAAGAGTACGCATGTTGTGCATACGATCCGAGAGTTTCACGATGATGACGCGAAGATCCTGTGCCATCGCCACAACCATCTTACGGAAGTTCTCAGCTTGTGACTCTTCTTTAGTTTTGAATTTAATTTTTGAGATCTTAGTACAACCCACAACAATCAAGGCAACACTCTGACCAAACATTTTGGAAATTTCTTCAGGGGAAACATCGCAATCTTCAACCGTATCGTGAAGAAGGCCTGCCATGATTGAATCAAGATCCATTTTTAGCTTAACAAGAGTAGCGGCAACGTTAAGCGGGTGAATGATATAAGGCTCGCCCGAAGAACGTTTATGAGGAAGATGCATCTTCTCTGCAAAATCGTAACACTTTCTTAGAATCGTTAGATCCTGTTCAGGCAACAGAACTTCTGTGCGCTTTATAAGCTCATCAATAGTGAGATTGGGTTCATGGGAGAAATCAATTCTTTCAGCGAACATTTACTTTAAAATCCTCTCAACAATCGTTTTAAGCTTTGTGTAAGCCTGTTCGACGTCATCATTCAGGAGCAAGTGATCAAAGTCATTCTTGCGACGAAGTTCTTTACGGGCATTCTCAACTCTTTCAGAGATAACATGATCTGGATCAGTGGCACGACGTTTCAAGCGTATTTCCAGTTCTTCAACCGAAGGAGGCTCAATGAAAATCACGTGAGCTTCTTCTCCGTAAATTTTCTTCATCGAATCTGCTCCCTGAACATCAAGATCAAAAAGCATTTTCCGACCAAGGGCCAATCCCTCATCTACGAATTTTTTTGAAGTTCCATAATAATTTGAATGAACTTTCGCCCATTCAATAAATTCATTTTTAGCTATTTGAGATTCAAAATCTTCCTTAGCAATAAAGTGATAGTCTTTACCGTTCACTTCACCCTGACGAATACCACGAGTCGTGCACGACACGGACCATTCAAGTTCCGGGTGTTCACTCTTCAAACGGTTAAGTAATGTCGACTTGCCTGTGCCAGATGGCGCACAGATAACGATCATCTTTCCTGTCATCTTTATTCCAGGTTCAAGGCTTGTTCTCTAATCTTCTCTAATTGTACTTTCATCTCGACGACATTTGAGGAAATTTCTGGATGGG
>JBBARF010000024.1:0-35921 GCA_040399925.1 Bacteriovoracaceae bacterium
CATTGACCTGATCAAGCGTCGGCTTAAGAGCACGGATATCTCTATCTTGCTTAGTACCGAAAATCTTTTTCATCATGTTATCTATCATGGGGCTTAACCTTTTTTAGTCTAAGATAAAATATAATGGGTCAACAGCAATGCCGTTAACTCTAACTTCGTAATGAAGATGGGGACCGGTCGAGTGTCCTGTGTTTCCGACACCTGACAAAAGATGACCACGTTTTACTTTTTGTCCAGGGCGTACAAACAAACTTTGATTGTGAGCATAAATGGTTTCAATGCCATAGCCGTGATCCACTTGAACAAATTTTCCAAAGCCGGCCTTCTCCCCTGAAAAAGTGACAATGCCATCAGCGGGTGCATGGACCTCGGTTCCATAAGGAGCACCGACGTCGAGACCTTCATGCATTTTTACTTTACCAAGATAAGGCGAGATACGTTGTCCAAAGTAACTTGTTATCCACCCATCTGCAGGAAGGATGGTAGGTGTGGAGCCAAGGAATGATTCTTTATCAAGGAGAAACTGATCAAGTTCATGAATCTGACCTTCCATCGCTGAAACAACATCTTTAATTTGAGAATATTTATAATCAAATTTAGCGTAGTCACTAGAAAGTGCAAAACTCCTGCGTGCCAGATCAGACCATTGTTTAGTCAAAAGATAACTTCTTTCCAGACCTAGGTTAGCCGCAATCTTTTTATCGTAAAGAGATTTGAGTTCTTTAAAGCGTGGTTTCTCTTCAATGTTGTCAATGTCCATTTTGAAATCAAGTGAACTGTTCAAATCATCCAAAGAAAACGATTCTTTTTCTTCATCTTTTTCAGGTTTATAAACAGGGCCTTTACCGTTCACATCTTCTAGGCCTGTGATCACGCGCAGTTTTTTCTCAAACGTATTAATTCGGCGAAGATCGTCGGCGAGTGTGTTCATTTTCATCTGGAAGAGTTGAATCTGTTCTTTGAGCTGACGGTTTTCAATAGAGAGATGTTTGTTCTCGTAAACTTGTTGCATGATCTTCCAGTAATCGTAGGCGAGCACGCCGATCAGCATGAAGAGCATCACAAACAAAAATGCGAGTGACTTAAAAAGAACAGTGGGAATGCGATAGCTCTTGACCCCTTTTTGTTTCTCGGGGACGACCATCACGGTGTAGTACTTATCCATGCTAGATATTTTATGCGAGAGCGGGACAATTGGGAACAAAAAGCTTGAATTATCTTAAGCTTGGGCGACAGCAAGGATGACAGAAATATTATCTTGTCCGCCATTGTCATTTGCTTGATAGATCAGTTCTTTTACCGCAGCTTCAACGTCAGAAATTTGGCAAGTCGCAGGGTCAGTGATGTTTTTCTGAATGATATGCAAGATGTCACCGTCAGAAACTTTTCCATGCAATCCGTCAGAACATATCATGAACATATCATTTTTTGAGATTCGGTAATTAAACACATCAACATTTATATCGGCTTCAAATCCTACTGAGCGAACCAGAACGTTTTTTTGCGGATCGGCGACGGCTTCTTCACGGGTATAGATTCCCATGTTAAGTTTCTCCTGAACAAATGAGTGGTCGCGAGTCATTTGATAAATTTTATGATTATTGATTATGTAAACACGAGAGTCACCGACGTTTCCGATCACCAATTGTTGATTGGCAAAATAGATGGCCGAAACAGTCGTACCCATTCCCTGAAGATCAGGATTCTGGTTGGCCATGGTCAGGATCGAATGATTAATTTTGAGGATCATATTTTTCATCATTGCCGTTGGCTCTTCAGAAATTCCTAGTGCCAAATACTCAGGAATCACTTTCACAGATAGTTGAGAAGCTATGTCACCACCATTATGTCCACCCATACCGTCTGCAACAGCATAGAAGTGGTGATCGTGATTCACACAGATAGAGTCCTGATTTGTTTTACGTTTGCGCCCAATATCAGTGGCACCCGCACAAAGAATTCCCATGAATCACCTTAGTTCAATAACTTTCCTTTTATGATAGGCGGTCTGGCATTTTAGTCAAACAATAAACTGCATACTTAGACTGTAGCCGAGCGAGCCTGTCAGGCAATCTAAGGGAGTTTTGCCTCCTTGGCGGAATCGTTTGGAGGGAGTAACTTTTACGAGTACAATAAATTAAGGGCTTAGCAATTTAATTGTGGCCCAAAAAAACTGCCTTAAGGGAGAGTCCATGGCAAACTTTGATGTTCAATCTTTCATTACACAAAATTTTAATCCCAAAGATTTTTCTCACCTTCATTGGCAGGGAGATTTCCAAGCCTACGTAGACATGGTGATTAAGAATCCTAAGCTCGCTCGGAATTCATTCCAGCGCGTTTACGATATGATCATGAGTTACGGAACTTCTAATTATACTGAATACAAAAAAGATGTTGTTCGTTACCACTTCTTTGATGATCCTATCGAGAACGGTAAAGATGCTATCTTTGGTATTGATGTTCACTTGATGAAACTCGTGAATTTCTTCCAATCAGCCGCTCTCGGTTACGGAACTGAGAAGAGAGTTCTCCTTCTTCACGGACCAGTGGGATCTGCTAAATCTTCTGTTTCAAGACTTCTTAAAAAAGGTCTTGAGCACTACTCACGTACCGACGAGGGTGCTCTTTATACTTATGAATGGGTTGATGATGAAGGTTCAGCCATTCTAGGTGGTCAGAAAGTTTTCGCCTCACCAATGCATGAAGAGCCTCTTAAACTTCTTCCACTTGAAGTTCGCGATAAGTTCATTGGTGAATTGACTAAAGGCCCGGTTAAATCTCCCTATAAAGTTAAAATTAAAGGTGAAGTAAATCCTGCATGTCGTTTCATCCTAAATGAATTCATGTTGAAGTATAACGGCGACTGGATGAAAGTGATGAAACACGTTCGGTGCAAACGCCTTATCCTTTCTGAGAAAGATCGTCGCGGTATTGGTACATTCCAGCCCAAAGATGAGAAAAACCAGGATTCAACTGAGTTAACAGGGGATATCAACTACCGCAAAATTGCTATTTACGGTTCAGATTCTGATCCACGTGCTTTTAATTTCGACGGAGAATTTAACATCGCTAACCGCGGTATTGTTGAGTTCATCGAGATGTTAAAACTTGATGTGGCCTTCCTCTACGATCTTCTTGGTGCTTCCCAAGAGCAATCAATTAAGCCTAAAAAATTCGCTCAAACCAATATCGATCTTGTTATTCTTGGCCACACCAATGAGCCAGAGTATAGAAAACTTCAATCTAACGAGTTCATGGAAGCTCTTCGCGACCGTACAGTGAAGATCGATGTTCCGTACATCACTCGTCTTGATCAAGAAGCTCGCATTTATCGTAAGGATTACAATAAGGATACGATCCCCAATATCCACATTGCTCCCCATACGATTGAAATGGCTTCGACTTGGGCGATTCTTACACGCCTAGAAGAACCAAAAAAATCAGATCTTACTAAACTTCAGAAGTTGAAACTGTATAACGGAAAAACTCTTCCCGGTTATAACGAAGACAACGTGAAAGAACTTCGTAAAGAAGCTGTTCGTGAAGGCCTTGAAGGTATTTCTCCTCGTTATATCCAGGATAAAATCTCAAATGCACTCGTTAAAAACGGTCACGTTGGATGTTTGAACCCATTCATGGTTTTCAATGAACTAGAGTCAGGTCTTAAGCACCACGCACTTGTGAATTCTCCTGATCAACTTGATCATTACCGCGAAATGCTCGCAGTTTGTCGTCAAGAGTACGAAGATATCGTCAAAAACGATGTTCAAAAGGCGATCTCGGTTGATGAATCAGCGATCCAAACTCTTTGTGCCAATTACGTGGATAACGTTAAAGCTCATACTCAAAAAGAGAAGATTCGTAATAAATACTCAAACAAACTTGAAGAAGCTGATGAGCGCTTCATGCGCTCGATTGAAGAGAAAATCGATATTCCTGAGTCACGAAAGGATGATTTTCGTCGTGAACTTATGAACTACATCGGTGCTCTTGCGATCGAGGGGAAACAATTTGATTACAAGATGAATGAAAGACTTCATCGTGCCCTTGAGTTGAAACTTTTCGAAGATCAGCGCGACACGATTAAACTCACAACAATTATCTCTAACGTCGTTGATAAACAGACCCAAGAGAAAATTGAAGTGGTTAAGAGTCGCTTGATTAAGAATTTCGGTTACTGCGACATCTGCGCAACTGATGCTCTTAACTTTGTGGCCTCTATTTTCGCGAAAGGCGATTCAATTAAGTCGTAAGGGGTTTTAGTGGATCATCCAATTAAAAGAGATCACGCCCGTTTCCGGAAGATTGTTAAGGGTAAAATCCGCGACAATCTCCGGAAGTACGTTTCTCACGGGTCGCAGATCATTCCGAAAGGAACTGATAAATTCACCGTGCCTATGCCAAGTATTGATATCCCTCGTTTTAAGTTCGGAGATAAATCTCAGGGCGGAATGGGGCAAGGTCAGGGCGAAGCAGGGGATCCAGTTGACGGTCAGAAAGATCCTAACGGTCAGCCTGGTCAGGGTGAAGCCGGCGAGGGAGAAGGGAATAAAGAGCTTGATGTTGAGCTCTCGCTGGAAGAGCTCGCTCGTATTCTAGGCGAAGAGTTAGCTCTACCTAATATTGAACCTAAAGGTAAAAAATCTCTTCATTCAACAGTGGATCGTTACACCAATATCGGAACAATCGGTCCGGATTCACTCAGACATCTGCGACGTACCTATAAACAGGCACTCAAACGTCAGATTGCTACGGATTCTTATAATCCAGATGATCCTTCAGTTGTTCCCATCAGACGAGATTTCCGCTACAGAGCTGCAGATACGAAAGTCGAGATGCAAAATGCTGCCGTGGTGATCTACATGATGGACGTCTCGGGTTCGATGGGAGATGAGCAAAAAGAAATCGTTCGTACGGAATCTTTCTGGATTAACCTCTGGCTTAAATCTCAGTACAAAGATATTGCTATCCGTTACATCATTCACGATGCCACCGCTAAAGAGGTGGATGAGCATACTTTTTTTCGCACTCGTGAGAGTGGGGGAACATTGATTTCTTCTGCCTATAACTTGTGTAAAGAAATCATCGAAAAAGACTACAACCCAAATGAATGGAATATCTATCCATTTCATTTCTCAGATGGTGATAACTGGTCAGCTGATGATACAAAGCTGTGCCTTGATCTGCTTGATAAAGTCATTCTGCCGGTTTCAAATCAGTTTTGTTACGGCCAGGTTGAAAGTCGCTACGGCTCAGGTCAGTTCTTTAAGGATCTTACCGCAAAGTACGGCGCTCAAAATGAAAAGTTGACCATGTCGAAAATCAAAAACAAAGAAGGGATTCTTGATTCCATTAAAGAATTTCTTGGAAAGGGAAAATAAGAAATGAACCGCACCAAGCCCATTTCTGGTGAACTCCTTAATCTTAAAAACGAAATCGAAGGTTATGCTATTGAAGCAGGTCTGGATTTCTATCCGCAGGTTTTTGAAGTCTGTGACTACGATACGATTAATATTCTTGCTGCTCAGGGAGGGTTTCCTAACCGTTATCCTCACTGGAAGTTCGGAATGGATTACGATCAACTCTCAAAAGGCTATGCCTACGGTCTTCAGAAAATTTACGAGATGGTTATCAACACTGATCCTTGTTATGCTTACCTTCTTCAGGCCAATAACTGGGTCGATCAGAAAATTGTTATGGCCCACGTTTATGGCCACAATGACTTCTTTAAAAACAACGCATGGTTCGCTGGAACCAACCGCAAAATGATGGATGTCATGGCCAATCACGGAACTAAAATCCGTCGATACATGGACCGTTATGGTGCTGATACTGTCGAGACTTTTGTTGATAAAGTTCTTTCACTCGAAAACCTGCTTGATATTAATGAGCTCTTTGAAACGACGGCGCTCAAACGCAAACGTCAGGAGCAAAATGATACTCAAAAATTTGAGTCTGAAGATGATGGGTACCTGATCGATGACAGGTCGGCTGCTCTTAAATCTTTCATGCGCACCAAGGCCCGTGGCACAAAAAAAGATGAAATTAAAAAAGATGACGATGATTTTGGAGCCGAAAAGCCGCACAAACCAACTAAAGATGTTCTGGGTTACCTGATTCAGAATGCTCCCATTGAAGAGTGGCAGGCCGATATTATTGGTATCCTTCGCGAAGAAGCGTACTACTTCCTTCCACAACGTATGACTAAAATTATGAACGAGGGGTGGGCAAGTTACTGGCACTCAAATATCATGACAACCCGTGCGCTTGATTCGTCAGAAATCATCGATTTCGCGGATAAACACGCTGGTGTCATGGCGATGAGTAAGCAGAATATCAATCCTTACAAAGTCGGGATTGAGCTCATGAGAGATATTGAATACCGTTGGGACCGTGGGATGTTCGGAAAAGAATATAACGAATGCACCAATATGAAAGATAAGGCCCACTGGAATACAAAACTGGGTGGTGGACGTCAGAAAATTTTTGAAGTGAGAAAGTCACACAATGATATTTCATTCATTGATGAGTTCCTTACTCCTGATTTCTGCGAGCGTCAGCAACTCTTCACTTACAAGTATAATCCACGCACAGGTCGCTTTGAAATCGATTCAAAAGATTTTCAGGCAATCAAGCAGAAGCTTCTTCTTCAACTCACAAACTTTGGTCAGCCGATCATTGAAGTTGAAGACGGGAACTTTATGAACCGCAAAGAGCTGCTGTTAAATCATGTCCACTATGGTGTTGATCTGGATGTGAATTTTGCCAATGAAACACTGAGAAATCTTTATGCTATCTGGCGCCGTCCAGTGAATTTAAAAACGAAGTATGAAGACAAAGAAGTCATTTTCCATTTTGATGGAAAAGAATTTAAGCCTCAGCACTAAAAAAACGTTTAATCTTTCCTATAAAATCTAACCACATCCCGGGTGCAAAGTAGTCCGGGTGAAAAATCACGTGATGCTTGCCAAGTCCTGGTGCCGAAATGACGGGCCGATGAATTAATTGAAGTTCAAAATTCGATGTGTTCCAACTTCTGAGAGTACTCTCAAGAAGTGTCGCATTGATGAGTTCGTCCTGAGGATCAAGCATAACGAGTGTAGGAACCGGAAACGCTGGCTTGGCACCCTGAAACCTCTTCACGGCCTCAAAAAGAGTGCGGTACTCCCAAATATAAAGTTTTGGATACCTTCGAACTTTTTTGGGAGTTTGACTGATGATAAAAGCAAATGATGGCAGCAGGGAAATAAGCTTTTCAATCAATCCTTGGCGATTGATAAAGAGTGCGGGTGCGAGAAGGATCTGAGACAAGGGTCTTATTTTCGGATGAGTCTGCATCCAGAGTTGAAAAAAAAGAGCGCCCTGAGAGAAGGCAATCACTTGATAAGGTGATCCCGTGTGCCTTTCCATGGATTCACTGAATGCCTTAAAGGCGATTTGAAAAGATCTGGCCTGATTGCGATCCTCTCCATGACCAGGCAGAGTGATCACATGAGTTTCAAATCCCATTTCTCTGCACGCATCTCTTAAGGGATTAAATCCTTCAAGGTTATTATTTAGACCATGAATGATAATAAGTTTAATTGGCGATGAGTCTGATAAGTTGGTCATCCATCTCTTCTATGTCGAGCTGATTTACAAAGACAGTTTCTTTGATCGGATCACTGACGACACTTTGGGTTAGCGTAGATACATCATCTTTGATGATGACTTTATGAGGACGGATCATGGAAAGGGGGAATGAATCCCACTGGCCTAATTGAAGGTACAACCAGCAGCTTACAAGATCGTTTTGATTACAGCTCGCAGAGGTTTGTTTCAGCGCCATTTCGGGACGATTCTGCATGAGGGCGACAAAACCATAAATTTGAGTGACATCAATTTCAGTCCCACGACGTGACCTTTGAGCGATAGTTTCCAGAACTTTGGTGGCCTGATCAAAATCACTTTTTTGAGTCAAGAAAGCGGCCAGAAGGGTCAGCTTATTAATTTGCGTCTGGGGAGAAGCAATAACTCTTTCAGCATACTTAGCACCTTCTTCCCAGTCGCCCAGAAGCCATGCCAGAGGAAGCAGACGTTCCATGGCATTTTGCGAATTTTGTTTCTGCTCCAGAGCAACTTTAAATTGAGCGTAGGCCACTTCGTATTTCTTTCTTAGAAGATAAAGATTCCCTTTTATATTTTCCGAATTTGGAGACTTTAAATCTTCCACAAACTTGTATGATTTTGCGAGAGCACCGGTACGGAAGAGAACCTGCCCTGCCAGCTCTCTGACTTCCGGATCTTTCAGTTGATCTTCTCCCAGCTCTGGAATCTGATCGATGATTAATTGTTCCTGATTAAGATAGAGAGCTAGTTTTAAAAAGACTTTAAGTTCTTCTTGATTCATGGCGGGAATTTTAAATCTCTTAAACGGAACCTTGGTCACCCCACGGTAGGGATTAAGTTTAAGTTGGACGAGTGTCTCCATCCAAATAAGATTATCTTCTTTAAAATTGTTGGGATTTTCATGCTTACAGCGCTCCCAATCACTCGCAAGATTTTGAGTCAGACTCAGAACGATCTCATTGAGCACCTTGAGCATACAAATGCGTCCGTACTGAGGAATGGTCTGAATGTCTGGTTTACTTAACCACTGATAGGATTGAGCGAAATCACCTTCAATAAAGGTCAGTACACCTAGGTACCGGAAGGCTATCGGAGTGAGTTTAGTCCGGGCGTAGGTGAGTTGGTTGAGGTAAACACGGGCCTTACGGGTTTCACCATTCACAAGATAAAATTTAACTTTTTTAAGGACTGTATCCTGCTGTCTGATATCCGAAAAAAGAACGCGGTCCACTTCTTCCAGCTCTAGAATGCTTGGTGGTGGAGCAAAGTTGCCACGATTTTGATAGATAAAGGAGTCGCGGTCAAGATCAGAGCCTCCATCAGCGGGGAAGGCATTATCAATCTTTGCCGCCTGGGCCAGAAAAGCACTCATAAATAAAACGATTAGAATCATAGTAAACCTATCGAAAGATTCTCCGATAAGTTTAAAAAGATTATGAGGACAAGCTTGACTAAAATGCTCATGGTGATTGTATTGATGCTCCCTTTAAGTGCACTGGCCTTGGCGCCTGTGGAGGGGCTTGTTTTAGGTGAAGCCAATTCTGAGTATCAGCTGGATCCCTTAAATTCGATTTTTAAATCTAAGTACGACACTTCTATTGCTGGCGAAACGGAAAAAATGGAACTCTTTAAACAGTTTATTCAGGTTGGATACGGTTTTGAGAACTCCTGCGCCTACGTTAAAGAAGGACGTTATGCTACACCTTGGGACGAAAAACAGGCTCAAAGGTCTATTGCAGCGGCAGTTCAGTACATTGGTCTGGATCGCTCGCTCATAGCTATTACCGCCTATGCAAAGAGCATGAATATGGCGGAAGATGAATTTAAAAACCTGGTCGATAATTTGGTGGAAAATAGCTGCTCTAAAAATACGACAGTCTATTCACTTAAATTCCTCAGGGCCACTTTCTTTAATTATTTCAGAAACTCTCCGAATAATTTTGTCCCCAATTCTCAGTCTTCTCCCTTTGCTTCGACCTATTTTAAGTCTAAAACCAACACTCCCTTAAATAATAGGAATGAACTTAATCTCGCGATTAAAAACTTCAGAGCTTTTTGTTCATGGGGGAATGATGTCTCTGACTATCGCCTGATGGCGCCTTATCTGAAGAATAAATTCATCATGGCATGGGTTGTAAAAAATATTCATGGTTTCGTGGATTCATATAATGATAAATTAAAAATGATTACATCAGTTCAGTCTCCTTATACCGTTCAAGTGACGTGTAAAAATCTGATCTGCCGCAAAGTTGATAGACAAACATTTCTGAAAGAGTTTCCCAAGATTGTTGGATCAAGTGGTGATTACGGAGATATGCTTAAACTTTATTGTTATCATTTCCGCTTCAAGGACTATCAGTCTGATACCGTTCCTCAAGTAAAAAAATGGATTAAAGAAGCTGAACTTGAAGATCCAGTGTTTGAAACAAGTTTTTTTATTTCACTCCTGACTGGGGTTCCTGATCCTATGTTTGGTATTGAAAACTATTCGGATATGCAGTTTGTAGCACGAAGTAGTTTTAGTGATCGATGGAATGGGTGGGCGGAAAATGTTCTTGCCACATTTTCAACCGGACTCTTGTTTGAGGAATCGATCAAGGTTAAGCCTGTTCCTCGTCGAGATCGTCTTGCCCTCAGTACTGAAGGTTTTGCAGTGGACTTCACCGTGACTCTGGGTGAAATGGACCGGGTCATGAATGACACTGATAAGTTTAAGGTGAAGTTTGATCTTAAATTAACTAAAAATTATATGCGCCACCTTTTTACCAAATGGAATTCACTTTCGAGTCAGGTTGATAACGAAGGTCAAAAAGCATTCAAAAAAGATATTGCTACTTATATTGAGCAACAGATTACAGTTAAAGAAAAACTTTTCCTCCAGAAAATGTGGAACTCTGAATTTTCAAGACTCATTGCGGATGAACTTCTCGCTCAGGCCCTCGCCTATAAAGGAACGATGTTTGACTCTTATAAAGACGAACTGCTTACTGTTCCTGTAAATTTTTCTTATGGGATTTTTGCTATCAGTTATCTCCGCTACCGTTCTGACGTCAATGCAGGCCGCCTTAAACTAAACTTATAGACATTTATCAGAGTAATTCGTAGGGTACCCTTGACTTAAAACTGATCGACCTTATCTTTCCTTTTATATGGCAAAAACGACAAAAAAATCTGAAACACCGGAACTCATGGTCGATAAAAAGATCAAAACAAAAACATCCAAATCAGATGTGATTGTAGAAACTCCCGGATCGACCAACTACCTTCCGGTAGTAAAAAAGACTACTGCTCTCAAAGTGCAGGATCCTCTTTCGCTCTATTTAAAAGAGATCGCCCGTCACAAACTTCTGAGCCCTGCCGAAGAAAAAGAGCTCACAATGGAGCTACTGAAAACGGGTGATATCGATGTAGCTAAAAAACTCGTGCTGGCTAATCTCCGTCTGGTAGTGAAAATCGCTCTGGAATATAAGAGCGCTTATAAAAATGTTATGGACTTGATTCAGGAAGGTAACATTGGACTGATGAAAGCCGTTTCAAAATATGATCCCGCCAAAGGGGCCAAGCTTTCATATTACGCAAGTTGGTGGATCCGTTCTTACATTCTCAAATTTATCTTAGATAATTTCCGTCTGGTTAAAATTGGAACAACTCAAGAGCAGAAAAAACTTTTCTACAATCTCATGCGTGAAAAACAGCGTCTGCTCAACCTAGGGTTGCCGACGGATGTGAAAATGCTTTCTGAATCTTTAGGTGTATCTGAGAAGGCCGTACTAGAGATGGATCACCGTCTAGGATCTTATGGACAGGAAGTTTCCATGGACCGGCCTTTGGATGATAACGGTGGGAGTCAAACACTCGGGGACATGCTGAGTGATCAAAATGAGGGTCCCGAAAGTCAGCTGGAAGGTCTCTTGAATCTTGAAATTCTCCGTGAGCATCTGGGAGAGTTTATCAAAACATTGAAGCCGCGCGATCAGGAAATCTTTGAAAAACGATTACTTAGCGAAATTCCTGAGAGCCTCCAGAGTATTGCAGATCAGTATGGGGTTTCACGCGAAAGAATCCGTCAGGTGGAAGAGCGATTGATCTCCCAATTAAAGATTTACATGTCTGAGTTTCTTCGATAAAACCTTTCAACTTCATAATATAACGGGGAAAACGGCTTGCAATAACGCTCGCCTAGACCTTGTACCAGGTCTCATAAATGAGGCTCGGACAAAGGAGACAAGATGATTACAGCGGACAAGTCACTAGAACTCGCTACTAAATTCGGCGGAAACGTTAAGAATTCAGGTTCGACAGAAACTCAGGTTGCAATTCTTACTGAAAGAATTAAAAACCTTACTCCACACTTTGAGAAAAATAAAAAAGATCACTCAGGAATGCGTGGTTTGATGAAGATGATTGGTCTTCGTCGTTCACTTCTTAAATATTTGAGCAAGGCCGATCAGCCTCGTTACTTGAAACTTATTAAAGAACTCGACTTACGTAAGTAATTTTTTAGAAAGGGGCCCAAACGGGCCCCTTAACTTTTATTGGATAGTGATGATCGACGGTATTTTAAGAGATAAAAAGAATTCCAAGCCTAGTTTTGAATCCTCTTTATCTCTCAAACTCTCGACTCAAAATCCCACAAAAACTTTTAATACATAAACGCGGCTCTTCCCATTTGGGGAAGCGCTCGATCTTAGGAGATCTCATGTTGAATAACAAAAAAGAATTCAAAATCAATTACGGTGGCAAGGAAGTAATCGTAGAAACTGGCCGCTTCGCTAAACAAGCGGATGCTGCAGTTATGGTTTCATGTGAAGGAACACAAGTTCTTGTCACTTTAGGCTGTGCTCGTGACGTAAACGACGGCCAGGACTTCTTCCCACTTCTGGTTGATTACAAAGAAAAATTCTACGCTGCCGGGAAATTCCTCGGTGGATTTATGAAAAGAGAAAGCCGTCCATCAAATGCTGAAATTTTAATCATGCGTTTGATCGACCGTCCACTTCGTCCATTGTTCCCTGAAGGATTCATGAACGAGACAGTTATTACTGCTCAAGTTCTTTCACACAAAGTTGGCGGTGGTGATCCTGAAGTTCTTGAAGGTATGGGCGCAGCTGCTTGTCTATCAATCTCTGACGTTCCTTTCAATGGTCCAATGGGCTACACGAAAGTTGGTAAAATTGACGGTAAGCTTGTTCTTAACCCAACTCGTGAAGAGTTTAAAACTTCTGAACTCGAACTTCTCGTCGCTGGTTCATCTGAAGCGATCCTCATGGTTGAAGGTGAAGCCAATACTGTTTCTGAAAAAGATATGCTTGAGGCGATCGTTTTCGGTCATACACATATCAAAGAATACTGTAAACTTCTTACGCAAATGACAAAAGAAGTAGGGAAGAAAAAGAGAGTTTTCGAAACCTCTGCTCCCAACGCTACTCTCATGACTGAAGCTTTCAAAGACTTCACATCTGACGCTCGTGCAGTTCTTGCTATCAACGATAAACAAGAACGTACTGTTGCTACATCTGTGTTCAAAAAGAAAATTAAAGAAGCTCTTAAAGCAGCTCCAACTAAATTTGCTCTTCCTGAAGGAACAGATTTTGGTAAGGAAGCAGCTAAAGTAACTGACGAAGTTCTCTATAAACTGATGAGAGCTGACATCCTTAACGAAGAAAAACGTATTGCTGGTCGTCCAGTTAATAAGGTTCGTGCGATCGAAACTGAAACTGGAGTTCTCACTCAGGTTCACGGTTCAGCACTCTTCACACGTGGAGAAACTCAAGTTCTTGCGGCCGTAACAATCGGCGGTAAAGAAGGAGAGCAGATGTATGACTCAATCAACGGTGTTGGGTACGAGAAATTCTACCTTCACTATACAATGGCGCCATTCTCGGTTGGTGAAGCTCGTGGTTACCGTGGTGTTGGTCGTCGAGAAATTGGTCACGGAAACCTTGCTGAACGAGCTCTTAAAAAAGCTATGCCATCGCAGGCGGACTTCCCGTACACAGTACGTGTCGCGTGCGAAGTTTTAGAATCTAACGGATCATCATCAATGGGTTCAGTTTGTTCTGGATCTATGGCGCTTATGGATGCTGGTGTTCCTCTTAAAGGTCCAGTTGCAGGAATTGCCATGGGACTGATTAAAGAAGGTGACAAGTACAAGATCCTGACAGATATCTTAGGTGATGAAGATCACTTGGGTGATATGGATTTCAAACTTGCAGGTACTGCTGATGGTATCACTGCAATCCAAATGGATATGAAAATTGCTGGTATCTCGGAAGAGATTTTCAAACTTGCTCTTGAGCAGGCTAAAGTTGCAAGAGTTCATATCCTTGGCGAAATGGCGAAAACGATTTCTGTTGGACGCACTGGATTTAAAGCAGGGGTGCCACAAATTAAAATGTTCAAAATAGCTCCAGATAAAATCGGCGCACTCATCGGCCCTGGTGGAAAAAACATCAAAGCTCTCCAAGAGAACTATAAAGTATCTATGGATGTTCAAGAAGACGGAACTGTTAAAGTTCTTGGTGTTGATGTTGCTAAGATTGACGAAGTTATCGCTTTGGCAGAAATGCAACTCAATGGTCCTAAGATCGGTGCCATCTATAAAGGTGAAGTTGTTACTATTAAAGAGTACGGCGCATTCGTTGACATCGTTCCTGGACTTGCTGGTCTTGTTCACGTTTCAGAAATCGCTGATGAACGCGTGAATGATCCAAATGAGTTCCTTACTGAAGGTCAGTTCGTTGATGTGAAAGTTCTTGAAGTTGACCGTTTCGGCAAAATCAAGCTTTCAATCAAGGCTGTTGCACCAATCGCTAAAAAAGCGAAGTAGTCTTATGACCGCTATCGTAGAAGTTAAAATCAAAACGCTGGATCATTATGATTCAGCGTTTGAACTCCCTTTTTACGCTACCGAGGGAGCTGCCGGGGCCGATATCCGCGCTAGTATTCCAGAAAAAAAATCAATCACTATCAAACCAGGGGAGCGCTTGCTCGTTCCTACTGGTCTGATGATGGAAATTCCTTTTGGTTATGAAGTTCAAGTTCGTCCACGTTCTGGCCTTTCTCTCAAGTCACCTTTGATGATCGTTAATGCTCCAGGGACAATCGATTGCGATTACCGTGGGGAAGTAAACATCATCGTGGGGAATTTTGGAAAAGAGGATTATGTGGTTGAGCACGGGCTTCGGATCGCACAACTTGTGATCGCTCCAGTTCTTCAGGCCAGATTTATGAAAACTGAAATTCTGGGTGAAACTATTCGTGGAGCAGGTGGATTTGGTTCAACAGGGACTCGCTAAACAATTACTCGAGGTTTTAAATGGACATCAAAGTTCCTTATAGCAAAATTACGGACAAAAAAGACGGCTACGAAGCTGCCAAGAAACTTATTCCGGAAATCATATCTAAATTTGGTGTGAAGGCCGATGTAAAAAATGATGATGCAAATACTACACTTAATGCCAAAGGCACTGGATTTGGCGCTAAGATCGAATTCACAGAGACTGAAGCAGTTGTAAGTGTTGATCTCTCTTTTCTCCTTAAACCAATCAAGGGAAAAATCCTTGAAACAATTGAAAAACAAATTAAGAAAATAGTATGAGTTATAAACTGACATTGTGGCCTTCTGGCGAAGTTGTAGACTTGAATGGAGAGGAAACTCTTCTGAAGCAACTCAAAGGTTTCGGCAAAAAAATTAAATCTAGTTGCGGTGGGTGCGCTAGCTGTAGTGACTGTGTCATTGTTGTAAAATCGGGTGAGCTCAATTTGACACCACAGACTTTTGAAGAAGTTCGTCTATTAGGGAATGTTTTCCACATAACGAAAGAAAGACTCTCTTGTCAGACGAAAGTAACCGGAGATGTGACTTTAGACATCACTGCTCACGATAAAAGCACTACAAGTACTAAAACTGAGTCGAATTCAGTGTCAAAAAGCACCACGACCATTCGTAAAAAGCGTGAAGACGTTGAAAAAGCGGTCAGAGAAAATGAGAAAGAATCCCAAGAAAAACCGTCGGATACTTGGTACCGTCACTGGGAAAAAGAAGCTGAGGATCCTAACAAGCCTAAAAAATTGGGCGGGAACAGAAGGCCTAAAAGTTTCAATTATTCTGAAAACGACAAAGATGACAAAGATAAGGCATAAGGAGAAAAACCATGTCCAAGACAGCAACTGCAACTAATGATTTAGTAGCGGACAACAAATTCCCATCACAGATTAAGTACATTGTAGGGAATGAGGCCTGCGAACGTTACAGTTACTATGGGATGAAATCGATCCTCGTAGTATTCATGATTCAGGTGCTCCTGTTTCAAGAAGCTGATGCTACGTCGACTTATCATTTATTCTCGGCACTCTGTTATCTCTTCCCAGTTCTCGGAGCATTCATTTCTGACAGAATTTTAGGAAAATACAAAACGATTCTTTATCTTTCTCTTGTCTACTGTGCAGGTCATGCAGTTCTTTCTATTTGGGAAACTAAAAATGGTCTTTACGTTGGACTTCTTCTCATCGCGTTTGGTTCGGGTGGTATTAAGCCATGCGTATCTGCTCACGTAGGGGATCAGTTCAAAGCGAATCAACAACACCTCCTTAAAAAAGTTTATGAAGTCTTCTACTTTATGATCAACTTCGGATCATTCTTTTCAACTCTTGTGACTCCGTGGACACTGAAGCACTACGGTCCTTCAATCGCTTTCGGTGTACCAGGTGTATTAATGGCCCTCGCTACTTTTGTTTTCTGGCTCGGTCGTAATGAATACGTTCACGTTCCACCAACAAAATCTGACGGCCATGGTTTCTTGAATGTTCTCTCTTCAGCTTTCAAAAACTCTTCTTCTCGCAAGAGCGGGGAGCCGTTCATGGACGCTGCCCTTAAAGACCATAACCGTGAACAAGTTGATGCTGCTCAAGCGGTACTCAATATTGCAAAACTTTTCTCAGCTATCGCTATCTTCTGGGCGCTTTTTGATCAGCACGGTTCTTCATGGGTTATCCAAGCGATGAACATGAATCTCGTGTTTATGGGAATGACATTCGAAGCATCACAGATTGCTGCTTGGAACCCGATTATGGTTATGGGTCTTATTCCTCTATTCTCAATGGGCGTTTATCCGCTCCTTGATAAGATGGGCTTCAAGACAACTCCCATCCGTCGTATGACCTGGGGAATGTTTGTTGCGGCAACTTCATTTGCTTTGATTGGTTTCATGCAGTTCTTGATGGACGGCGGAACTCAACTCAACGTTATGTGGCAGTTTTTCCCGTACCTGATTATCACAATCGCTGAAGTGATGATTTCAATCACGGGTCTAGAGTTTGCTTATACCCAAGCTCCGCGCTCGATGAAGTCAACCATCATGTCGATCTGGCTTCTCACTGTGTTCTTCGGTAACTTGATCACGGCCTACGTTGCAAAAGTTAACTTCTTTCCAGTAGCTTCTACTGGATACTTTATGTTCTTTGCTGTTCTTATGGGTATTTTTGCTTTCGTTTTCATGTACATGGGATCGCAGTATAAGAGTAAGAACTATATGGAAAAATAATTTTAGGATTTTACATATTTTGTAAAAAAAAAAGCCCCTCGTTTACGAGGGGCTTTTTTTATGTAAATCTATTAATAGAAAGGAAAGTTAGCCAGATTGAAATATCCATTCATGGGAATCCAGATAGGATTGGCAATGGAAGCTGTCGGATAGGCAACTGAAGATGTTTGAGTTCGCTCCATGAACAAGAAATCTTCCCAGTCATGCAAATCGTTAATCTGATTGTATGAGCCGTCATCTTCTGAGCTTTCAATTCCCGTTGGGTTGTCTAGGCGTGCATTTAGTTCACCATCATCAATATCTGAAATCAGAGCGAGCTTGTCATCAGCTGGTGAGGTCGGATAGAAAACTCTGTCCCAGTCTCTAACGGCCATTCTGATTCTTGCTTTAACTTCGAAAGCTTGGTCGAAGCAATAAAAAGTATAAAAGGGGCTTGTTCTATTAGCCGGACCATAACCCATAAACGGATCAGCAGCTAAAGGTGCAGCTGTATGGCCAAGTCTAATTTTTTCCTCTTCATACTTGAGCTCAAGTGGACCACCTGTGCTCATGAGGGAAATGCCATTTCCGCCCCTCGCAGCCGAATAGAATTCCATAACTTTTGGATCAAATGATTTTACTCCTGAGAATGCGCTAATATCAAAAAGAGCGCCGATATCATAAGCATCGTTAGGAGGATCGTAGGTGATTTCGGAAGTTCCAAAATCTATGTCTTTACTGGCAAGATCTCGACGATAATTAACAACGTTTAAGTTCCCCGGTCTCTGGTCAACGATTCCACCAGGAAGTTTGTACTCGGTTGAAAAATCTTCATTTATCACAGTTTGGTAGAGTTCCGTACCACGGGTAAATCCCTCTAATTTAGGAATCAAGGTGATTGGTCCGCCAATACAGTTGGCAACACTACCACCACAATTTATTACTCTTGCTGCAGTCGAAGATGTGGTTGTACCATCAGTTTCTGCAAAGGTATATGAAGTTTCACTGACTGAAACGACACCGATATCGCAGTTTGGTCCGCCACTAGCAGTATAGTCAAAGGCACAAACTGTTTCGTCTGTAAGTACTGCTCTATCAGAATCAGCGATGTCAGGATTTGTGTCGGCCATATTGGCTTCTCCAACTGCACCGCAACTGAGTGGTAACGTGCCACCAGCTCCATTGCTCACATTTGTACTACCGCCGGCACAGTTAGCACCAGCATTGACCAAGAACTTACTGACTACTGATTTACTAGAATTACCGGGCTGGTATTTGTAATAAGAAAATGGAGAGTAGCCAACGTATTCACAGGTATTTTTACTTGCGTCAATCTGAAAATTCATGCCAGAGAAATACAAGGATAATTCTTCGGCTTCAAAAAAACAGGTCGTATCGAAAAACTTATTATCATGAGTAATGGCAGGGATAGCTTCTTGTTGATATCTGGTGGCAGTGAAGGCCGTTGGAGAAGTGATCTCACATTTAGAAGAGCTGTTGTTAGGTCCGGTTCGGTGAAGCTTATAGTTTAAAATTAAGGGTGATGTATTGGTGATTGAAAAGATATAGGTTTTGGGAGCGATCGCTGTAGCGGCCGATGCTTCATCCAGATTCGGATTTACCTTTTCGTTACATCCACTGATAACAAGTGAAAGAATTAAGAGATTTAATACCGTGCTTTTCATAACTCATCCTTATAAGAAAAACTAACAATCCATTTACCGTGTCGGAAGTTCTCAGCAGATGTTTAGAGTGGCCGTTTTTTCCTCCTCTTTTTTCCTGGCTCGGGTTAAACTTTAACTGAGTAAAAGTTTTTAGTGATGTTATCATACTTAGAAGGTCGGAAATAATGGGCCATGCTCCCTCTCATATTGTTAGAGATCAACTATTTCAAACTCTTCTGAGAACATTCTTAGTAATGAGTTTATTCCTTATGGTATCTGGTGAAACTTTCGCCGCTCAATTTGCTATGGTATCTGCTGATAAGGCCGTCATTTATTCGGATGAACAGATGACTAGTGCGATCGGATTTGTTCGTAAAGGAAAGAAGATCAAGGTGGGGGAGATTGCGAGGAATAAGGCCCAGGTCTATCCCGTCATTGTCTCAGGAAGAATGGGTTGGATTCGGGTCGAGGATGTCACGACTGAAAAAGAGTCTGCTGACTCGGACCATTTGGTGGCCGAACGTTTTCAAAAAAAGACTCGTCGTACAGATAGAAGTAATTCTCTCTATTCACTTTCTTATCTGCAGTTTGCTTCTCAAATTTCGCTGGATAAACAGAATGGGCAGATCGCTAATAACGATGCTATTAGCTGGACCGGATTCTCTGTGCGTGGACAATCATGGTTATCAAATGACTGGGATTTGGAAGTCTTGTTTAATTTTTTAACGGCCCAAAGAGAAGAAGAAAAATTCAGAATGCTCGAGATCGGTATGGGGGGAGGTTATAAAATCTTCAACATTGGAGATCTGTCTTTGAAAATCAATGGCCAAGCACTCATGATTCCTTTTGCGACCTATGAGTTAGGCTCTTTGTATCGGAAGCGCAGCTACGGAGCAACTCTTGGTGGAGGACTCAATCTAGGTTATCGCTTTGGAACGAACTGGGGTGCAGAGGTTTACGGCGGATTCTATTACGCCAAATTCTTCAAGTTCGATGCTCCGGATCCTTATCAACCAATCAGTCCATCATTTATCGGAAGTCGTGTAGGTATAGGTCTTACTTACGAGTTATAAGATCTTTAAGTTTGAGTAAGTCTGCTTTACGCGAGTGTCGGTCTATCAGAATTTTTTTTCCATCATCTAGTGTAACCCATAGAACATAGTATCCCTTGTTTTCGAAATTCTTGGACTCTTCCTTCGCGGCCAGTCGGGCAAGGTTGGGTGAAGAAAGAAAGGGGGCAACTGAGAATGGGTCTTCAGCAGTATAGGTAAACGTTTTAGAAAAAAATTTGATTCCAAAGAGTCGGTATTCTAGAGTGATCTTTTTAACACTCGCCACGATTCGTTTTTCATAAAAAAAGAAACTCAGGATAAAGACAGGCAGAAGACCAATCAAACTTAGAAGGGTGTAACCAAGAGTTGAATCAGTTTCATCCCCAAGTGCGATGAGTTTTAAAACAGGGTCTTTGACGGCCAGAAACATAAAGAGAATGACAGCGATCGAAGCGGCAGCATAGATCCAGAAGATATAGGGAAGACCATAACTTTTGAGGGTTAGGCCATCACTTTTATTCTGAGCAAAATCTTCTTCTTCCAGCGAAACTGGAAACACATACATTAATCCCATGGATTAAAGTATTAGCATTTTTTACTTATGATGAGGAGAGAAAACATCCAGAATTTCCAACCGCGGATAGAGCAGTTTCATCCAAACCTCAAAGACGGCTTTAGAGGCGACTTTTTCTTTCATAAAGAGGTCTCGGCTCACTGAGGAGACATTTTCCACGCTGACGGTAGGCACCAACTCCAGTTTCTTTTCAAAGCGCATAATGAGCATGATCCATTGATCTTTCAAGGAATCCGGGAGACGAAGTTTTTTCAGTTTCTTATAAATTAGCATGAGTTCCCTCTGGCCACCGACAAATTTAAAATCCCATACACATAAATAGAAGTTGAGAATATCTTTCCAGACTGGATGACAGACTAAAGCAATACTCATTTGAATTTCATGGTAAGCCTTTTCCCAGTCACCTTGATCAAAGGCTGCCTGGGCCCTGGCAGCTTTTTTCCACCCCAGTTCAAAGTCCGAGGTTCTCTTGGCTTCCTTGAGAATGGTACCCTGGGCCTGCGAGCCTAAAGAGAAACGGACAATGGCATCACTGGCGACCAGTGCTGAATGGCCTTCTTTAATATCAAGATCGCCTGTAGAGAGGTTTACATGATAGGCACCCACCGTTGAGAGGGTCGCCGCCGGATGAATCCAGCCATGGGTCTTTTGATCACTGACGTCAGTCAGAAGGTCAAGGATATGAGACTTTCGGGGCTTACTGATTTTATCTTTCAGCCAGTTTTGCCGTTGATCAGAGAAGTTAAGAAAAGATTCAAAGCCTTCAAAGTCCGTTTGAATGGGAATATTAGTAAAAATGAGCCTTGGTGTTTCACTCAAATCAAATGTTTCAGAGTTACAGTTAGGCCCATCCACATCAATGGCATAAACACTTCCGGTTTTATCCAGAGCAAGAAATCCCCACTTGGTGACAGAGTGACTTTTTTTAATATCTCTTTTAAATGTTGTGAAATCGAGAGTTCCAAAAAGAGTATCAAAGGCAATTTTAAAAATACTTGAACCATCTTTATGATAAGAAATACCAGGCTTGTGATGAAGCGCAACGCTGAATCCACTGGCATGGATCGCCTGAAAGAAAAGTGGAGCAAGTCCTTCACACGAGTAATTCATAATCGAGGGGCGTCCCTCAATCTGCCAAAAATACAAACGAGTTTTTTCTTCGAAAAAATTAATCAAAGGCCAGTCTAAAAGTCTTGAGTGAGAAATCCCCTCGGCATTTTTTTCAAACAGAGTCGCGCAACCTGGGAGCAGACCTTTGAGTTCAGGGTAAACCTGGCCATAATGGGCAGCAATCTCAAGCAGCGAGAGAAAGCTAAAATAACGATGAGTCTCAATCCCTAAGCCTTCAGCATAAGAAGTGACACAGTCGTTGAAAAAACTTTCTTCTTTTTTGCGAAGAATAGCGCGTGCGCGGGCAATAAGATCCTGGCCTTGACGGAGAAGATTATTAGTTGAAAGAAGTCTGGTGACTCTTTCTTCCAGTTCTTTAAATGAATCGGATTCCTTTAGTCCAAGCTGGTAAAGGTTTTCGTTTATATCGCCAATCAAAGGAACAAGAGTCGTTTTCATATTATCCTACGTAGTATTCCACCAGATGGTGGAGCTGATTGGCAAAGTCTAGTTTGAAAGTTCGCTCTCGAAGGTTTTCCAGCATGTGAGGCTTACAGCGGATGTAAATTTTGAGTTTACCCTGCGGCTGAGCATCACTCATATTCTTGAGTTGATAAAATTTAGAGAGAAATCGAAAATGTTGCTGGTTAGTGAGCTTGAAAGATTCCTCTTTCTTCACTTGATTCCACAATGTCCATGGATCGTAGCGGCCAACTAAAATGGCGGCCAAAGTAAGGTAGATAATGGTGTCTGATTCAAAACCATCTCCAACCAATGCCAGATCATTCGGAATCCCCGTCATCAGAAGAATATTAACAATGCTATTGAGTTTATAAAAACCCTGAGACTTTAAATCCTTGGTTGAAAGATCACCTTCAAAAAAAGAAAAAATACTGCGGTAATCTTTCAGGAAAATATTCCCAGTGAAGATCTTGTGCTGGTAGAGCCAGTCACGAATGGCATTTTCATAAAAGTGAGGAGATGCGGAAACGATAAAAGGCTGAAACTTTTCATCCACCAGACGAGTGATGAGGTCAATCGAGCTAGGCACGGCGGGAAAATAGGTTACTGGATTTCGTAAAGAAAGATAAAGCTCTTTTAAAGAAGAATATCTTGTATCAACCAGAGTTTTATCAAAGTCAGTAATAACAATTTTCTTCGGACTTCCGATTTTTGTGGGAATGAAACTTCCGATCAGGAGCTCAAGACCCGGATGGGAGTGAGTTTCAAAAAGTTTAAGCTTCACGGCACGCGAGTTTTCTTGCTGAGGAATTTTAAAATTAAAATTACCGAAACTATCGGAGTCAAAACTGCGGATGGTATGTTCCTGATCATCCTTGGTGAGCCCGATAACCTTGAGCCTGAACTCATTTGATGAAAGTAATCCTAAGCTCTGAATCGGCTTGGTGGGAACAATCTCTTTCAAGTTTTGATTGAGTTCTTCTAAGAATTCAAACTTTCCGTGAGACGAATAGGTCATAGAAGCGCGTATATGAATATACTCATCAGATTCGATACTCGTGAAATGGACCAGCTTAGGACGCTTCATGTTGATTATTGTAACCTATAGAATTGCACTTCTCTAGGTCAAATAGCTTGCTCTTTTGAAGGGACTTTTCCAATATAGATGAATGCTACAAATGACTCTGACAATTCGTGGGAAAGTACAGAAAGTGGGATTCCGCTACGGTGTGGTGGATTATGTAATGACCCAAAAGCTTCCCATTGTCGGCTCCATTCGCAATCTTGCTGATGGTTCGGTGGAAGTTATTGCTCAAGGCGAAATTGAGGCCCTTAAGCAACTTCACCGTTTCTGCACCAAGGGTCCACCCCATGCGGAAGTGAGAGAAGTCGATGAAGACGTTCAGCAAATAACCAAACTAAATTTCTCGGAATTTACGATCATTGGTTAATCGGGAACTACGCCCGCTTAATGATGTAAGTCATGACGCCATCCTGATAGGATGATTTCACTGATTTGGGATCGAGGATATGGTCAGTAGTCAGGCGTGTTGTATAGGTCTCAACCTTGTGGAGCTTGTTGACAACACCTTTTTCAGGCGAATGAGTGTCATCGTAGCGGCGGTTAAAATTTACCAATACTTCTTTAGAATTCGTTGTCAGTTGGATGTCCTGCTTAGAATGTTCCGGGATCTTGACTTTAACTTCGACATGATCTGGGTGCTGAATAAGAGTAGGGCCTATTTTAGTGAAACGGAAAAATGGATCTTCTGTTCTTTTGACCGTATTCATAAGCTGCTCAGTCACGCCATCTTTTATCGACTTCACAACAGTTTCATTTTGGGCATTGAGGCGACTCAAGTTTTCAGAGTGAATCTTTAAATTTTCAGCATATTTTTTCTCAAAGGCGATGTCCTGATTCTTGATATCTTTTCTGGCAGAAAGGTCCCTGATTTCGACATGAGAGTTGTGTTTCTCAGTCATCTTTGCCATCTCATACTGCTGTTTCTGATTGGTCAGGATATGATCTTTTGAAAATTTGTTTTTTTGATCTTCCTGCATCTTGGAGTAAAGCTCGCCCTCATTTCTGAAGCGGGTAGTGGCGGCTTCAGTTTGAATATGAAGCTTTTCTTTAGCGATATCTGTTTGAGTCGCTAGCTCCTCACGAAGCTCCGCAGCTCTCTCAGTGATGCGCCCTTTACCGTCATGGTGAACTTTTTGAAGCGCTTGATTGAAGCGATCGTTGAGGTCCATGATGTGAATTTCGTGTTTTTCGGCCAGAGCATTGCGATCATTGGTCAAATTAATCTGATCAGTCACGCGAACTTTGTTGCTTGTTTTCTTAAGCTCGTCGAGTTCCTTATCAGTAAGATCTTTCGTTTTATCCAAATGGTCTTTCATTTGGTTAATAACTTTTTCTTTCTTTAAGTTTTCGATTTCAACCAGTCTTTGATTTTCATCCTGAAGATTGACTAACTCACCCGCGTGAGTCTGTTGCATTTCAGATTTAATATCATGATGAATGGCCTGTGATTTTTTGATCTCCCGCTCGTTACGGAGCTTGAGAGTCTCAATTTGAGCAGCGTTAAGTTTTTCTTGGTCTCGAATTACACTAACGCTCATAGAGTCCCTTTATCGTAGGGGTGATCACAGACTTTTAAACGGCTTCCCGTATAGCCCGGACAAATCCACGTACGAAGAAGATCAATCTTAATAAAACTTCCACCGTGGTAGCTCTTGTACATCTGAGGATTCAGAGTGCTGACAATATACTGTGGTGCTGCTTTAGTAGTCACAGCATAAGGATCACTCGTCTTCACCAGATACTGGTAAGCACGGTATTCAGCGAATACTTGTGAGCTTAAGGCCAGAATGGAGAGAAGAGTAATGAGTTTCATTTTAGTGGAGCTCTCTCATTCTATCGAGAGCGCGATATTCAACCATCTTCATGAATGAAAGAACAAAATCTTTACGATCATCAAGCTTCAATGCCTGAATCGCAGTCTTTTTTCTTTCAAGCGAGTGGTGACGCTCAATTTGTTTGTAGAATTTGTGAACAGTTTCAGCAGCACGAGAGAATGACATCTTTCTCACTTCACCGGCATCTGCAAACGACTCATGAATCCAATCCTGATAAAACAATGGAAAGTAACCGGAGCTTCCTGCCTCGATTAACTGATCCAACCCTTGTGCTTCCTGCAACTTTCTCATGGGGCTCCTTTTTCTTCCCTTATCTTACCCACAGAGTGGTATTATGGTTGAGAGGGTAGGTTTTTCCGGGGGAAAATAGGACCATGAAGGATGAATTTTTTTTGCCAGCAGAAGTAATGGAATGGGTTGCCCTGAAGAAGTCGGAGTATCTTGCTTTACTAATCTTGAATCATAAAAGCCATGACATAAAGATCGAGGAATATCATCAGTTTAACTATTTAATGGAAGAGACGATCGCCAGATCAGACAAGTCCTACACCGATGAAGTTGACGGAAACAGAGTGCATATTTACGTCAAATCCTACAGCCACGGGACCCAAGTTGTTGTGGGGGCAGTTTTTCAAGACCCAAAAAATAATTCCGATATTTTTGTACCGGTGCTGACTTTTGTCTCAAAGAATAATGATTTGATCAGGCTTTTTGCTGTCGGCAAGCCATTAAGCTCGCCGATTTTGAACTAGAGTTTGAGTCTGATATCGAGATAAGAATAAGTCGTCTTGAAGGTGTTACAAAGCTGGGTCATGTAGTTACGAGCATACTGATCGCATGAAGCATTTGTTTGGGCCCCATAAGGACACGCCTGTGAAACATACTTTACGTAAGCATCCATACAAGCGTAGTAAGGCGTAAGCGAAGATTCTTTCATAATCATCACACCATTGAGCGGATAAGATGAGTAACCCGAGCGGTTCTTATAAAGTACACCTTGCACCAGGGCGTTTTCCGTCGTGTAAAGACATTGAGGCTGACCAATATAAGCAGAACTACCAGAAGCATCTTTGTAAGTCGGGATGAGACATGTTCTTGCCGAGGTATCAGTTAAATTTGATTTGAAAACAATTGAAGTCTCAGAGCTAGAGCTCTGGCAAATTCCAATTGTGCCGAGACCTGAGCTGTAATGCTTAGGCGTGATATCACAACCTGAAAAACCAGCGGGGAGAGTATTAACTGCTCCACCATTGGAGCCTCCTGTGGTCGAGACAGGATTAGAAGGATTTTGATTGAAGTTACCGTTCGGGTTTGAAAGGTTATTTGATGAAAGTGCATTGTCCACTAGCCGTGTTCTTTGAGGAGCATCACATCCCGTAAGCAGTGTGGCCAAGAGTGAGAGGGTCATAATTGTTTTCATAAGGCAGTCCTTTAAAACCGACTGATTTTAACTTCTTTTCGGTACTTAGAAATATTTCATGAGTTTTTTCTCATGACCGATAAATAGGTATAGAGATATCCAGTTTTTTTGAAGGTTTAGCATGCGTTGGATCTTGGCCAGTCTATTGATGTTAGCAATTGGGCTTTACGGGGCCCTTGGGTGGGTGCGTGGTTACCCAGGGCGAACTTATTCTCAATGGATGAAGGGGACAGGTTGGAACTCGTACTACGAAATTTCAAATTATAAGCCTTTATATCTGGCTCCCGTGGCCTTACAGGAAGTTCCCGCTTATCAAGAGGACTACGCACAACTCTGGAGAGCGTTTCCGATTCGCAACTCGCAGGTTCCGCTTCCTACAAGACATCCACTCTTTCAGACAGTTCCGATTATTGAAGTTAAAGGTAAAAATATTCAACCCCAGATAGGGATGGCAATTCTTTCTTCAAACGGTCGAGTTCTCTCCCGAATTTTTACTCTACCTATGAATCTCTATCCTGATCATACTCAGGGGCAGGAATTGTTTAAACTTCCGTTTATAAAGAATAGAATTCTAAAAAAAGATCCAGAAGAAATCTGGAAGGATGTTTTCTCACTCACGCTCGATCCTAAGCCGGCCTCCATTGATGAAATGATTTATGATATTTATATTTTACATCTTCGTTCAAAGCTCTTGCCGTCGCAGACTCTCCGTTATGGACTCATTCAGGAGGGGAAACTCGCTGTGATTGAATTAGAGTCCGCCGATAAAGACTATATGGTTGAGCTGGTGATGTCCTATCAGAGTGGTTCTATTTACTCATATGTCTTAGTAACGGAAGTTCAGAATCCTGAATCAAAACGACTCAGATCAAAGTTTATTGCGGAAATTATTCCGACCCCGATGGATGAAGCTATGGCCCGATTACTTTACACTGAATTTAAAACACTTAATTTTTCACGTCAGGTAGATCAGGAAGGGATGATTTATCTCTTCTCGGCGTGGTCGCAAAATACGGATGTTCCGGATATTCTTAAAGAGATGATTTTCTACCTTGAGCGTGGAAGACGTTTTGAAGCCCAGTTAAAAGTTTTGTATCAGTATGCGTTCAATAAATACGGTAAAACATTTACCACCAACAAAAGTTTTAGCGAGGATGAGAATCCCGAGATGCAGCTTCAAAGAAAAATTGAAATTGAGAGCAAAGAGAAGCGCATTGAAGCTCAGAAAAATAAAAATGGCCCGCAAGTTACCGATCTGACACCAGATGAAAAGATGAATATCTATCTTAAAAAGGCCAAAGAATCTGAGAACAAAGAATCAGAGGATATGACAGTTCATTAAGAGGCGAAAGTTTCAAAACCGCGGATTAAGACATCAGTCAATTGAGGTTTTAATATCGCCACTTTTTCAGGAATTAAGAGTTTTGTTTTTTCATTCATGTAAATCTGGCGATTAATTTCAATTTGAATATTATTGGTACGAAATTGATCGACATATTCAGTGACGTACCCACCGACATAGGGATCATTTAAACTAGCATCGAATTTACGTCCAATAAAATCTACCTGGAAGCTTTTGATAAATTCCGGATCACAGGTTTTACCGTTGCGATCTGAAAGACAGAAATCAGGGCGTGTTGCCTTCTGATTAGGGTTCTGTTTCATATGATATTCTGTTGGCCTGGATGGCATGCTATGAAGATCGATCATCGAAACGAGATTTCTTTTTCGTTTCTCCAGATCCTGAATGGCCGATTTTAAAAGCTCGTAATAGGGACGATGATAAGTCTCAATAAAGGTCTGGACCTCCGCATGGGTTGGATCTTTGATCACCAGTTTTTCACCCTGGGTATTTTCTTTCCAGAAGAGAATGCAGTTTGATTCGGCTCGGTTAAGGTCCACACAAATGCGATGAACGTTAGCGACTAAGACGGCGATGCCTGCTTCTTGAAGTTTTTTAATGTCGACCAGCTCATTAACTTTGAAATCCACATCCGATTTGTAGGCCATTTCATTGCCCGAGAGGAAAGCTTTGAAGGCCTCCGGGATATTCTCGCCCGAGTGCGGAATGGAGATTAAACCGCGGTAATGACTTCCCAGAGGAGCAAAATAGTCGAAGATGGGAGATTTTTGAGGATGATCATACTTAAACATGTGAAAATTTTACCATAAAAAACCGGGTCACGTCCATGTCTCTCTTTCTAAACCCTCTGCACTTGGTTTATAACGTTGATACTTTTAAGAGGACATTTACATGAAATTTCCAGGCCGGCGCAACACCAAGCACTATTTCCCGGTGGAAGATAAACAACGAAGCTCATTCGATGATGAGATCAATCGTCCCGGAAATGTTTATGTCGTAGGCATTGAACAACTTCTGGTTGATATTGAAATTCCTGTTTCAGATGATTTCCTTTCCCAACACCAGTTTAAAAAAGGTGAGTCTTTTCTCATTGATGATGAACTCGCCGAGAAAATTTATTGGCAGAATAAAAACTCAGGAAATATCTCTGGAGAATTTCCGGGAGGAGCCGTTGGAAATACTCTGCATAACTTTTCAATTCTTTCTGATTCTCCTTCAGTTGCCCTTGGAACAATTAATAAAAATATTGAAGTGGGTGATTACGCTTTCAAATATATTTGCAACACCAGTTCAAAAGTTAACCTGACTTATCTTCAGCCTTGCCCTCGTCCTATGGGTCGTGCGCTTTGTTTTGTCACTCCTGACCGAGATCGTACTTTTGCTATCTCGAAAGGTTGCATGAATGATCTCTCTCCGGAATTTATTCCGCAGGAGTTAATTGAGAATTCTGCTGCCTTGCTGGTTTCGGCCTACACTCTCAGAGATCCAAATTCTCCCATTTTTAAATCAACTCTCAGGGCTGTTGATATTGCTAAAGCAGCCGATGTTCCCGTCGTTCTTTCTTTGGGTACAAGTGGACTGGTTGCTGAAAAGAAAGATTTCCTCTTAGAGTTTATTCCTAAATATGTTTCGGTCATTGCGATGAATGAAACTGAGGCCCTTTCCTTAACAGGAATTGAAGATCCTTTAATGTCTGCAGAGCGCGTGCTTGATATGTGTGACATGGTCCTTCTCACTGTTGGCGCCAAAGGTCTTTATATCGGAGCTTTAACGGATCAGGAAGAGGCACGTCATACAAAGGATCCTCTCCATACTAAATCTATTGTTGATTATAATAAATTTGAATATTCACGTGGGATGAGACGTAAAGATTGTAAGGAAGTGGTTAAAATCTATTCCCATATTAATCCTTTCCGTGGCGGACCTATGATGATCAAAAACACCAATGGTGCGGGGGATGCTGCTTTAGCGGCCGTTCTCCATGATCTTTCGGCCAATCTCTATCACAAACAAAAGGTTCCTAATTCTCCCAAACACGCAGCTAGATTCTTATCCTACTCATCGATCTCTCAGATCAGTAAGTACTCTAATCGCGTTTCTTTTGAGGTTCTGAGCCAGAACTCACCCCGTCTTCTTCGTGGTCTGCCTGAAAAAGAAGATGGCCTAGAGGAAGCATACTGGGCAAAATAGACCATGGCCCAGGATGACACTAAAAAAGAAGCCCTCTTCAATGAGGTGAAAGGTTCTCTCTTCGAGTTCTTAGTAGGGAAGTGTCTGGCCTCGCAAAAAGGTGAAGAACTCGCCTTCCTTCAAACCATTGACAAAAATTATCTCAATGTCCTTTCTCAGCAAGACCGAATGGTTCGTCAGTTCTATCCTGAGATGATTCTTTTTTTAAACGACGTTTCCAAATCAATGAGTGATGGTTTGATCTCTTACTTTAAAGAAGTGCCATCAAATCCCAGACTCGTGGGAAAATTTGTCAATTCATCTTTGGCCTCTGAGCTGCATGAATCAGATCTTCTTTTAGAAACAAGTCGGGGTGAAATTCCATTAAGCCTCAAGCTCAATAAGAAAAATGCCTATGTGAATACTAAAAGTGGCGGAGTGAAGAGTTTTTTTTCTGAATACTTTCAACTCAGGCCTTTGGTTCAGAATAAATTTAATCAACTGGTTGATCTGGAATTTTCCCGTATTGGATACGAGCTCCATGAATGGAAAGGTCTGGAGTTCACAGGAGACTTTTCTGGGTGGGTTAAGCACGGATTGACTGAACTTCCTGGTGAGCTTGCGCCTGAGGGGAGAAGCATTCTCAAGGCCTATTATGCAAGGCTTGCGGGTAATATGCATGAGATTCTTTCAGTCGCCTATGCAGAGAATCCAAAGAGTTTTGTCAGCTCTCTGCCAAGGCTCATGGGTTTTAGTTCTGATAAAATACTTCAGGCGATTTGTTTTCACGACTTCAAGGCGGGAAGTGCTCCAGTCATTGATATTCACACCTTCGGTGATTTAAAGTCTTCACTAAAATCGGTCAGCATCTCAGCTTTTGATAATATTTCTTCGGTAGATATTTTACTGGGAGATTGGTCGCTACAGTTAAGAATTAAACCCATGAATAAGTTCACGACAACGGCGATCAAAATGAATTGTTCGGTAAAGCTTAAGCGACCCAGTGACGCTTAATTCGGTCTGAATCAAGTTTCTCAGTGATAAATTCATAACCCTTGCGGCCTACAATTGAATGCGCGCAATCAAGCCATACAGCTGTTTGGGCGGAGGCGAGAAAAATCTGTCGACTATCAGTCGCCTTTAAGAAAATCTTTTTGAAATTTTGAATCATCATTGGCGGAAGTAATTCTTCGTTCATATCAATCAGAAGATTTTGATTCGAGACAAGTAATCCCTTGAGAAGACTGATGGTGAACTTCTCCCAAGGCATAGAATTCAAAGTGAGTTGATCGGGATTTCTAATCAATTTAATAAGTGGTTTCCATTCTTCATCAACACTTTGTGAAAATTCACGCCATGATGTTCCACCAGTTGCAATCTGAAGATTTTCCCACAGAGAAAGATTAGGTAGAAGTGAGTCTTCCGCTTCGACGTAGGCAAAACTCACTGACTTACTAGGTGAATGTGACCGGAGAAGTTGCAAAAGATCTTTAAGAACCTGTTGCTCCTTTCTCTCTTTCGTATAAATGGCTATTCCCCAGGATTTTATTTGGTCCATTGGTATCTCATCGACAGAAGATGGGATGAACCTTAAGAATTTCATCTCCTCCGGGAAAAATGGGGGTATAATGAGCTGTATGGACAGTAAAAAGAATCTTTCTGAAGCGTATTCATCTGACAAGAATACTCAGAAAGAAAAAGTCATTGTGGGCCTGAATGGGGGAGTCGATTCCCTCGTCACGGCGTATCTGTTAAAAATCCAGAAGTTTGATTTAATCGGCGTGACTGTCAGTAATGACTTTCCTACAGGTCAGTCTGGATTTTTATCATGTCATCTTGACCAGGCAAAATTAGATAAGATCAAAGAATTCTGTCAGACATTGGGGATTCCTCATCAAATAGTTAAGCCTGTTGATGAATTTGAAAATGAAGTCCTCGATCCGTGGATTAATGCAAAAATCACCGGCACCAATTCTTCTCCTTGTTGGTCATGTCATGAAATGCGTATGAAGGCGCTCTATCAGAGAATGAAAGCGATGGGGGCCAAGTTCATTGCTACTGGTCACTATGCAAAAATATTTCGTCACGAATCCATCGGAAGTGTTTTTCTACATACCTCTAACGATGAAAAATATGATCAGGCTCCATTGTTATCCAGACTACCTCACGAAATTCTGGATTGTTTAATGCTTCCTCTGTCTGATCTTCAGAAAAAAGAAGTCATTAAACTGGGAGAGAATTTTGGTTTAGCAGAAGCCGAAAAAGGCGTTGTTGTAAACGACTGCCTGAAAAAAGGAGATCTAAGTTCTTACCTCTCTAAGAAAATTCCCGCACGATTTAAAGTGGGCGGAGAAGTTTTTTATAATCCTGAAGGTCAGAAACTTGGCATGCATGAAGGTGTTTTTCATCATGATCATGGAAGTCTCTTGGTGCATGAAGATTTTAAAAATCTTCAGGGTTACGTGAGTGATTATGTGTTTAAAGAAAAAAGGCTTCTGCTAGAAGCATCTGAATATTTTAATAGACATAAAGTCATGCTCTTTGATTGTCATGTGGCCGACGAAACTCCGTGGCATGATGTTTTAAAGGCGGCTGTGACTTTTCCGGATGGAACTCAGAAAGAGTGCTGGCTCCACCCTAAAGCTCTCAAGCGTGCAGTCGTTGAGTGGGAAGGGGATCACCACGTTCTGGAAGGTGCTATTCTCTCTGTCTCCAGAAAAACCGGCAAGAATGCCAAGGTCTTCCTCACAGGTCGAGTGAAGTACCTCAAAGAAAAAGTGATTGCCCAAGGAGAAGAACATGTTAAAAAAGTTGATCATAGTAGGGATTTCTAGTTTAAGTTTAACCACTTTTGCCAAAGCTCCCTCTACATACTCACAAGTCCGAACTGAACTTCAGAAAGTGTCTCAAAAAGAGCTGATCTTTTTTGTGAACAGTATTGTCACCAATTCTCTGCCTTCGCGCATGGTTGGAAAACCTGGCCACGATAAGACCCGAGCTTATCTTTTAGAAACCATCCAGAAATTAGACATTAAAAATTCGGGAAAAACGGCCACAGTGAGTTTTGCTCCTGACATGAATGAAGTTCAGTCTTTTTATCAAAAAGATTTTGATACAAAAGTTGAAGGCAAAATTCCAAAGTCTAATCCTGAGTATGAAAAATGGAAAAAATTCACCAGATATATGCAGTTTCTGGGTGAGGAGCTTAAGTCTCATCAAGGACAAAATATCATCTGGGAAAAGGCCGGTCTTGATTCCAGTAAAGTTCTGGTTATCACCGCCCATTACGACACCATCTCTTTTGATCTGAATACTCTACTGGTTAAAGATAAAGAAGCGATGCCCGGAGCAAACTACAATGCCTCAGGCATGGCGGTAGCATTAGGACTGATTAAAACTTTAGCGTCAGCAGATTTAAACTATTCAGTGCAAGTCGCTTTTCTTGACTGGCAAGGAATTGGTTACCTCGGTTCCAGACAGTACGCCACTGATCTTAAATCTTCCGGCAAAAAAATTCTCGGAGTCATGAACCTTGAGATGTTGGGGCAAGATACGAGTTTTTTTGATAAGACAAAGAAAACCGGCAATATGTCGGTTTACTCGCGAGACATAACTTCGGAAGTTAAGTGGGTAACGAAGCTCACCGAGATGGGAAAAAAGATTACTGAGGGTGTGAACTTTGAGATTAAGCCTAATAACTTTGATCAATCAGACACTTTCCGCTTTTGGGAAAAAGACATTCAGGCCGTGACGTTTTCGCAAAACTGGGAAGATGACTTTAACCCGAAATTCTACCAAAGCTCACTGGATACCCCTGAAACCCTGAACCACGAGACCCTCTACAAGTCCTATCAATATATTGGCGGGGCCGCTTTAGGGACGCTGCTGGATATTACCAAGTAAAAATTCTGTGAGACTTGAAAAAGCCCTCTAAAAGGACTATCAAGAGCTTATGAATTGGACCTTTAATCAGGCACTCTTGTCGAGCTACGGGATTGATCTCACGCTTTCCCAGTACCAAACCAATGCCACTAAAACAGTGGTGGTCGGTATGTCTGGTGGTGTGGATTCTTCCGTCACCGCCCTTGTACTCAAACTCCAAGGTTATAAAGTCATAGGTCTGTTCATGAAAAACTGGGATGAAACTAATCCCGATGGATCATGCACGGCCGATGCTGATTACCAGGATGTGATCAAAGTTTGTGAGCAGCTTGATGTGCCTTATTATTCAACCAATTTTGTAAAAGAGTATCAGGAAGAAGTTTTTGAAGAATTTCTGACCGACTATCGTAACGGTCACACTCCTAATCCTGATGTGCTCTGTAATCGTGAAATTAAATTTAAAGTCTTTTATAAGCGCGCAAAACTCCTTGGTGCCGACTATCTGGCCACGGGCCACTACTGTCAGCTTGATACAAAAGAAGCTTTTCCTCGTCTCAAAAAAGGCGAAGATTCAAATAAAGATCAAACCTACTTTCTCTATGCCGTTCAAAAAGATGTGTTTAAAGATGTGCTATTTCCCATTGGGCATTTGCCAAAACCAAAAGTTAGGGAGCTGGCCGAGGAATTTAACCTCGCCACAAAAACCAAAAAAGATTCAACGGGCATTTGTTTTATTGGCGAACGAAATTTTAAAGATTTTCTCTCTCAATACATAAAATCAGTGAAAGGAAATTTCGTTGATCTCACAGGAAAAGTTTTGGGCCAGCATGACGGCACTTGCTTCTATACTTTGGGACAAAGAAAGGGGATGGGGATCGGCGGTCCAGGGAACGCCTGGTTTGTGGTGGCGAAAAATCACTCCCAAAACGAAGTCATACTTGCCCAAGGGGATGATCACCCGGCCCTCTATGCTGATGGGCTGACTGCTGTAGAGCTTAACTGGCTCGTGACGAAGCCTACCGGGACTTTCACCTGCAGGGCCAAGGTTCGTTACCGTCAGGTCGACGAGCCTTGTAGTGTGACGGTGGAAGGCGAGCGCGTGAAAGTTGTTTTTGATCGCCCCCAAAGAGCGATGACCCATCGTCAGTCAGTGGTTTTTTATGATCAGGATATTTGCCTGGGTGGGGGAATGATCGAAGAGATTTCAGCTAATTATTTTGTCCTAGGCAAGGCCCTGCCTAAATAGACTTCACATTACCAAAGGTCGTTGCGATTGAGATCCAGACCTGGCTTTTTGGTTTCCGGCTTTCTTTTTGGCTCAAACCCTCGACAATCACCCTGACCAGCACTGGCCACGATCTCTGTCGGCATGGCCTTGCACTTGATCCCATATTGCCTGCAACCATTTGGAATCTTTGGGTCGTAGGTGATAAAATAGTGTTTGCAGTCGGTGCACTTGGGCTTACTCATACCTACTATTCTAAAAATTTTATTGAATCAGGGCCATACAGGTAAAACTGGCCACCTTTTGTCTTTAGACTGCCTAGAGTTTAACACTCCTATAAGGTTTACATGAAGCTTCAAATTTTCAACTCACACATGAAGTTCAAGGGTTTAATAGCCTTATAACGCAAAGCAGTGGGGACATAATGAAACCACTTAAATGGCACGATAACTGCAAAAGTTAATGCTGGGTCCCTGTTGAACCGGGACTAGAAAAAGGTAAATATGAACGTTGCTGGGAAGTCTGAAAATTTAAATGTAACTGTGAACGTGCTTCCGCTGTTCAGCTCCGTGGAAATCCACGCAGATCCACTTGAGACTCTGATCGCAGAGGGGGAGATGGAATGGTCTTATGAAGAACTGAATCAGTATTCAGTGAAGAAGCGTCACCTCGTGCAAGCATCTCAATTTCCTGATCAATCAATGTATGTTCTTGATCAACAAATCCTGTCTCTGAAAGACAGCCTTGAGCGTCTCAAATTCTATCTGTCTGATCTCGACGATTTATTGCCTTCGTCGCTAAATTAATTCTAGACAAACTCCCTGCAATTCCCTTAATTTAAGATCTCTTTTCATCTCATGTGCCCAGGTGGCGAAATGGCAGACGCACTACCTTGAGGTGGTAGCACTGTAAAAAGTATGCTGGTTCAAGTCCAGTCCTGGGCACCATT